>CAZUCY010000113.1:0-11534 GCA_964618785.1 uncultured Ignavibacteriaceae bacterium | reverse complement strand
AATCCGGCTTTTGACTTTGGAATTTTCCACAGTAACACCAAGCCAAACATTTTGTGGGACATTTTTATTTGAAAAATAATTAAGCATAATTTTATCCCGCTTGGTAAGGATTTGATAAATGTGCTGTGGAGTATTTTCAATTACTGCAAAAATCTGATCTAAAAATTCATGCGGCATTTTTTCATGAAATAAATCGCTCATTGAATTAACGAAAAACTTGGTAGGCTTTTTTATTTTAAAAGGTTCTTGCAGCCTATGAGGCAAAATCTTAAACTTAAAACCGTCATTATAATCCACTATCCCAATTGCTTTCAAACGTTTTGACATGACCTCGGCATAGCAAAATTTGCAGCCGGTTGAGATTTTGTTACAACCAATAGATGGATTCCAGGTTGCTTCGGTCCATTCGATTTTAGTTGATCTCATTTATTTTTCTTTTCAATAATTTGTTTAGCAATCTTTAATGCAGTTTGATTGTTTGATGCAAACACAAAATGATATATTGGAACGTTTTTACTATTATACAGTTTTAATGGCTCATCTGAAACATACTTCCAAATACTCTTGAGTTTCTCAATGTAAAGTTCGGCAATTTTAGAAACAGAATCATTAGTCTTAGCAACTAAATTAACAGAACCAAATAATGTCTCCACTTTTTCAGTCTCATAAAATTTCTTTCTAATTTCATCTTCAATTATTCCAAAGTAAGACTGAAGTTTATTTGAAAAGATTAATTTTCCTTTTCTGTCCAGGAAACGATTAATTATTACACCAGAAGGAATAAGAATCCAAAGATCAACTCTTTTATCTTTTAATTTTTCTATACTTGACCAGTTTATTTGCATTCCGAAAGGATCTAATAGAACAAGGGCAGCTTTTTTATCATTTATAAATTTTGATAGTTTATCTAATTGAAGATTAACGTCTTTACATAGAAAATAACATTTATCATTCACAATACCTTTTTCATTTAGCTTTTTCTCTAATAAAGTAATTGATGGTTTATCATTATCAACGAAAAAATAATAATCAAATTTTTGAATTAAACTAAGTACTCGTTCTGCTGAGCCTTTATATAATTCTAATTCTTCTTTTATAAGATATCCTGCAAATAAATTATTTTCTTCTGCAATTGAAGATAAAGTTCTTTCGCCGCTTCCGGCAAAGCCGTCAAAATAGATTGTTGTAGGCCAGCCGTTATATTTTTGCTTTTGAGAATTCATAATAGTTAAATAAGCATTAACATAATTTTCAAATGCATTTAATTTTATTTCAGTCCAGTTACCACCCCAATTGCTTTGGGGTTCATTAACTTTATTCATTTAAGAATCCTTTATTTTATCTCAAACTTCTCAAAATATTATTTAAAAATTATCTTCTCTATTTCCGGATCTATTATATTTACTTCTTCGTAAGTGAGGTTGTAGAGGTTGTAAACCATAATATCTATTTGATCTTCTAACTTCTTTGCCGGCTTGGGGATGATTTCTTTTGGATATTAAGTTACTATATTTAATTAACTTTCCAATACCTCATCTTCTCCAAATCTTCTTCATTAAGTGCAGCAGAATTTTCTAAAATTATATCTACTATTATATCAGTTGAAATACTTATTCTCTTTTTCGCTGAATTACGCGCTGCCATATCTACTATATTTTTTATTTCAGCATAAGTAAATAATTCAGTGTATTCTGCTAATCTTTCCAATCTATCTTATCTTGAGGACGATCTTTCATATACATTTTAAATACATCAATCCGGGCTTCAAAATCGGGCGGTGGAATAAATATTTTTATATCTAAACGTCCCGGTCTAAGCACTGCTGTATCAATTAGCTTAGGCTTATTTGTCGCACCAATAATTAATATTTTTCTTTTATGACATTCATTTAATTGAGTTAGAAATTCGTTTACTTCCGACCTGTAATGATAACTTGTACTATCGTCTTCTCTATTTGGAGCAAAAGCATCGAACTCGTCAAAAAACAATACACAAGGAGCTTTTTCTTCCGCTTGCTTAAAAAGCATGCTGATTTTTTCCTGGGTACCATGCACGTAAATACTACCTGTTGATGACGGTGTTACTTCTAAAAAATTAAAACCTATCTTATCAGCTAATCTTCGTGCAATGAAAGTTTTACCGCATCCCGGCGGACCATAGAATAAAATGCCGTTAGGAATGGATAATTTGTATTGTATAAAGATTGAAGGATTTTGTAATGGATTAATTACATCAATTTCAAGAAGAGTTTTTAATTCCTGCATTCCGGCAACATCAGACCAATCTACCGAAATATTAAATGATTTATTCCGCATTGTTTCATTTATATCATCGTTTTGTAATAAATTCAGTTCATATTTTAACTGATCTTTTAGGATGAGTGCAGTTTTATTCTCAGGATGTAATTCACATTCCAGGCAAATCCAGGCTAAGGCTTCTATTTTTCTATGCTATTTCCTTAGAAGTTCTATTCTTAATAACCAGGCGACCCTTCGTTCCTCTAAAAGTTCCGGAGACTTCTGGAACAGCGGTAAAATATTTTCAATAAACTTATCTAAAGTTTTTAACGCTTCTTGTTTACGACCTTTTGAAATTAATTTCGAAAGTTTCCTGCGCCAGTTAGGATTTATATATCCATCATAAATTTTATCTTTTATCATATTATTCACACTCCAAATAGTAATTTAGAAATTTAATAACCTACATATTTTATTTTGCTGATTAACTAATCTTTATTTGGGCCCATAATTTTTATCCCGCGAAGGCGGAATTTCAATTGATATATTCATTGTATCTGAAACTTCTCATAATCTTCTTTATTAATAATTTCACCAATTTTAGGATCAATAATCTCAACCTCTTCATAAATGAGATTAAAGAGTTTGTAAAAGTAAGTTTATATATACTTTGCTTTAATTTATGAATACCTCTAATTCATTTTAAATAGGCTCACAAAGCGGAAATGTGAGCCTATTAACAGGCTCATGAGATTATTTACGATATTTAGCATCTCTTCCTTTGCCGATAGTTCTTATGATATTCTTCTTTTTCAATTGCTGTAAAGAGCGTTTGAGAGTGGAGAAGCTAATACCGGGACAAGATTGCTGCACATCAGAGAAAGAGAATTCATCCGATAGTTTTTCAACAATAAAATCTACACGCCTTGTACCGACAAGGTGTTTATCATAATAACTGGGCATTTCATATTCTCTTTGGAAATTTAAACCTGCCGTTTCCATTTCAATTGCTAAAGATCTTTGATAAATCATTTCCTGAAATCCATTTCCCAAAGCGCTATGCACCTTCATTGAACAGCCTATGATTTTAGAAGTCAATTCTGAATATTTATTTTTATCATCAATCATAACTTTTATCTTTATCAGTGTAATCATTTAATCAGTTTAATCAGTGGTTCAGACACTTTCTGCCCTATTTAATAAATTATTTGTATTGTTTAACAAACACGGTTTTAGTAATTTTACTCCTTCAATTTAATATGCATGAAAAAGGATGTTAAGAAAAAATGATTACGGATAGTAAAGGCAGTGAGTGGGTGGTAATTCTTGGCGCTTCTTCCGGTTTCGGAGCCGCTTCTGCCGTTAAATTAGCGGAAGATGGTTTTAACATTTTCGGCATTCATCTGGATCGTCAGGCTACTATGCCTAATGTGCAGGAAATTGTAAATAAAATAAAATCTTATAACGTTAAATGCCGTTTTTTTAATGTTAATGCTGCAGATGAAGTAAAAAGAGGAGAAATAATAGCTGAAATTAAATCTATTGCTGAAGGTAAACCGATTATTAAGGTTCTTCTTCATTCACTGGCATTTGGTTCATTGAAACCTTTTGTCCCGCTGAATGATGAGCAGCCGGTAACCAAAGCCCAAATGGAAATGACCTTAGATGTAATGGCTCACTCATTAGTTTACTGGGTGCAGGATCTTGTTGTGAACAATCTCCTTTTAAAAAAAGCAAGAATTTTTGCAATGACAAGTTCCGGCGGACATTCTTCAATCCCCTATTATGGCGCTGTATCTGCTGCTAAAGCCGCATTGGAATCTCACATCAGGCAGCTTTCTACGGAACTTGGATATATGGATGTTGCCGTAAATGCAATTTTGGCTGGTGTAACCGATACTCCCGCACTAAGAAAAATTCCCGGCAATATTCCTATGGTTGAAGTTGCAAAACGGAAAAATCCCAGAACCCGGCTCACTACTCCGGAAGATGTGGCTAAAGTTATTTCCCTTTTATGTAAAGATGGCGGTGAATGGATCTCTGGTGGTTTGGTCCATGCCGACGGCGGAGAGGATGTTGTTCAGTTTGTCGGGCAAAACCTTTCAACAGGTATTTCTATTTTAAAAATTTAATTATTCAAAGGATAAAGATGAAACCTATTACTATTACAGATGAAAATTTTCAGAGCGAAGTTATTAATTCCGCCGAACCGGTTTTAATTGATTTCTGGGCTGCTTGGTGCAGTCCATGCCGTATGATTGCTCCTATCGTTGAAGAGCTTGCCGGTGAGTTTAGCGGTAAAGTTAAAGTTGGCAAACTTGATATTGATAATAATCAGCAGACTTCTATTGAATACGGCGTCAGAAGTATTCCTACTTTACTTATTTTTAAAGATGGTAAGGTAAGAGATACTATTATTGGGGCTGTTCCTAAAACCAATATTGTACAAAAATTAAATGCAGTTTTATAAAATATTGTTTATTTCCTTATAATAAATTATCCGGAGCAAAATGAAAAAAATAATTATTACCGATGCAGTAGATAAGAAATGTGTAGCTATCCTGGAAAACGCAGGTTTTCAGGTTACATATCAACCGGGGATGCCCAAAGAAGAAATTCAAAAAGTAATAAAAGATTACAATGCATTAATCGTTAGAAGCGATACTCAGGTTACTCCCGAACTTATAAATCTTATGGATAATATGGAGGTTATCGGCAGGGCAGGCGCAGGTGTCGATAATATAAACCGCGAAGCCGCAACACGTAAGGGAATTATTGTTATGAACACCCCCGGCGGAAATACCGTCTCAACAGCCGAACATACTATGGCTTTAATGCTTTCAATGTGCAGGAATATTGCCCAGGCTAATCAATCTTTGCGCGCAGGCAAATGGGATAGGAAAAAATATAAAGGAACCGAGCTTCAGGGTAAAACCCTCGGTATAATTGGGCTCGGCAAAATTGGTCGTGAAGTCGCTTTAAGATCAAAGGCTTTCGGTATAAGAGTTATTGGTTATGATCCCGTGCTTTCAGAAGAAGTAGCTGCAAAAATAGGAGCGGAACTTGTCGACCTTGATACTGTCTTTGCTCAATCGGATATTATTACAGTTCATGTCCCTTTATCAGATGAAACAAGAAATTTAATTTCTACTGAAACATTAGAGAAATGTAAAAATGGCGTAAAATTAATTAATTGCGCCCGCGGCGGAATTATTAATGAAGCTGCATTGGTCAAAGCCTTGGATTCGGGAAAAGTTTCTGCCGCTGCATTCGATGTTTACACAACCGAACCGCCTGATTTCGGAGGACCATTAATTCAGCATCCTAAAGTTGTTACAACCCCGCACCTCGGAGCTTCTACAGATGAAGCTCAGGAAAAAGTCGCAATTCAAATAGCCGAACAAGTAGTTGATCTTTTTAATCAGAAGGGTGTGCGCGGCGCTGTTAATGCGGCTGCTATTGAATCGGGCGGTAATAAGGAGCTTTCCCCTTACGTCCAGTTGGCGGAAAATCTCGGCTCACTCCATTCTCAATTTAATAAAGGGCAGCTTAAAAAGATTAATATAAATTATAGCGGGGAGTCTCTGCATAATTCCACAACTCTTTTGTCCACCGCTGTCTTGAAAGGATTCCTTTCAAAAAAATTAAGCGCCGGCGTTAATTTAATAAATGCCCCTTTCTTTGCTAAAGAAATGGGTGTTGTATTAAATGAAACAAAATCAGGCGCCAATGCTGATTATACTAATCTTATGACGGTCGAGTTTATTACCGATAAAGAACAGCATACTATAGCCGGAACGGTATTTGGCAATAATGAATGCAGAATTGTCGCCATCGATAAGTATCATATGGAGATAAATCCCGAAGGTTGTTTGCTCTTTTATTATAATATCGATAGACCCGGTATGCTTGCAGGCGTAGGAAAAATTTTAGCCGAAGCAAATATTAACATTGCGGGTCTTTCCCTTGGCAGATATGAAGTCGGTAAGGAAGCTTTAACCGTTGTAAATGTAGACAGCGAAATACCGAAAGATGTGCTTAAATTAATTCTAAATGTTAGCGGCGTTCATAGCGTTTCGGCGGTAAAACTATAATCTTTTATTACGGCTGAGGTTTTTGTAAATAATACTCGACCGTAATTTTACTGTATTTTTGATTAGATTAACCTTGTATTAAATCATTGTTATTTATATTTTAGCAACTAATCACACTATTAACAAATAATCAGGGCTGTACTGTTTTGTTAATGTGTCTTATAATTAAAATATGCCGGATGTTTTTCTTCTTTTAAATTATATATAAGTTAAAAATATAATATATAAATATGCATTTTATAAACTTTTATAATTTTACCAAAATGAAAAATAAAAATTTCCTCCTGCTTTTATTGGCTTTATCTTTTTATTCAATGAGTTTTGCTCAGCGGGGCAATAGCTTATTCGATTTCGACTACGCCCAATTTGGTTATGATTCTACAAACAATTATATCGAAATTTATTATTCGATAAATCAATCTGCCCTTACGGTTAAGCAGCAGGATACATCAAAATATGTTGAAGGTAAATTAATAATTTCCATAAAGGATTCAACTACGGGGGTTGCAGTTGTTGATAAACAATGGATGCTGAAGTACCCTGTATATGGTAAACTCAATACCGGGATGGAAAATTTGGTAGGCGTCCTGAAATTTGTCTTACCTGAAGGTGTTTATAAATGTAATGTAAGTGTAATTGATCAGTTTAATGAGAAAAATGTAAAAACTATAGCTGAAATTCTTCATGTAAAGCCCTTTGAGAAAGATCAACTGGCGCTTAGCGACTTGCAGCTTGCCTCAAGGTTGCTTCCAAACAGCTCTAATACTTCATCGATATTTTATAAAAATACTTTTGAAGTTACTCCAATCCCTACCTTGGTTTTTGGTCAGAATATTCCCGTCGTTTTCTATTATTATGAGGTATATGAGAAAAATACAAATGATATAAATTCAAAATTGAAATTGAACTGTGAAGTGATGAACAGTAAAGGCAAAGTTTATTACAATAATAACCGCATTATCAGCAAAGGAACTGCCACCAGGGCTGAAGTTGGATCAGTGCCGGTTGTAAAGTTTCCCACGGATTCTTATCTTTTAAAAGTAACTTTATTAGATAGCGCCCAATCTCTCGGTAGAACAACCATCAAAAAGTTTTTTGTTTACAACCCGGGCATAAAAATAATCGATACTTCGGGTACACAAGAGTCCGTTGTACTGGGTAGTAATTTCGGATTGCTTTCTGATGAAGAATGTAATGATATTTTTGCAAAGTCAAAATATATTGCTACTCGAAATGAAATAGATCAGTTTTCAAGGCTCGGTAATGTTGAGGCGAAAAGAAATTATTTGTATGGCTTTTGGAAAAAACACGCTGAAGATACGGAAGAACAAAAAGGTATTTCTTATAAAGAATATATGAAACGTGCACAGGATAGCGACGATAGATACAGCAGTTTAAAGAAAGCCGGCTGGAAAACTGATAGGGGAAGAGTGCTTATGATTTATGGTGAACCCAGCGAAATAGAACGTTACGCTAATTCAATGAATTCCAAACCTTATGAAATTTGGCATTATAATGATTTGCAGGGCGGCGTTACTTTCGATTTTGCCGATCTTTATGGCTTTGGCGATTATCCGCTTCTTAATTCTACGGCTCGCGGAGAATATCAAGATGCAAACTGGCAAAATAGAATTACAATTCAGTAACTCATTTTACGCAGCTGATTGATTTATTAAATAATACGGGATACCATGCCTGCCGCTTGCCCATCTGGTAGATAGCTCTGGCTAGCGCTATTCTTGTCCAAAATAATTCAAAAATGATAAATTTATTTTGGGAAATTGATATCTTGTCTGGTATTCTGAATAATTTACTTTTAATTTGATCCGGTATGGGCTAATTAGCAATTCAAATCGTTGTATCAAATTTTATTTCCATTAATTACCCCGGATTATTAACTTTACACGCTTTAATTGTATTTTTATTAATAATTATGTCCCATGACTGATAAAATAGAATATATTATTTTTATTGCCTTTAGTTATGTCTTTAAACTATGCGGCTTTAAATTATCCGGAAAATTTTCCTCCCTTCTTGCTGTAATTTTCTTTTATCTGATTCCAATACGAAAAAAAACTACAATTGAAAATCTTACAAATGCCTTTCCCGGGTATTCACCTAAGAAAATAAAACAAATCGCTTTCGGCAGCTATAAAAGCTTTGCAATTACTCTTATAGAAATATTATCTATTCCGTGGATGAGCAAAGAGGATATTATAAATTCGGTAAAATGCTCTAATATAAACCTTGTGAAAGAAAAATATATTGAAAACCATGGCGTTATATTATTAACTGCTCATTATGGCAATTGGGAATTTATGGCTTTGTCTATAGCGCTTCAGGCGGGCATACCGCTGTCAATAGTCGTAAAAGATCAGAGAAATGCTTATGTGTCCGATTGGCTGAACAGGATGAGATGCAAATGGGGTAATAAAGTTGTTCTTCTTGGAATCTCCATAAGGCAAATATATAAGGAATTGAAGAATAAGAATGTAGTCGCTATGGTTGCTGACCAGCGTGGTCCCTTCGATGGCGTGCGGGTAAATTTCTTCAACCGCAGAACGTCTGTTTATTCCGGTCCCGCAGTGCTTGCTTTAAAAACTAATGCTCCTATCCTTTATGCAATTCCTGTCAGGCAGCCGGATGCTTCATATTCTTGTGAATTCTTTGAAATAAAAACAAATGATTTACTGGGTGCCCGGGAAGATCAGATTGTAGAGCTAAATCAACGCATGTTCAACTTTCTTGAAAGTTACATCCGCCGGCATCCTGAGCAATGGCTTTGGATGCATAAAAGATGGAAATACTAATCACAAGATGGAAAAAATTTTAGTAATCCAAACAGCGTTTATCGGCGATGCTATTTTAACATTGCCTATGATTCAGAAATTAAAGTCTATTCTTCCTGAAAGCCAAATCGATATTCTTGCTATTCCCTCAACTGCTGAAATTTTTTCTGCTTCGCCTTATGTTAATTGTACGGTTATTATTGATAAAAATGGTAAACATAAGTCCATTTTCAGCCTTCTGAATTTTATTAAAAAGTTAAAAAAGAATAACTATAACAGAATTTATTCTCCGCATCGCTCTTTTCGTTCTTCTTTTATTGTTTTGATGCTTGGCGTTAAAGAAACTTATGGATTTACTAACAGCAGTTTTAATTATGCCTACAAGTATTTAAAGGAATATTTTCCGCTCCATCACGAAGTGCAAAGAAATTTGGACCTGATCGGATACGAATATAAAGACGATTGGAAAATTCTGCCGGAAGTCCGGGTTTCTGAATCGGCAGAAAAAAAAATTGATGGCTTTATTTCGGAAAATAAATTGAACGGCAATATTGCTGCCGTTGCCCCCGGCAGTATATGGTGTACCAAAAGGTACCCTGAAATATATTTTAAGTATATTGTAAAATATTTTAGGGAGAATTCGTTTACTGTTGTTTTAATTGGGAGTGATAAAGATAAATCATTATGCGATGGTATTGCAGGCTGCTTTAATGAAGGAGTTGTTTCCGCTGCGGGAAGGTTTTCTATCATCGAGTCAATAGGACTTTTAAAAAAAACAAAAATATTAATATCAAATGACAGCGCCCCAACTCATTTCGGGATGTGCGCAAATATTCCTGTCCTGACTATATTTTGCTCTACTGTTCCCGAATTTGGTTTTTCGCCTTATAATTATCGTAGTTCTTTCGTAAGTTTAAATGATCTTATTTGTAAGCCTTGTGGTATTCATGGTCGCCAAAAGTGTCCGGTTAATACATTTGTTTGTGGTTTTAATTTGAAACCTCATATGGTAATTTCAAAAATAGCAGAAATGTTAAATGATAATGTCTAAAAATGCTGACAGGATTAGTATTGATACCAATATGGATTCGGCTGTTCAATTAGCTAAGAAATTGTTTCTCGAAGGTTCGGTTTTTGTCTACCCCACTGATACCGTTTATGGCTTTGGCGCAAACCCTTTTAATGAAGATACAATTAAAAGAATTAATGAAATTAAAGGTCGTGAAAATGGTAAACCTTTCATAATGCTTATCAATAGTATTGAAACTCTGCTGAAGTATATCGAAATCAAATCTGAGAAACATTTGGATTTCCTTCTATCTATCTGGCCTAACCCCGTTTCCGTAGTTTTGTCATTAAATTCCAAAACAAGCGGAATACTTGGCGTTGAAACTGCTGCTTTTAGAATTCCGAATCATAGGTTCTGCATAAAACTGACAAGCGAATTGGAAATGCCGTTAATTTCTACAAGCGTTAACAGGAGCGGGCAGCCGCCCATTGTTGAATCAAGCGTAATTTATGATGAGTTTTCATCGGAAATAGAGGCAATCTTTCACACTGATAAAAAATCCTTTTATTCTTCCTCTACGATTATCGATTTAAGCGACTCGGTTCCCATCTGTTTAAGATGCGGAAAAATAAAATTTGAGGATTTACTTGAAAAATTCCAAAAATGTTAAAATTCTTAATTAGTTTACTCAAAAAAAGATTAATTAAATTGAATCTAAAAAAGTTTAAAAGCCTTTCAATTTTTGTATTTCTCGGCGGAAGTGGTATTAAAACTAAGAGTCGCCAGTTTAATCTTACTAAAGCGCTTCTTATCGTTGGCGTATATTCTTTGGTCTTCTTTTTCATGGGTTTCATTGTTCTGAATCTTACACCCGTAAGAGGATTAGTCTTTCCCGCTAGTTCTAATCTGAATCATGCTGAAAAAAAATTGTTGAACGACTTGAACCAGCGCCTTATTTTTTTAACATTTGAGCTGGAAAAATTAAAATCAACCAACCAGCAGCTAAAAGACGCAATTTTACTCGGTGATTCAACATTAATTGATTCGTTAAACAAGGCAAATTCATCGGAAATCAAAAAAGAAAGCCCCTATGGCGGTAGTATCCTTTTTGTCTTTCAACAGCTTCTTCTTCAGGAACGTGAACAGCAGGCAGTTATTATCCATTTTTCAAAACCGGTCAATGGATTTATCAGCAGGGGTTTTAATCCTGATAATGGGCATATGGGGGTAGACTTTGTTATAAAAACCGGCACTCCTGTGTTCTCTGCCGCCGCCGGTTATGTGATCTTTGCGGATTATACTGTTAATGACGGGTATATGATCATAATTGCGCATTCGGATGGATATATTACTGTTTACAAACATTGTTCGGCTTTACTAAAAAAAACAAGGGATATTGTTTCGG
>CAZUCY010000112.1:2083-11942 GCA_964618785.1 uncultured Ignavibacteriaceae bacterium | reverse complement strand
AAAAAGAAATTGAGCGTGTTGCGCAGGTATTAAGCCGTAGAAAGAAAAATAATCCCGTGTTGATAGGCGAACCGGGTGTTGGTAAAACTGCAATTGCGGAGGGACTTGCACTCAGAATTGTTCAGAAAAAAGTACCAAGAACTTTACAGGATAAAAGAGTTGTAACGCTTGACCTTGCAGGTTTAGTCGCCGGTACAAAATATCGCGGTCAGTTTGAAGAGAGAATGAAAGCATTAATGAATGAGCTTGAAAAAGCAAAAGATGTAATCCTTTTCATCGATGAATTACATACAATTGTTGGAGCCGGCGGCGCTTCAGGTTCGCTTGATGCTTCAAATATGTTTAAGCCGGCCCTTGCAAGAGGCGATTTTCAATGTATTGGTGCAACAACTCTCGATGAGTACCGTAAGTATATCGAAACAGATGGCGCTCTCGACAGGCGTTTTCAAAAGGTAATGGTCGAACCGCCAAGTTATGATGAAACTATTCAGATCCTTAATAATATTAAGTTTAAGTATGAAGAGCATCATCATGTAAGATATACCAAAGATGCTATCGATTCGGCTGTCAAATTAAGCAACCGCTATATTACTGATCGCCATCTTCCCGATAAAGCAATAGATGTAATCGATGAAGCCGGGTCGCGTGTTCATATGGGCAATTTTGAAGTTTCTCAGGAAGTGCTTGACCTTGAAGGTGACATTGAAAAGGTTAGGCAGGAAAAAGCTGCTGTAGTAAAACGTCAGGATTATGAAGAGGCTGCAAGATTAAGAGATAAAGAAAGAAATCTTCAATCCGACCTTGAAATTGCAAAACGTGAATGGGATGCGAAAACTAAAGATATTGTGCATGATGTTAGTGAAGAAGATATCGCCACTGTCGTAGCTATGATGACCGGAATCCCCGTTACACGTGTTGCTCAAACAGAGTCTGAGAAGCTCCTCAAAATGGGCGATGCTTTGAAAGACTATATTGTCGGACAGGATGAGGCTGTTTCTAAGCTTACAAAAGCTATCCGTCGTACAAGAGCAGGCTTGAAAAATCCTACTAGACCTATAGGTAGCTTTATATTTTTAGGTCCCACAGGTGTCGGAAAAACTGAACTTTGCAAGGTACTTGCCCGATATCTATTTGATTCGGATAATGCCCTTGTAAGAATTGATATGAGTGAGTATATGGAGAAATTCTCTCTTTCAAGGCTCGTTGGGGCGCCTCCCGGATATGTTGGATATGAAGAAGGAGGACAACTAACCGAGAAGGTAAGAAGGAGACCTTATTCGGTTGTCTTGTTCGATGAAATTGAAAAAGCTCATCCGGATATTTACGGCATATTGCTTCAGGTTCTAGATGACGGCGTGCTTACAGATAGCCTGGGCAGAAAAGTGGATTTCAAGAATACAATTATTATAATGACAACTAATGTGGGTGCACGCGATATTAAAAATATCGGCTCTATCGGTTTTGGCGGTGAGAAAGCTGATGATAAATATTCATCGTTGAAAAATACAGTTGAGGAAGCTATGAGAAAACTCTTTAATCCTGAATTTTTGAACAGGGTTGATGAGACTATTGTATTTAGAAATCTTGAAAAAGAAGATATTCTCAAAATAATTGATATCGATTTGAAAGAAATATACAAGAATATTCATGAAAATAAAATGTTATTGTCTCTTGATATTTCAGCTAAAAACTTTTTGGCTGAAAAAGGATTCGATGCTAAATTTGGGGCAAGACCTTTAAGACGGGCAATACAGAAATATGTTGAAGATCCTCTTTCCGAAGAAATATTAAGAGGAACATTTAAAGACGGATGTAAAATTATTGCCAAACATTTTGAAAATTTGGAAGAACTAACATTTATTGAAGGAGAATTGGATCTCAATTCCGGACAGGAAGAAAAAGAAAAGACTGATACAAGTGAAGTTCAATAAATATAGTATTCGTATTTTTTAAATTATGAACTACAAAAAGCGTATTTCTTTAAATACGCTTTTTTTATGCTTAATTTTAAGTTGAGATTTATAAAAATATTTATATAGAGAAAATGATGAAAGTATTGTCTGAAAATGATATAAATGAAAAGCTGAAAGAATTAACCGGATGGATATTCAGGGATAATTCCATCATAAAAGAATTCCGGCTAAAAGATTTTAAGAGTGCACTTGCCTTTGTGAATAGAATTGGTGATGAAGCAGAAAAAATGGATCATCATCCGGATATATTCATACACTCATGGAATAAAGTTAAAATTACAATATCCACTCATAATGACGGCGGCGTTACTCAGAATGATTTTAATCTTGCAAAAAAAATAGCAGAGTTATAATAAACGGGAGCGCTGCCATTAGACGCGCTGAAACATAAATTGAGGAGTCAATAATGAGCCTGAGTGAAACTGAAATTCTTGAAATATTTAAAAAGACGGAAGCTTTGATGGAAGGACACTTCTTATTAACTTCCGGCAGGCACAGCAATATTTATTTCCAATGTGCCAGGGTTTTACAATTCCCTGCATATATGGAAAAGGTTTGTTCAAATATTGTTGATTATTTTAAAAATTTTGAGATTGAAACCGTTATTTCTCCTGCAATTGGCGGTATTATTGTCGGACAGGAAGTCGCGCGGCAATTAAATAAGCGTTCCATTTTTGCAGAGCGTGAAAATAAGGTGCTTACTTTACGGAGAGGTTTTTCTCTTGAGCCCGGCGAAAAAGTTTTAGTCTGCGAAGATGTAGTGACTACAGGGGGCTCGGTTTTTGAGGTTATAGATATTTTGAAGAACAGCGGCGCTGTAGTTGTTGGCGTTGGCTGTATAGTCGATAGAAGTAATGGTAAAGTAAGTTTCGGATATCCTCAAAAAAGCGCTGTTATGATGGATGTTATTTCTTTTCCTGCCGATGATTGTGAATTGTGCAAAAAGGGTTTACCTATCGTAAAACCGGGATCAAGAAAAATTTAGTAATTAATCTTATACAAAGCGGCTTATGTCTTCTTTATATAAAAACATCATTTATACTTAAAAATTTTTCAAAGTTGGAAATATGGATCAAAGAAGATTATATAAAACTATTGAAAATCTTGCTTCTCAAAAATTTGAGTCGGAAAAAGCAATGCTTGAAATTGTTTTGAAGCAAATTGTTGAAATAGAAAATATTGAAATTACAGGTGGCAGAATATGGCAATTTGATACCATTTCGGGAGATTATTTATTGCGATTCCAAACCGGGAATGTTGAACAAATTAGCCCGGATTTCAGGGTGAAAATAAAAGATTATCCTATGTTCGATCTTGTTGCAAAGGAAAGAACCGTGCTTGGAACTGAAACAAACCGGGTGCTTCGTAAAAAGGGCATAATGAGGTATTCTGCTTCGGGTGTGGGTTCGAGAATTAAGCATAACGGAAAATTGTATTATGAATATATGCTTGCCTTTAATAGCGAAAACATTAATGAAGATTTACGCCTAAGATTAAGTATAATTGCTACCGCTTTGACTTCTCAAATAAAGCAAATGAGGTACTCCCAAAGGGTTACTTCACTTAGAGCAGATTTGGATAAAGCACGTGAAATTCAGAAATCAATTTTACCCGAGCATGAATATACTTTTAATGATTATGTAATATTTGGAATTTCAGATCCTGCTGAAATTGTCGGGGGTGATTTGTTTGATTATATTGAAATAGGTTCCGAAGGAGACTACCTTGCGATTGCTGTCGGAGATGCTGCAAGTAAAGGAGTGAGCGCTGCCGCAGAAGCATTGTATATTTCAGGTGCGTTAAGAATGGCTTGCAGTTTTGAAATAAAAATTGTTCCAATTATGAGGCGTATGAATTCTCTTGTAAGTAAAATATTTAAGGATGAGAAGTTCGCATCCTTATTTTATGGTGAACTTTCAAGAGATAAAAGCGGGCTTATGTTATATGCAAATGCCGGGCATAATTCTCCAATGTTTGTAAAGAAAGACTCAGGAGCTATAGTTACGTTGTTTTCAACGGGGCCCGTCTTAGGACCTTCGCCTTACGCAGTATATACAATCGAAAGCATTAGTTTTGCGCCGGGTGATGTTTTGCTTATTTATTCCGATGGAGTAACTGACGCTGCTAACACCAAATTTGAACCTTATGGAGAAGAACGCCTGGGAAAGGTATTATTGGGAAAAAAGAACCTTACTCCTAAAGAAATCACATACTCAATTATGGAAGATGTAATTAACTTTTCCAAGAACGGCAAATACTCCGATGATAAAACTATAGTTGTAATAAAAAGAATGAAGTAGTTTTTTAAAAGCTTTTTGAATTTTATCTGATAATAGATAAATCTGATCCCTCTTGACGATGATTCTAAATTGAGTAAGCTTATTAAAAAAGTAGGCAAAATTCTATAAAGCGGCACTGATGTTATCGGGATGAATTATTTAGAACACACCACTTTCCCTTCCTTAACATAACTGGAAATAATACTTGTTTCATTTTTGTACTCATCTATTGTTAGTTTTATTGTATCAACAGGGCGGTTTCATAATCATAATCCGACAGCTTAAACCATTTTTTATAATCTTTTGCCATAAATAGTAAGCTTGGTTCATATATTTAATAGACCTCAATGACATTATCAATAATTAAGGTTATGATTTAAAATGCAGATGCGAAGCGGGTCTTTTGTTATCTAAAGTATAATAGTTATTCTTTTATTAAATTGCAGACGGAAAAATCATTGGATACTATAATGTTAAAGTCAATTAATCCTGCAACCGGGGAAGAAATCCAAGTCTACGATGAAATGTCTTATACCGAAGTAAATAAAATTATTTCCGGTTCTGATTGTGCATTTTTAAACTGGCAGAAAACGGACTTTCAAACAAGAGCAAAATGTATGAAAAACGCCGCCAAAGTTTTGCGATTGATGATTGAAAAATGGGCGAAGTTAATAACTTTGGAAATGGGCAAACCCATAAATCAATCTAAAGCTGAAGTTGAAAAATGTGCCTGCGTTTGTGATTACTATGCTGTTAATGCAGAAAAATTTCTTGCTGATAAAGTAGTACATACAGACGCATCAAAAAGCTATATTACTTATAGACCTTTGGGTGTTATTCTGGCTGTCATGCCTTGGAACTTTCCTTTCTGGCAGGTTTTTAGATTTGCCGCGCCTAATTTAATGGCTGGCAATGCAGGAGCTTTAAAACATTCATCAAATGTTACTGGATGTGCACTTGCAATTGAAGAAATATTTCGTGAAGCAGGTTTTCCTGAAGATATTTTTAGAACATTAATCTTTTCTTCTAAAAACATTAAGCCTGTAATTGAAAACAAAAATATCAGCGCTGTAACGTTAACAGGCAGCGTACCTGCAGGAAGAGCGGTTGCTTCGATGGCTGGAGCTATGCTCAAGAAAACTGTGCTTGAGCTTGGCGGCAGTGATCCTTATTTAATTCTTGAAGATGCGGATTTGGAAAAAGCATCGGATATATGCGTTAATTCAAGATTAATAAATGGAGGACAAAGCTGTATCGCGGCAAAAAGATTTATTGTAGTAGAACCAATTTATAATGAATTTGAAGAATTGTTTATACAAAAAATGAAAGCAAAAAAGATGGGCGATCCTTTTAATCCGGAAAATGATCTCGGACCACAGGCAAAAACCAATCTAAGAGATAAACTGCATAAGCAAGTAATTAAAAGCTTGGAAACGGGTGCAAAAGTTCTTCTTGGCGGTGAAATACCAAAATCAAAAGGGGCATTTTATCCGCCGACTTTACTTTCAAATGTATTTCCAGGTATGCCTGCTTATGAAGAAGAAATATTTGGTCCCGTTGCTGCTTTTATTAAAGTTAAAGATGATGAAGAAGGAATTAGAACTGCAAATAAAACAAGTTTTGGTTTAGGAGCAGCCGTATTTACTAATAATTCTGAAAGGGGAGAAAGAATTGCCAAAGAAAGGCTTATTGCCGGATGCTGTTTTGTAAATGATTTTGTTAAATCTGATCCAAGATTACCATTTGGAGGAGTAAAGGAATCTGGTTTTGGCAGAGAGCTTTCATTTATTGGAATTAAAGAATTTGTTAATATCAAAACTGTTTATGTAAAATAAAATATAAGCCGCCAAATTACTTGATAATTCGCAAAGTTGATTAATCTTTAGGCAGCTCTACAAAGAATTTTGTCCCATTACCGATTTCACTTTCAATCCAGATTTTACCGCCATTTTTTTCGATCAACTCTTTGCAAATAATTAAACCCAGACCTGTGCCTTTCTCGTCCTCAGTTCCTAATGTAGTATGCTGAATATCAAGCTTGAAAATCTTTTCAATATCCAAATGAGAAATACCGATTCCCGTATCAACAATAGATATGTTAACTATATTATTATCTTCTTCAGCTAAAACAGTTACTTTCCCGCCGGCTTTGGTAAATTTTATTGCGTTAGAAATAAGGTTTTGTAATATGGATTCAAGCATATAAGCATCTGCAAACACAAAAATTTCTGGAGGTACCTTATGTATTAATGCAATATTTTTACTAACCGCTTTGGGTTTAAATAATTGAAAATTAGACTCAACAGTTTCAAGCAGATTGATTTTTTCCGGGCTGTATATCATTCTTCCAGTCTGAAGTCTTGACCAATCCAGAAGGTTTTCTACCAGCTTGAATTGGTTTTTTAATGTACTGTTTATATCCTTAATGAATCTAGTCCTTTCTTCAGAGCTTAAATCGTCAAATTCTTCAACCAAAATGCCGGATAATCCCAGCAGAGATTGAAAAGGACTTTTTAAATCATGCGCGATTATAGAAAACAATTTGTCTTTACTTAAATTTAAATCTTTTAGTCTTCTTTCGGATTCGGCGAGCTGAGCATTTAAATGAGCAAGTTCGCGGGCTCTTTCTTCCAGAAGGTCTTTATGGGCTCTTAATTGTTTTGTATAATTTATTAACTCGTCTGATGTACGCTTGCGGTCAATTGCCAAGGCAATTTGTTCGGAAACGAATATAAGTATTTGTTTTTCAATTTCACCGAAAGCATTTTTATTGTAATAATCCTGTACAGCCATCACTCCTTTTATATGTCCTTCATGTCTCAGTACAACACCTACCCAAACAGCGGCGGGTTCACCAACTAAATCAACGACCCCTTTTTGACGAAGTTCAAGATCATATTCACTTGTAATTATTAAATCTTTACCTGTTTTTAAAACATATTCTGTTAAGCCGCTCCCCAGTTTTCGCGGTAGCGGTGGATTATCGAATTCATCAGCAAAATAGGGAAAAGTTAGAATATCCTCTTCTTCATCATAAAGAGCTATATAAAAATTATTTGCAGGCATTAAACTTTTTATCACTTTGTGGATATCTGAATAAAGTGTTTGCATATCTTCAGTTGTATTTACAGCTTCCGAAATTTCGTATAAAGCATTCTGGGTTTTTTCAAAACGTTTTCTCTCTGTGATGTCATGAATTGTTGCCTGTATGAAGTTTTTTTCCCCCATCACAAAGCTTTTAAGTGATATTTCGGTATCGATAAGTGAATTATCTTTACGCTTATGTTGCCAATAGAAATATTGAGGGATTCCCATATGAGCCAGATTTATTTTTTCCAAAGCAGATTCTTTAGAATTTCTTCCATCAGGTTGAATATCCGGCGAAAACTCCCAGGGTGCATGACCGATTATTTCTTCTTTAGTACAATCAAAAAGATTACTTAAGCGTGCATTACATTCTTCAATTCTGTCCGATAGTAGGCAAATTCCTTCTGCAGAAGTTTCAAATAGTGAACGGAATCTTCTTTCGCTTTCAACTAACGCTTCCTCGGATATCTTTTTCTCAGTAATATCTCTGAAACTCCAAACTCTTCCCACAATCTTATTGTTTAATTTTTGCGGAATAGAATAGCTTTCAAAGGTTCTGCCGTCAATAAATTCTAAAGTATCAATACTTTCAGCTTCAGGGGATTCCGAAAGCAAACTAATTCTTGAAATAAAAGCATCAGGTTCAATTAATTTATTTTTTAAGAATTCCAGTAATTTATTTTCACTTTTTCGAGAAGCTAAGTTTGAAGGAATATTCCACATTTTAATAAATTTTTGATTTAGCCCGGTTATTTCTCCTTTTAAATCAACAACTAATATCCCATCAGCTGACGATTCCAGTGCGGCATTCAATAAAGAAAATGTTTGGTTTGTTTTTGATTCATTTAGTTTACGCTCGGCAATATTATTAAATATAGAGAGAAGATATGGTCCCTGGTTTTCGATTTCAAATAGGGAGCTTGATATCCCAAACCAGGTTATTTTATTATTCCATAAAGTAACCTCATATTCGTGATAAGAATTTATTCCAATATCCTCAAATCTTTCTTTATGAAAAAGAGAAGCCTGGTTTTTAAATTCCTTTCTACACGCCACAGTAACAGGTTTACCTTCTAATTCCGATCTTTGTTTATTTACTAATTGGCAAAAGGCTTTATTAACCATTAAGATTTTGCCTTCTTTATTCGTTAAGAGCATTCCGTTAAATGAATTCTCCCACGCGAGGCGGAATAATTGAAGAGATTTTTTATCTGCTTCTTCAGCATACTTGCGCTTTGTTATATCGTGAATAATGGATATTACTGAATTTTTATCTACCCGCGAAATAGTAGTACAAAACCAATGTTCGGTATCGTCAATCAATAATTTATATCCAATATTGACCGGACGTTTTGTCTTAATTGTATTTTTTATGTTATCTACAAAATAAGCGGCTTGCTGACTGGGCAAAATATCATACAGTGTTTTGCCTGTCAATTGGGTAGGGTAACCAAATAGCGATAATTGTAGCTTAGTAGCTTGCAAAACTTTTAAATATGTTCCGTTTTTATCAAAGAATATAATAATATAAGGCAGTCCTTCAAATAAAGACCAGAATTCAACTCCTTCTTGGCAAATTTTACTTTGTCTTTTAGCTTCTTTAGTATTAGTCTTAACTTGTTCACTAGACTTTTTCTTAGGATTTATATTTTCATCGAGGAGTTGCGACCTTGATTTAGGTTTGCCTCTCATATTATGATATCCTTTATATATCTTATATTATCGAAAATTTTTAAAATAAAAATAGTCCAAGAAAAATTTAGTCCTTTTTTGAATTATATCGATATATTCTTTGAATTTATAAACAGTTTGAAAAAAAATACTAAATAAAATTTCTTTACATAGTACAGCGTACAACTGTTTTAGAAGTGCAGATTATTTAACTTATTTCTTACTTATTTATTAAAAATAGAAAGCAGTAAATATTATGCTGTAAGTATATATAAATTATTAGGCTAACTTTTATTATCTAATATTTTATTGATCAATCCAATCAATGTCCTTTTATCAAATGGCTTTGATAAATAATGAGTGCAACCGGCTGCCAGAAAGTTCTCTTTGTCTCCCGCCATCGCATACGCAGTTAATGCGATAATGGGTGTTTGCTTATATCTCTTATCATTTTTAATTTGGCGGGTCAATTCAATGCCATTCATTCCTCCGCCAAGATTAATATCCATAAGGATAATATCAAATTCTGCACTATTTATCTTTTCTAAAGCTTCCTTTGCATTTAAGGCACATTCTACGTTGCAAATATTTTTCAAAAAAATTTTAACAACATCACGACTGGGCTGGTCATTTTCAACCAGCAATAAAAGAGGCATATTATCTGCATTATTATTTAATTTACTCATTTCCCAAATATCTCAAATGATTTTTGTAATTCATTTTTTATGATAATAGTTTAAAATAACAAAATATTTGGATATAATTATTATAGTTTTTCGCAATTATCTAAATATAGAATAAATATACAAATACGGAATATCGAAGATATAGCGAAAAGAACATTTCCTA
>CAZUCY010000112.1:0-2073 GCA_964618785.1 uncultured Ignavibacteriaceae bacterium | reverse complement strand
TTAAAAATGAAATTTTTGATTAAATTCACAGAGCCTTTTAAAAATATTAAATTAGAAATTTTCAATTGAAGAATTATAAACTCGTCATGCAATATGATGGAACAAACTATTGCGGCTGGCAAATTCAACAAAATGCGCCTGCTATTCAGCAGACAATTACGGATAAAATAGAAATAATTTCTAAGTTTAAAGTGAATTTAATAGGTTCGGGAAGAACTGACTCAGGCGTTCATGCCTTGGGACAGGTAGCAAACTTTAAAACAGAGAATGAAATTAATATTTATAAATTCAAACACTCACTGAATGCAATATTGCCAAATGATATCTCTATTTTGGAGATGGAGCAAGCTGATGAATTATTTAATGCTAGATTTCATGCAAGAAGACGATGCTATATATATCTTTTTTCTAATTTCAAGTCGCCGTTTTTTCAAAGATATTCATATTATTATCATGAATCTTTAGACTGTAAATTATTAAATAAGCTTTGTCTATCTTTTTTAGGGGAAAAAGATTTTACATCATTTACAAGAAAAAATACTGAAACTGAAAATAAAATCTGTAATATATATGAAGCACGATGGAAAGAGACTAAAGGATTGATAATATTTTATATTGAAGCGGACAGATTTTTGCACGGTATGGTTAGAACAATAATTGGGACATTAATTAAAGCGTTAAAAGAAAATTGTGATGAAAAATTTATTGAAGATATTTTCTCTGCAAAAGATAGAGAGTTTGCCGGTGAAGCAGTTCCTGCAAATGGGCTATTCCTTTATAAAGTAAAATATTAAAATTTAAATAATGGTTCTATCATCTGCTTATCAAATTATTTAATATATCATATGAAAAAATTTTTATCTCAATAATTTATATCCGGAAATTTTAATCCACACAAAACGGAATAAAAATGGAATTTCTTTCTCAACTGCATCCTAAGGTCGTTCATTATCCAATAGCTCTTTTTGTAATTTATGCTTTATTGGAAATTATTGGAACATTTTTTAAGAGGGATTTCTTTTTAAAATCAGCATATCTGATTTTATTCTTAGGAATACTTGGTGCAGTTGCCGCTGCACTCACAGGGAATTCTGCAGCGCATGCTGTTCAACAACTAAATAAAATCAAGACAATAATACCCGTTAAAGCGGTTAGTGAGCATATAAGTTATGCAAATTTTACACTCTGGTATTTTGCAGGGCTTTTAGTACTTCGTACATTTGTTGTGTTGGGAAAAAAATATTCAGGTGGAATAAAGTATTTGTTTGTAATCTTGTCCTTAGTAGGCTTATTCCTCATTTATAAAACGGCGGAACTTGGGGGAATACTAGTTTATAATTATGGGGCAGGAACTGAAATAATCAAAAAGGAATTAAAAAGCCAACTCCCTCCCGGAGGTTATCGGGATAAGATATTCAAAGGACAATAGGAGTGAAAATTAATGAATAACAGTGTAAAAATTGCTTCAATATTCTTTTTAATTTTAATAATAAATATTGCCGGATTACTGTTAAAATATTATGGGCTCGATGCATATTTCATTTTAGCGGGCTTTCGTTTTTATATAAGCCTCGTTGTGCCGTTCTTTATGATCTATCGCTTTTCCATGTGTAATGATATTAAAAAGATACTTGTACAGCCGTCATATAATAAAACTTTTCAGCCGCTCGGATGGATATTTCTGCCATTAATTATTTTGTTTGCATCTCTTTATTTTTTTAAACAAATTGAAGTTGGAGACCCCGATTATTTTTATGAATTCGGACTATCTTCTATATTTGATTATCCCCTTTATATTATCTGGAATTTACCGCAACTTTTATTGTTTGCCGTATTTTTAATTTTAGTTCAACCATTGATAAAGTTCAATTTATTCTTTTCATTTCTTATAGCGTTATCATGTTTTATGTTTATTTTTATATCATTTAATAAAATAAAGACTGATTATTTTGAAATAATTTCTTTGGTGCTTATTCTTGCATTGGCAGTACTAATTGTAAAATATTTTCAGAATGTTTATTGGTTTTCTATTATCCTTTTTACAATTCTTTGGAGTAATATATTGGCATTCGG
>CAZUCY010000111.1:0-12185 GCA_964618785.1 uncultured Ignavibacteriaceae bacterium | reverse complement strand
TTTAACGGTTTAAAGTCACTGACGGTCAACTTAACTAAAATTAAAATATCACATCTACTATAGCTCCCAAACATTACTTAGGTGCAGCTCAAACCGGTGAAACAAGGCAGGGGAAAAAAATAAAATCATGCAGGCTGTTGGGTAAATGATTGGCTGAATGGGTCGCTGTATTTATCGATTGACGCAAAAACTAACTTCCGCTCGTCGGCTTATACAAACGCTGTCCCTGGGATTAATTCTAACACTATTTATTTTTCCAAATGTTAATAGATAACCGAAACTGAGTCTGCTAAAGGTGGAACTTTAACAAATATTTTTGCTAAAACATAATTACCACCGCTCACTATTTGAGTTCCGGTACCCTGAAATGTAATCCCGGTCGTTGATCCTGCGGTTGCTATTGTATATGTTCCATTTGCATTCGACGCAAGTGTACTTGGAATAACATAACTAACGAAAGAATTGCCGCCGCCGGCAAATGCAGCGGGTTTCCTATAATATTCATGCGCAAGAACCGCTAAGTTATTAAGATCCCCTATTACTGCATCTCTATTGCTGGATATAGAATTTGCGTTAAATAAGTTTATGCCCACTACTATGGCAATACCGACTATAATTACTCCAAGAACTATTAAAAGAAGTTGCTGCTGACCCACTTTAATATTCCTTCAATTTATTAATTTCCTGGCGAAATATACATTATTACTAAATCAATTTGAATATCTATACTACGTAAAAAAATATATAAGCCAAAACTCTGGTAAAAAAAACAGTAGATTAGAAAAAATAAATTATATACGTTAGTAGCATAATTTGCTGTGTTCTTTCACATTGTGGATTCCCGGAAAATTTGTGTAATCAATATTTCAGCTTGCCAATGCCTGCCCTGATCGCTAATTTTGTATTAGTTCGCAGCTCAAAGTAAGAACGTAAAACCGGTGAATTTCTCTGTTCATTAAAATAGGTGAAAAATGATTTTCAGATTCAATTATGCCGCAGTATCTATAGTATGTTTGATTAAATTATTTCTAATTTCAAACTCCTTTCCTCAGTGCGGTCAGAACAGCTCTTGCGTTAAATATAGTTGGACAAGTTCTGAATTTGGCGGTGGTGGGTATGTCACAGGGATTATTCAGCATCCTGATTCTTCAAATATCCTGTATATTAGAACCGATGTTGCCGGTGTTTTTAAAAGTATTGACGGGGGTAAAAGCTGGAAAGCAATCAATAATGGAATGACAGAAGGCTATCACCATAATGTGGAATCCTTTGCTATGAGCAGCGTGAATCCAAATATTCTGTTTCGCGCTTCGGGTGAAGCCCGCGGTCATCAAATGGTATCCACCATACATAAAACTACCGATGGAGGAATTAACTGGAAACCGGTTACAGATAAACCTGATTTTTTTGGAAACGGCGCAATAAGATTTTATGGGGAGAAAATCGCCGTTGATCCTTTCGATGGTAATTTTGTCGCCGCAGCAAGCAACACTAAGGGTATATGGTTAAGCTCCGATGAAGGCGAAACCTGGAATTATTCAGCGCTCAAAGGCGAACCGTTTTGCTGCCTGGCGTTTAATCCCTTTGTTAAAAATATGCTGTATGCTGCCACTCTTGATTCTTTGCCTTTCGCAGATTATTTGTACCCGGATGGTTCTTATAAAAGAGAAAAAATTGGCAGGCTTTATCTTTCAACGGATAAAGGTAAAACATGGCAGACTGTTTTTGAGAATGCTGGGGTAAGCTTTACTAATCTTGTGTTTGATAAAGATAATCCTGCCAGTATTCTTGCTTCTTTTCGCGGCAGCGGAATTTATAAATCCACCGATGGCGGAAAAACTTTTACAAAAAAAACCGCCTTTCTTGGTATGACTGATTTTTCAACTATCTGTTCCGATCCGAATAATAGTTCGATCTTTTATTCCGCCGCTTGTCAGGGTCCATCGCCGGATAATTATGCAGGTGTTCCGCTTTATATTTCGAAGGACAAAGGCGAAACCTGGCAATTGATTAAAAAGAATTATAATTGGAGTGATTTCAAAAATTTTGCGCCGCAGTACAACCGGCCTGAACAGATAGGATGGGCGCTTTCAAAATTTATCGCTGATAACAAAAATCCTCAAAAATTTTATTTGATGGATTGGTTCGGGATATGTGTAAGTGAAGACGCTTGCCAAACTTGGGATGCCAATTATTTTAAAGGAATTGGAAATATTTGTCTTGAGATGATTACTGCCGATCCTGTGGCCCCGGGTAAAGTAATGTTTGCGGGCGCAGATGGACAGCCTTGTATTAGCAGCGACGGCGGCAAATCTTATACGTCTTTCCCTTATTTGGAAGCAAAACAAAATTATTATTGCAGTACCGTAATTTGTCCGTCGAAATTTAAAACCGGTCTTATTCTTTATGGCGTTTCAAATAGTTCTGAGCGGCTTAGTGCAATTTGTCTTACGGAAAACAACGGAAATAATTGTAAATTTGTTCTGCATCTCCCGAAAGGATTATTTGTCCAGGCTATTAAAGAGGACACTTTTACTAAAGGAGTATTTTTTGCTTATATAGATGGGGCTATTAATAATGGCGCCGGCTTGTATAAATCTCTTGATTGGGGAAAAACCTGGGAAAAAATGAATCTCCCTTTGCTCCGTAAAATTAAAACTTTACCGGTAAGAAAGGATTTTATCGAAAGCGAATTGCTGGCGGTAACGGTTTATCAGGTTAAAAATATCTGCGGCACTAATCAATTATTATGCATAGACCCGGTAAGAAAAAATACAATCTATTTCGGTGAAGCCGATAAAGGCATTTTTACAACCTTTGACGGAGGAAAATCCTGGCGCATCCTTGGTAAAGGCTTACCTTTCGGAAAGGATACAGCTTCCGTTCTGAATGTAATTAAAGCCGACTCGAAAAAACCCGGCTGGCTTTATGCCGGCTTTATTCACGAAGGCTTATGGCGCAGCAAGAATTACGGAAAATCCTGGCAAAAACTTTTCCCGGCAGATAACCGTATTTTTAACGCTACTGCCCTTGCAGTCGGCGGCCCCTCCGGCAATGAACTTTACGTGGCAAGTGAGCCGCTGTACTGGTCAAGATCCGCGTCCGCTGTGTACGCCAGTTTTGACAATGGAAAATCATGGACTGATATTTATGATAAATCACTTGGTGCGCTTCGCTGGAAGGGAATTGATGTCGATAATAAAACCGGGACTCTTTATGGCGTTACAGACGGTAACTCAGCTTTTTATGCCGAAAGACTCAAATAAAATTAAATTCAATATTTAACCCGCGTAATTATGAAAAATGTATTCTTTCTATTCATGCTTTTGTCTCTTATAATAGGTATTGCTTGTGCTAACGCCTCAGCCAATAATAATTCAAAGGTAATTATTTATCCGGCTATACCGGGTCTAACTACAAGCGATCTGTATTCTGTCAGAGTAAATGATAAAAAGATTTGGACTGAAAAATTTCGGACAAACATGGATATAAGCAAGCTGCCCGAATGGTTTTTAGAACCTTATACCAAAGTTCAGCAGGAAATTCATCAGGCAAGCTTTTCATGCAATGGAAAACTGCAAATTTCTATCCGGGTTCCTGGCTCAATTAAAGAAGTTTCAATTCATCCGTTAAGCCTTGGAATTAAAAAATATCTTAATAATAATATCTTAACCTTCTCGCTTCCGGGACCCGCTAAAATATTTATTGAAATTGATAGTCTTCCCCCTCTGTTCATTTTTGCAAATCCGGTTGAGAATGAAAATATTTCTCCTAAAGATTCGGGCGTTCATTATTTCGGTCCGGGCGTTCATCTACCTGGATATATCACCGTAAAGGACAATGAAACAGTTTACATAGCCGCTGGCGCCATTGTCTATGGAGGTATCCGCGCAAATGGAGTTAATAATATCCGTATTATCGGGCGGGGAATTCTTGATGGTGGTTTTAAGTTTAAACAAATGGTACTGGTTGAAAACTGTAAAAACGTTCTCTTCGAAGGCGTAATGATTCGTAATGGAGACGGATGGACTAATACACTTATTAATTGTGATGGGGTAAAATATAATCACGTCAAGGTGTTAAGCTTTTGCCCCGCCGGTGATGGAATTGATCCTCTCGGTTGCAGAAGAATAGTTATCTCCAGCTGCTTTTTACGTTGCACCGACGATTGTATTGCCGTAAAAGCGCCGGCGCTTGATCAGGTTGTTGATGATGTATTGATTATTGATAATACTATGATCGGCTTCGCTTTTAGTGACGGAGTTACGATTGGTTTTGAAACTGATGCTAAATCCATTAGCAATGTAATTGTACGTAATTGCGATGTTGTACTTGCCCGGGGAGGCAGTCGCGTTCAAGGTCATAGCGGGTTTAGTATAATTTGCGATGGTCCGGCTGTTATTGATAACGTACTTTATGAAAATATTCGTGTTGAAAAAGCCGAAATTAAACTGTTTGAGCTTGATATAACCGACGGAACCAAATATGGTGTTGGACCTCCCGGTCATATAAAGAACATCAAACTGAAAAATATTTCGTGGGCGCATGAATGTCCCATCGTTCTCACAGGATTCGATGAGAACCACCGGGTACAAAAAGTAACTTTCGAAAATTGTACCGTTGCAGGTATGCCGCTCCGTGCTCTCAAATCTAAACTAATGCAAATTGGAAAATTTGTCGATGATGTCGTTGTTAACTAATGTTGCGTGAAAGATATTATTATGAAAAATTTAACATTAACATCCCTGATTTTATGTTGCTTATTTACAATTCAAAATGATAGCCTGTTATGCAAACCGGCAGTCGCTTCACGGGTTGTGATTAATAACCCTGAAACGGAATTAAAAACAAACCCACTTGGTATTGATATTGCCAACCCTCGTCTAAGCTGGCAATTGCAATCAACCGGCAGAGGAAAATTTCAAACTGCTTATGAGATACTTGTAAGTGATAATCCAAAAGATTTGGATAAGAATAAAGGAACTGTATGGCAGACTGGTAAGGTCAAATCAGGTTCAACATTTGGAATCATATTCAACGGTAAGCCCTTGATGTCTTTTAAGCGGTATTTTTGGAAGGTAAGAATCTGGGACGAAAAGGATCTGCAAAGTGATTGGAGTTTGGTTTGTTTCTTTGAATCAGCCATGATGAATGATTCAGATTGGAAAGCCCAATGGATTAGCGATCCCAATCCTGTCCCTGATAAAGATGAGGATTTCTATAAAGAAAATCCTGCCCCGCTCATTCGTAAAGATATTGAATTGCAAAAAGAGGTAGTTTCTGCCCGTTTATATATTTCAGGTCTCGGCTATTATGAAGCTCGCCTTAATGGTGAGAAAATTGGCGATGCCATGCTTGATCCCGGTTGGACTCAGTATGCCAAAGAAGTTTTGTACAGCGCTTACGATGTGTCCAGCCGCTTAAAAAAAGGAAAGAACACTCTTGGTATCATTCTGGGTAATGGTTGGTACAATCCTTTACCTCTAAATATGTTTGGCTTCAATTTCAGGAATACTCTTACTATTGGTAAGCCCTGCGTCAAAGCTCAATTAAGAATTGTTTTCTGCGATGGAACTATAAAAACTTTTGTTACGGATTCCACTTGGAAAACCTGCGGCGGACCTATCCTCAAAAACAATGTCTATCTCGGTGAAATGTACGATGCCCGGATGGAACATCAGAATTGGGATAAGCCTGTGTTTTCCGAAAACCACTGGGAAAATTGTATTGTTATCCGCGGTCCTGCCGGCAAACTTACTGCCCAAATGCAGCCTCCAATCAGAGTAACGCGTGTATTGAAAGCAAAAAATATTTACGAATTAAAACCAGGGACCTTTATTGTAGACTTCGGACAAAATTTTGCAGGTACGGTCAAACTTAAAGTTAAAGGTCCTGCGGGAACGGTTGTTAAAATTCGCTGCGGTGAAGATGTACATACCGACGGCTCTTTAAATTATTTTACAAATTTAGTCGCACAGCTAAAAGATATTTGGAATGTTAACCCTGGAAAGGGCGCCCCGATGCCTCCTGTTAGCACTATTACGTATGTATTAAAAGGAAAAGGTGAGGAAGTTTATTCGCCTCGTTTTACTTTTCATTCTTTTAGATATGTTGAATTAACCGGATTTCCGGGAAAGCCGGATTTGAATACGGTTAAAGGCTTGCGGATGAATTCCGATCTGAAAGAAAGCGGAAGCTTTAAATGTTCAAACGAAATGTTCAACAAAGTGCAGGATATGATAAAATGGACCTTTTTAAGTAACGTGTTTAGCGTTCAAAGCGATTGTCCCGGCAGGGAAAAATTTGGTTATGGCGCCGATATTGTTACAACCTCTGAAGCATTTTGTTACAATTTCGATATGAGCAGTTTTTACAGAAAAGTGATTTCCGATTTTGCTAATGATGCCTTACCCAATGGAGGTATGCCCGAGCTTGCACCGTCCAATGGAATTGCAAGCGAAAGCATGGGCGGTGGAACCGGCTCTCCCGGCTGGCAGCTTGCGTTTCCGTTCTGTCTAAAATTACTATACGATTATTATGGCGATATTCAGATAGTTGAAAAATACTATGATGTCCTGAAAAAACAAGTTGAGTTCATGCGCTCCGTAACTCCTGATAATATTGTCGTACGGGATATCGGCGATCATGAAAGCATCGACCCCAAATCAATATCTCTTTCGGCAACAGCTTTTTATTATCATCATGTAAAAATTCTGGCTGAATTCGCACATCTTCTGAATAAAAATGAAGATGCCGCAGTATATGATAAGCTTTCAGGTGAAATCAAAGTTGCGTTCTTAAATAAATTCTTAAAACAGGGAACCGGCATATTTGATTCCGGTACGCAGGCGGCACAGGTAATTCCTTTGTATTATGATCTAGTCCCCGGGAACGAAAAGAATGCCGCTATCAACAACCTTTTACTTGAAATTTATAATAAACATAAAGGGCATCTTGCTACCGGTATTTTCGGCACTAAATTTCTGTTTGAATTCTTCCGCCGTGAGAACCGCAATGATGTAGCTTATTCTATTGCCAATCAGCGGGATTTTCCCGGGTATGCAAATATGCTTGCACATGGCGCCACAACTCTGTATGAAGGCTGGAAATATCCTGATACTGTAAATTCACAGAATCATCCTATGTTTGGTTCTGTTTCCGAATGGTTTTATAAATCCATTCTTGGTATAAATGCCTTAGAGCCCGGGTTTGCACAGTTTGAAATTAAACCTGAACCCGCCGGCGATCTTAACTGGGCAAAGGGATATTATAATGCTGTAATTGGTAAGATAAATTGTGAATGGAAAATTGAAGGTACACATTTCTATTTGAACGTGACAATCCCTGTAAATACAACCTCTACGCTTTACATCCCGTCGCTTCCAAATAAACAAGTTTTGGAATCCGGAAAGCCTGCCTTGCAATCTGCCGGATTGATGTTCAAAGAATATAAGGATAATTATGCGGTGTTCGAAGCTCAATCAGGAAATTATTTGTTTGAGTCCGTTTACCAAAAATGAAGTTGTCCGTTTAACTTTATAAAAGGATTACAATATGAAATATTTATTGTTGCTTATTGTGTTCTTACTAATTACCGTACTGAGCAAAGCACAGGATGATAATGGTATTTATCTGATTGTCAGGGCTGATGATATGGCGTCCTTCCATGCTTCAAATACGGCATGTATCAAAGCATGTAAAGAGGGCATCGCGCGCAGCATTGAGGTTATGGTCCCATGTCCATGGTTCCCTGAAGCTGTAAAAATGTTGAATGAAAATCCTTCCATTGATGTCGGAATTCATCTGGTCTTAACAAGTGAATGGGAAGGAATTAGATGGCGTCCCCTCACACATGTTCCCAGTCTTGTTGATAAGGACGGTTATTTTTATCCAATGATTTGGGGAAGTAATGATTCTTCCGCTGGTAATTATTTGCTTAAAGCCGGGTGGAAGATAAATGATATTGAAAAAGAATTTCGGGCTCAGATAGAATTGGCATTGAAATATATTCCCCGGATTTCGCATTTAACCGCTCACATGGGTTGTACTAATATGGATCCCAAAGTCAATCAACTGGTCGAAAAACTTGCCCGTGAATATAAATTGCATACCGAAAATATTCCCGGCATTAAATCTTTAAAAGGCTGGGATAATAATAAAACTTTTAATGAAAAAATTGATAGGTTTATCTCAAACATAAACAATTTAACGCCGGGAATTTATGTCTTTGTAGAGCATCCGGGTCTGGATAATTCAGAAATGCATTCGGCAATCTTTAATCAGAATAATACTCTCGCTGTTGACCGGCAGACAGTAACGGATATTTACACAAATGAAAAAGTAATAAAAGCTTTGCGCGATAAAGGAGTTAAGTTAATTAGTTATGCGGATTTAATCAGATATAATTATTGACCATTTGGCAACCCAGCCTCTTTCATACGCATTATTCTCTTTCCAACTAAATATTATTCTCCATTGGTCATTTATCCGGATGCTGTATTTTCCCGGTAAAGCGCCAAATAGTTTTTCAAGTCTATTGCCGGGCGAAACCTTTAAATCATCAAGTCTGTCGGCGGCATCAAGTAAAAGTAATTTTCTATAAGCAGATTTTAGAATTGCGGGAGTTAACTTTTTTGCAACTTGACGATAAAATAATTCTTCCGTAAATCTATTTGAGAAACTTTTAATCATATATCTGTATAATAACGCTTTACGTTATTATAATCAGGTAAGAGCTTTGTGCTTTTATCCCGTTGGGACGGATTAGAAGAACCCATCCTCCCGATAAGGAATCGGAACAGGCTTTCACAAGATGGGATGAATGAATGGATGAATGAAACAACCCACCCTACGGGACTAAAAGAAAAAATAAATTTGCAGCTATATCCCGCAGGTATGATATTATTACGGTTAAGACAATTTCTTTTTGTTCCGATTAAAAACAATATTATTTTTCTTTAACTGTTTAAAAATTGAATTATAATCAGGAGAAAATTGAAAATGCAGTTCGGCTATTTTGATGATAAAAATAAAGAATACGTTATCGAACGCCCCGACACGCCAAGATCATGGAGCAATTATTTAGGTTCCACTGAATACGGCGCTATTATTACAAACAATGCCGGAGGCTACAGCTTTTATAAATCTGCTGCCCAGGGACGCTTTATGCGCCTGAAATTCAATAATATCCCTATGGATCAACCCGGGCGTTACTTTTATATTCATGACAAAAATAGTAAGGATTTTTGGTCCACCTCATGGCAGCCCGTAGGTAAATCATTGAAGGATTATAAATCCGTCTGCCGTCATGGCGCAGCTTATACAAAAATTGATTCTGAATATGCGTTAATAAAAACCGAATCGCTTTATTTTGTTCCGCTGGGACGGACGTACGAATGTTGGATGTTAAAAGTTACCAATTCCGGTAATAAAAAAAGAAAACTCAGTATCTTCACTTACGTTGAATACACCAACAACTGGAACCAAACTCAGGATATGAACAATCTTCAGTATTCGCAGTATATTCTGAAAATGGATGTAGTTGATAATATCATCGATCACGGTACCAACGTTTATATGCCCTCAAGACCCGATCATTTTGAAGACGATGGACAAAGCCGCCATACATTTTTAGCAATTACCGGGGCTGAAGTTAAGGGTTACGATACCGACCGCGAAATTTTTCTCGGTCCTTATCGCACTTATGCAAATCCAATTGTTGTTGAAGAAGGGAAATGCAAAAATTCAATCGCAGTCGGAGATAACGGCTGCGGAGCCCTGCAGGTTGAAATAGAACTTAAAGCCGGTGAATCAAAAGAATTGGTTGTGCTGATGGGAATTGGCGCCGCCGGTGTTGAAGGTAAGCAGGCTGTCCGGGAATTAGGCAGTCCCGTTAAGGTTCGAAAAGAATATGAAAAAGTTAAAAAATATTGGCATTCGAGAATTGAAGGATTAACCGCTAAAACTCCAGATGCCGGATTCAACAGCATGTTTAACATGTGGAACCCTTATAATAATTTAATAACCTTCGCCTGGTCGCGCGCCGCCAGTTTGATTTATAGCGGCGAACGCGATGGTCTTGGTTATCGCGACACCGTTCAGGATATGCTTGGCATTATTCACTCCATTCCTGATGAAGTTGAAGACCGTCTCCGCTTAATGATAACAGGGCAGGTCTCAAACGGCGGAGCAATGCCCGTCGTAAAACCTTTTGCCCACTTTCCCGGAACCGAAAAACTTCCCGCCGATAGTGAATTCCGCTCGGACGATTGTATGTGGCTCTTTAATACTATCCCCGCTTTTATAAAAGAAACAGGGAATATTTCTTTCTTTGAAAAAGTGCTCCCTTACGCAGATAAAGACGATGATACCGTGTTTGGGCACATGAAACGCGCTATTCAATTTAATCTTGATCATTCCGGCAAGCATGGTTTTCCATGCGGATTATCTGCCGATTGGAACGATTGCCTGGTTCTCGGCTTTGACGGCGAAACAATTTTTGTTGCTTTCCAATTACGCTTTGCTCTGAAAACTTACATCGAAATTGCAAACATGTTAAATAAACCGGACGAAATTAAATGGGCTGAAGGACATTTGAATACTTTGGATGAAAATCTCGAAAAGTTTGCCTGGGATGGAGAATGGTATTTGCGCGCCTACAGGGCTGACGGTTTAAAATTCGGCTCCAAAGAAAACGACGAAGCTTCCATCTTTCTTGAGCCGCAGCCGTGGGCGGTAATTAGCGGGCACACTTCAAAAAACCAATCGGAAAAATTAATGGATGTGGTCAAACGCCGGCTTTCCACTGACTACGGTTTAATGATTAACGATCCCCCGGTTGAAAAAACCGATCCGACTGTTATTAAATCCAGGCTTTTCAACAAAGGTATGAAAGAAAACGCTTCCATTTTCCAGCACACCCAAAGCTGGGCAATTATTGCCGAGTCCTTAATCGGAAGAGGTAATCAGGCTTACGAGTATTATTGTAAGTTTATGCCTTCTGCTTATAATTTGAAAGCGGAACTACGTCAGACTGAACCGTATGTTTACGCTCAATTTACCTGTAGTAAGTATAGTCCCCGCTACGGTTCATCGCGCCTGCCGTGGTTAAGCGGGACTGCATCGTGGGCATATTATACTGCCGCGCAATATATATTGGGCATTCAACCGGATTACTACGGATTAAAAATAGACCCCTGCATTCCATCCGGTTGGAAAAAAATTAAGATCAATAGAAAATTCAGAGGTAATAATTTCAATATTACTATCCTGAATAAAAACGGTTCGCAGAAAGGCGTAAAAAAAATAATCTTAAATGGGAATGCAATTGAAGGAAATCTGATACCGTTGAACTTAATGAAACAAAACAACGTTGTTGTTGTTGAGATGTAATATAATCTGAATTATTGGATTGTTGGCGGCAAGCCATAAATGGAGTAAAAATTGAAAGAATTAAATTTCTCTCATCTAGCACAACTCAATAGTACCAAGATAATTAATTAAAATTAAGATTATGAATATGAACAAATATCCGCATGAACTATCGCGCGGCACTAACAATGTTGTTATTACACTGTCAGGTGTCCCGAAAGATTGTTTCTGACAAATTATTGCTTTAACCAATCCCGGTTGCTTATAGTAGCCTTTTATAAAAAGTGACAGGTCGCTCTTGCTCCTATGGGGAACCGTTTCTGTTTGTGACCCGTTGCCACGGCTGCGCATTAAATTAAATCAAATTTTATTTCGACAATAAGGAAGAAACAGTATTCACAGGTTGCGCTTGCCCTTATGGGTACCTGTATGTACTGTTATTATAATAAGCTGAAAAAATGATATTATTATTTGGTATCATTGAATATACCAAAAATACTTTGCTCTAAATATTTTTATAACTATTTTTTAATACCGGTGATCTTCAAAAATATTATATCGGATTGTCCTTCTAACTTTTTTTAAGGCGCCTATGAAAGAAGAAACAAAAAAAAAGAAAGACTTGCTCAAAGAGCTTAAATCGTTACAAAGAAAAATTGACCGCCTTGAAAAAGCCAACCGGAAACTAAGCAGCAGTCAAGCAGAAGAAATACGCCGGAGTGAAGAGAAATATCATAAAATTTTTGAGGAATCCTTTGATGGGCTCTTTATTTCATCGCCTCAAGGGAAGATATTGGATATCAATAAAAGTGGTT
>CAZUCY010000110.1:0-12347 GCA_964618785.1 uncultured Ignavibacteriaceae bacterium | reverse complement strand
TCTACGTGTTTTTACGTAGAAAGTTTATACGCATTGGTTCATAAATAAGGTAAGCCAAACAAGTTTGGAAAAAGGTCGTTAGGTCATAATATAGGTAACCTAAAAATTAGAGGGTTATCTATGAGTAATTCTGCTAAAAAAGAATATCTTATTGAACTTAGGAAGCGATATTTTACAGCGACGAAAGCTGAAAAATCACTTATTCTTGATGAACTTTGTACTGTCTGTGGATTAAATAGGAAATATGCCATCAGACTTATTTATAGAAAACAGACAGTTCATAACAATAAAAAAGGAAGGCCCAAGATATATCGCAGCCAAGCAATTCTGGATTTTCTTAAAGATATTTGGGTACTAACTAATCTTGCATGCTCAGAAAGATTAAAAGCAGCTATTCCCCTGTGGCTTCCTTATTATGAGCTTCATAGCAGGAACCATTTAACTGAAAATGATATAAAACTTTTATTAGAAATCTCTGCCAGCACTATTAAGCGATTGCTTAGAAAACTTAAATCAAAGTATAAGAAGTTCGGTCTTTCCACTACTAAACCCGGTTCTCTGTTAATGAAACAAGTCCCTATAAAGTTAAATCAATGGGATGAATCAAAGCCTGGTTTTATAGAGGCAGATACTGTAGCTCACTGTGGTACTTCGGTAAGCGGTCAGTTTGCCCTTACACTAGATGTCGTTGATATTGCGACCGGTTGGACAGAACAGACAGCCGTATGGGGCAAGGGTAAACAAGGGGTCTTTGATGCCATTAAAAGCATCAGGAAGGCACTTCCTTTCAAAGTACTTGGCTTTGACTGTGATAATGGTGGAGAACTACTCAACTACATGCTGCTGGAATATTTTACAAATAAGAAAAACCCGGTTCAGTACACACGTTCAAGAGAATACAAGAAAAATGATAACGCCCATGTTGAAGAGAAAAACTGGACTCACGTAAGACAGTTTATTGGTTACCAAAGATTTGATAAAATTCAGACTGTTCAGATTCTTAATGATCTTTACAGGAACGAATGGAGATTTTATCTGAACCTCTTCATCCCTGCTTTTAAGCTGATTGAAAAGAAAAGAGAAGGTTCTAAAATCATAAAAAAGTTTTCTTCTCCTCTGACTCCATATCAGAGACTGTTGGCTAATGAACACATCAAAACAACAAAGAAAATAGAACTCACAAAAATCTTTAAGTCGCTTGATCCTTTTGTACTTGAAAAGAAAGTTAAAACCAAAATTAAAAATGTCCTAAGGCTGTATTAGATTTTTGAGTTATCAACTATTAACAAAGAAAGAAAAAAAGTATCAAAAAAAGAAAGAAACAATTATTATTACTTTATTTTTATAATCTTAACCTATTATGAACCTATTTATTAACATATTTTTTTACAATCTTTCGGTTACCTTTTATTATGACCTAACACGACAAGTATTTTAGCAGGGCAGGCGTCCACAGCACAGATAACGGTTTATAAATTCAATCAATTTTATTTCAACCATGCATGCTTAAGTATTAATTTTAGCTTCTTATACTGTACATTATAGGAAGTCACGCTGCAAGGCAGTGTTAATATTGCTGGCGGCTTTCCTGGTCGTTTTTATTTTACTGAAATCTTTTGACTATTTGGAGTTGTTCATTTGCTACTGTACCGGGTTCAACATGATTCCAGTCATACCCATATGGATAAAGAACTTCGGGACCTGATACATTATTAAGATCAAAATCCCAGGAAGAGCGTTCCCGGTATGATTCAATAGATAGATCAAAGTCAATATAATACACGGTGCATCTGATATTAGAAGGTTTTACATAGCGAGTCCTTCCAGCATCAGTCCAGTTATATCCCACTTCAATTTCAATTACATTATCCGATATCTTTGTACATGGGTTTGCCCAGTACCAAGCGTATTCTTGAACATTATTCTCACTGCTGGTCCCACCGTAAATCCAGTTCTCATTCCCCATCTTAGCAGAAATGGTAATAAATAGTATCAGAACCATTGCCGATATTAAACCGATCTTTTTCATAACAACCTCTTTTTTTAGTTGTCTTTTAATACAGCATTATTTATTATACAATTAAAATCATTCCATAAAAAGTATTACGAAGGAATAATAAGAAGCTTTCATGCATTTGCCTCGCAAAAGAGTTGTTTTCTAACAACTAATTACATCCGAAAGCTTATTGAGAATTTTCTCATTGGCGGAAAATTGGGAATAAGTATTGAGAAATGTAACAATATTAACTACTTAATGTCAAGAAAAAATCTAAGGCTTCTATTTCTTAAAAGCCTTATAAGCCAGGACAATAGTAACCCCAATCCGTGCGATCATACCATAAAAATTAACTTGTTTAAAAATTCCCCGAATATGTTTTGTGCATCATTATATGCTTAGTGATAAATATTAAAGTTTCAAAAATATTTATCTGTGCCGTGAAACAGTTTTTAGCAGCACAGGCGTCTACAGCACAGATAACAGTTTGTAAATTCAGCCAGATCATTTCAACAGTAAAAATTTCTTCGTCTGTGAAAAACTCCCCGATTTCATCCGGTAAAAATATATTCCACTCGAAAGATTACCTGCATTAAATTGTACAATATAATTTCCCGCAGATTTTTCTTCATTAACTAAAGTTGTTATTTCTCTTCCAAGAACATCATAAACTTTAATTGTAACCATACTTAAATTAGGAACGGAATAATTTATAACCGTACTTGGATTAAAAGGATTCGGGAAATTTTGCTGCAGCGAAAAATGCTTTGGTAGTTTGTTGGTTCCTTCAACATCTGTGTCTAATAATTGGTGTTTCCAGACTCCGGCAGAAGTTGCAGCAAAGAGGAAATTCTTTGATGCTGCAAGACCAATAATATCGTTTTTCGATAAGCCTGGCTCGGCGGTCCAACTCGATCCATTGTCGGTGGAGACATAAGCGCCGGCATCAGTGCAGGCATAAAGATTCTCGCCGCTAACCGTGAGGGCAAATACGCGTGAAAAACTCTGACCCTTGTTAACTTGAGTCCAACTCACTCCTTCGTTGGTTGAAAGAAAGAGACCATTCTGTGTTCCGGCAAAAACATTGATGCTGCTGGAGGTAAGCGCCCAGACAGTGTCGTTTGTTAGACCAGAATCGATTGGAATCCAGCTTGATCCATTATTACTGGAACGAAAGGCTCCCGATCCTCCTGCACCTGCAAAGAGGTTTGTGTCTAAAATTGTAAGGGCATAGATAGGTGTATTTGAACGAACGGAGTCAAGTTCTGTCCAGCTCTCACCATTATTGGTGGAAAGATCAACATAATTGTTATTCGAAATAAAGATTGTTGTATCGGTTACAACAAGTGCGGATATGCCGCTATTGAATCCTTCTTGCGAGGCGCAATAATTTGACAATGGATTCCAACTAATACCGTTATCGGTGGTAAGAAAGACACCACCACCTGCGGTTCCGGCATAGAGATCCGTTCCTCTAACAACAACGCAATTGATAATAAGAAATATTCCTTGGTTAACTTGAGTCCAATTGTCGCCATTGTTATTGGTACGATACACCCCGTTGTGTATATCCCCGGCGAAGAGGTAGGAACCGCTAACACAAAAACAATCAATGTAGGGATGCGTCAAACTGGAGTCCGTAAGAGTCCACGTGACGCCATAATCAGTCGAACGGAAAATTCCTGCGCCACATGTGCCTGCAAACAGGATCGTGTCATTCATAAAGATTGCACCAGCATGAGAAATCGGACCAGTCGTACATACGCTTATCCAGCTTTTCCCATTGTCTGTGGAGCGGAAAACGCCACAACCGCCGACCGTGCAAAACAGGTTTGTATCTGAAAAGCAGAAAGAAATTTCGAAAGGAATTCCCTGAAACTTTGGCAATCCGGAATCGGCAGGTGTCCAGCTTGCTCCGTTGTTACATGAACAAAAAACACCGCCCTCAGTCCCGGCAAATATGCTTGTGCCAGATACCCCAAGCGAATATACGAAAGAATTTGTCAAACCGGAATCGACTGCGGTCCAATTTGTCCCATTATTGGTGGAAAGAAAGACACCGCCGCCCTCAGTCCCGGCAAAGAGATTTGCACCTAAGACAGCAAGAGACTCAACATAATTGTTTGTCAAACCGGTATTGGCAACAGTCCAGTTTGCGCCATCATTGGTTGAAAGAAAGACACCTGTGCCGGTGAAGCCATCGTCAGATCCGGCAAAAAGATTCATCCCGATCCTGGTAAAACAAGATATACTTCGAAAAATACTCAGATTAGGTTCGACTTGGATCCAGTCATTACCGCTATCAGTGGAACGAAAAACGCCGTACCCATTTGAAGCAAAGAGATTCGAATCGCTAACCATCAAAGCCCTTATCCCTCCACCATACGGTCCGTTGGTTTGTATCCATTGTGCATTTACTGCAACAGTAAAAATTAAAACTAAAAGAAAGAGTGACTTTTTATACATAGAACCTCCGCTGATTTGAATTCAAAACGGAATAATCCCTTTTGAATTGTTATATATATAAATTGATTTGATTCTTATATGAAGTAGTTTTTATGCTTCCACTATTTAAAGTTATAAGATTAAATCATTTATATCCGACAACTAAAAACACACGTCCCTCAGGAACATCAATAGTGAAAACTTATTGGAAATTTTCCCCCTGGCGGAAAATTAGGAATAAGCCCTTATAAATTTAGGTCAAATAGTTTGTTTCTCTCTAAAGAAGAATATAGAGGCTAAAAAAAATATAGCAACAAAAAATAAAAAGATAGATGAAATAATTATTGATATTACAGATCTTGTTATAAAATATTTTATGCTTTTCATAGTACCCTCTAAGAATTAGATAGCCTATAAAACTTTATTTTATTAAGTATCGTCCCAATCAATTTAGAAAATAGGGTATAAGTTCCATTAAATTTATTTAACTTCATCTTATATAGTGGCGCTGGAAATGAGATAATAATGTAATCTTTTAATCATATATTGTCAATATTTTGTATTTGGGAAGATTAAAAATATTCCCAAATTAAAGATACACGGGGAAGGGCTAGGCAATGTAATTTTACCAAATTTGATAAAATATTGATAGTCTGCACCGAATGTGAAAGAATACATAGTAATCCAAGATTCTAACTACCCTTCTTAAAAGTTTATTGCTAAATAAAGGAGATTCTTCATCATCAGCTAAAATTGAAGGATACCTGGGTAAGAAAATTAATTTGTGTATTGATAACCGGGTAATGGCACAAAGCATTGAAAAGCTAGTCCAACCATTTCGGCTTCGTATTGAAAATGACTTCAGCGGCTGGCGATGCGATTATTGGGGTAAATGGATTTTGTCGGCTATGTTAGCATATTCTTATCAGCCAACTACCGAACATTTAGCGAAAATTGATACAGCCTTAAATGAATTACTTCAAACTCAAACACCTGACGGATATATCGGGACCTATGATAAACAGCATTATCTATGGGGATGGGATGTTTGGGGTCAAAAATGTACTTTGTTAGGATTGCTAGCGTATTATGATCAAACAAAAGATCTAAAAGTACTCGATGCCGGATGCCGAATAGTTGATCTGCTTTTTACAAAAGTAGGTCCCGGTAAAGTAAATATAGCAGAAAATGGAATTCCCTTATTTCAAAGATTACCTTCGACATCTATCCTTAGAGCGATCGTGCTTTTATACGAACGGAGACGCAGCGCCTAATGGAAGGTTTAATTATCATTATAGAGACACTGTCCTTACTCAATACTAGATCTGAATCAAAAAATGTAAATGAATAGCATAACAGTAAATTGATAAACTTAACGCGATTGTACAGGCAAGCAGACTGCATCGAAAAGGATGAAAATCCATTCAATCTTCATAAATGAGGAAATTAATTCAAACTAAAAAGATGAATTCTGATTTTTTTTTAGTTAGTTTATGTTTATAAAAAGTTGTACTAAAAAAAGGAGTTCTAAAATGAACAAATTCCGAATTATAACAATAATGTTCGCGGTATTATTTTCGTCTCTCACAGGGATCATTTTTTCACAACCGGCGCCGTATACAAGGACCGAGGATTTGATTTATGGGCGTAAAGACGGAATGGCTCTTACTATGGATCTATTTAAACCTGAAAATCCGAATGGTATCGGTGTCCTCGTTATGGTGAGCGGGGGATGGATTTCCGCTCATGATCTTATATCGGCTAACTGGCTTGAACGGATTAAACATCTTACCAATCATCACGAGACTGTATTTGCAGTGGTTCATAGCAGCGCAGTCAGATATCGAATTGATGATATTAAAAAAGATATAGACCGTGCTGTACGGTTCATCCGCTTCAATGCAAAAAAATGGGGAGTAGATCCGGATCGTCTTGCAATTGTTGGGGAGAGCTCGGGCGGGCATCTTTCGCTTCTACAAGGCGCTACAGGTTCAAACGGTGACCCGCAGGCTAAAGATTCTGTAGAGCAGATGAGCAGTAAAATTCAGGCTGTTGCCTGCTTTTTTCCGCCTGCCGATTTGCTCGATCTGACTCCACTCGGTGACCACCCGCTGCCGGAGACCGGCGATAAACATTTTATCAGGGTCTTCTCTGCCAACGTAGACGATATGGAAACAATAAAGAAAATCGCCGTCGACTATTCACCGATTCGCCTGGTCACAGCTGAAATGCCGCCCACGTTTATTATAACCGGCGACTCGGATAAATTAGTACCTTACCAGCAGTCGGTTCTTTTTATGAAACGGCTTGAAGAGCTTGGAGTGCCCCACAAACTTGATATCCGGGCTGGGTTTGGACACGGCTGGCTCGAAATTCCGGCGGATTATGAGTTGATAGTCGATTGGTTCGAAAAAAATCTGGTGAAGAAGTAAAATATCGAGATTCCGGACAAAGCGTTCATTAAATAAACACTCCCGATCTCGATTTATAAATTTTTTATGATTGGATCGGCAATTATTAAAAAAGAATGCTTCTTTTTCTGAAACTTCATCATTCTCGATAGCTATCGGGAGAAGTTTTCATTCATATTGATAATCCAATTTTATCAAGCTTTCAATTTTTTAATGGCTGAATCTCTGAACCGTTTTTTAAGAAGTGCATCTTATCAAAGTGAGAGAAAATATATAATAATAACTCTCATATAACTTTTGTTTTTGAAAAACATTAATATTTTTATATTACATTAATCAATACAATAGGTTAAAATGCCTATATTAGAATTAATTCCATTCAAAATGATTCTCTCAATTTTAATAGGTGGAGGGCTGGGTTTTGGTTACTACCATTTTGTATGTTGCAGAACTGGCTCATGTCCTATATCAAGTAACCTATATATCAACCATATATGGCGCCGTTCTTGGATTATTATGGTATCTTAGATAATATTAATAGGAAGTATTCTATTTCTCTTAATACAGGCTATTTTTTAAGTCAAAGTAATAAAAGGAATTAAAATGAATGATAGAGTATATAACAGCGGGGTTGACCGGTTAAGGTCATCAGATAGGGTATCACGTCTTGAAGTTGCAAGTGTAATCGACAATTGTCTGAAAGGAAATAATATAACATCCGTTCTGGATGTTGGAACCGGCAGCGGTCTTTTTGCGGAAGAATTCAGTAAACGCGGGCTGCAAGTGGCGGCAATTGATCCTAATCCAGAGATGGTTGCAGCCTCACAGAAATTTCTCACAAGCCTTGATGTACGGCAGGGTTCTGCCGAAAAAATTCCTTTCAGGGATAATTCATTTGACCTTGTCTTCATGGGTCTTGTTTTACATGAAGTTAATGATTATACGCGGTCAATTAAAGAGTTATATCGGGTAGCCTTAAAAGAAGTTTCTATTCTTGAATGGGAATTCAAAGAAGAGGACTATGGACCACCTCTTGAACACAGATTGAGGAGTTCATTCATTCAGGAGTTAGCAAAAGAGGCAGGATTCCGAAACGTGGAGGTCATAAAACTAACAAACCTCTTACTTTATAAGTTATACAAATAGTACTATATAGAATTACTTCAGGAAATTAATTTATATTTCTATTCAATATAATGAGATCAAAAATTACGGCGCAGATGCCAAAAAGTCTTTGGTGTTTTTGGCATCGCAACCGGTAAAACAAAATAGCTATTTTTTCTTGCTCGACATTCCCAAAACAGAATACAAAGGACAAAAATTCATTCCTGCGGTTAAGAGAGGAACTATCCCGATTAATCCCCACCAGCTTTGATAAATAATTCCTAACACAATAACAACAATTCCGATTAGTAAACGAATATTACGGTCTACATTTCCTACATTCTTTGTCATATCAATACTCCTTCTAATTGTTTGTTTGACATTTGGTTTAGATGCTTTCCAAAGATTCTATTTATATGGTTCAACCATTTAATCATTATGTTCACATTGATGTCCATCTTCATGTTTATAACACGTTTCACCTGAATCAACAAGATTTCCTTTAACATAATCTTGAACAAGAGAATTTATATCACCATCGCATCCTCTATAAACTTTGATACCATAACTATTTAAGACGTTAACGGCACCTCCGCCCATATTGCCGGCAAGCATTACTTCAACACCCATATCTTTGAGTATGGCAGCGATATTTGACTTGCATCCGCATCCTTCGGGTGATTCGACTATTTCAGATTTAATGATCTCCCTTCCTTCAATTGTGAAAACCGTAAAATATTCACAGTGTCCGAAGTGAGCGTCAACTTGATTATTTTGTGTTGTGGGTACAGCGAGTTTCATCTAATTTCTCCTTGTTAGTGCTTTTGCACTTTTTACAAATTAAGTTACTATTTACTAAGTTTTTATTATGCGGTGCATTGCAGTTTCTGTACTTGACCATCCGCTTTTCTTTTAATTCCGCAGGGAACTTATTCCCTATCCTTATCGCTTTCCCGTGCAGAATGGCGTCTACAACTTTATTTCTTGCGCATTCAACAATGCGCCCAAATGTTGCCCTGGATATGTTCATCTTTGCAGCAGCTTGTTCATGTGAATTTGCAAGGTAATCTGCCAATCTTAGTGATTCCAGTTCGTCGATTTCAAGTATAACAGTTTCCAGCATTGTCATAGGAATAGATTGGGGCTTATAGTAGTATGCAGTTGGTATGCATTTAACAATTCTATTTTTTTTGTTTCTCGGCATAAATAATAATGAGCATATGCTCATAACAAATATAATCGTATATTTACTCTAAGTCAAGAATGGTTGTTAATTTGACAAAAGGAGTGAAACAGCCTGGGAATAAAGACGAATATCAGAATCAAATCATTATAAAAAATAAATATCTGTCATTTATTTGCATTATGAAATAAACTTTAATCCCACGCAGGAATTCTTAGTTAAGACCGGTGTAAAAGTTTATTTAATACGTTTGTAAAATCAGATTTCGGGACAAGTCCTTCATGTCTATCGACTATTTTTCCATTTTTATCAATGACAAAAGATGTGGGTATTGATTCAATTCCGCCAAATGATTGAACAACTTCCGGGTTAGCATAACCAACCTGATAATTTATCCCGTTCTCCTTTACAAAGTGAACTACATCGTCTTTAGTATCGGTATCCATTGAAATTCCGATTACAACAACATCGCTCCCATATTCCTTCTGTATATCAATAAGATCAGGAATTCCTTTCCGGCAAGGAGGGCACCAGGTTGCCCAAAAATCAATTATTACTACTTTCCCTCTGTAATCGAAAAGTTGTATGTTTCTATTTTCGATAGATGTTACATTAAAATCCGGGGCTTGCTCTTGGTTTAAATCCTGTCCATTTTGAATTTTAAAACCGCAGCCTCTGTTCTTGTTGGGGCTTTAGCCGGTTTTGGGTATTATCATTTTGTAGGATGCAAAAGCGGTTCGTGTCCTATTACAGGCAGCCCTTACATTTCAACTCTTTACGGCGCAATGATGGGACTTATCTTTGTTTTTCTTTTTCCTTCATTTTGATAGATGTTCCGCATCTGATAAACCTGCTGTTATGCTTTACCGGTTTGAGTCCATTCTTTTTTCCCGAACGGCAACGGCTGTAAAATAAGTCCGTAGAATTGATGCAAGCAAGAACAGAAAAATAAAATAAGAGATTGATACCTTGTGGGATTTTTCCTTGAACAAAAAAGCAGTAATTAAAGTTACGGGCACAATCCATAAAGCCCTCGTAAGCTTTACGGTAGTTGCCGTTTGTAAAGCGCTTTGTCCGTATTTAACAGCAGCTCCTACCACCGAGCTTTTATCGTGAATAGCAATTCCCGCCCAAAATCCGAATTGAATTTGTGAAAGATAAAACCAATGGCCGATAATTGGAAAAATAAATAAAGCAATTGAATTAAGAATGAAGACTGTACCCAGAACAACAGACATTTCCTGGTCGCTTGCTCTTAATACCGGACCGACTGCCGCAATAGCGCTTCCACTGCAAATAGCAGTGCCTGATGAAATAAGATGAGAAGTTTTCTTATGAATGTTTAACAAACTGCCTACTAAAAGTCCAAGAATAAGCGTTCCGAATATTGAAATAATCGTGAACGAAATTCCTTCCTTGCCAACCTGTATTACTTTTTCAAGGTTCATCCCGAATCCTGACCCGACTACAGATGCCTGGAGCAAAATTTTTGTGACTTTATTGTTCAATTCATGATAGGGGTGTCCAATGGTTAGTGCTACTAGTAAGCCCAATGCTAATGCTGCCGGAGGTGATGCATATCCCGTTAAGCAAAAAATAAACGCTAAAATAAAAATTATCTTTAATACATACATATCCAGTCTAATAAAAGAAAATTTTTTCTGCTTGTTTTCTTAATTTTAAGAATCCGGACCTGACTTTTTGCCTGTTTTCTAAAGAATATTTAATATTTATAATTGGCAGATTATTTGATACTTATAAATATCAATTATTAAAAGGGATATCCGTTGGAAACTGCAATTAATAATGATTTGCCCCTGTATACTATAAGCAGCGCAGCAAAACTTCTTGATATTTCAGTACACACACTAAGAATGTATGAAAAAGAGGGATTGATAGTGCCATTCAAAAAAGCATCAAGTCACCGGCTATATTCTAATTCGGATATAGAGCGATTAAAATGCATCAGACAGGGTATTAACGAATTTAAAATAAGCATTGCCGGGATAAAAGCGATTTATTCTCTCATTCCATGCTGGGATATAGTGAAATGTACAGAAGATGATAGAAATAATTGCAATTCATTTAAGGAGCACTCTAAACCATGCTGGTGTTATGCCCATGAAAATACCTGCAAGGAAAGAAATTGCCGCCAGTGCGATGTTTACCGTAACCATTCGGATTGCGGTAGAATTAAGAATCTTATAAAATCAATTTGTCTTAGATAACAGAATATTTAAATAATCATTCCCAAAAGCTATGAAAAAAATAATTATCTCAGTTGCCCTGCTCGGATTAGTGATAGCTGTCTCAATTGGTATTTTATCGTCAAAGGAAACCGAACAGAATCCTTTATCTCTACTTCAGGCAAAACTTTCTGATAAACCGGCTCCTTCTGTAGATCATACAAAGTTTGCAGTGCTGAAGAAAAAATTTACCTCGCCCCAGCAGGTAACCGCTGCGTGTATATCATGCCATACTGAGAGGGCTAAAGAGGTTATGAAGTCAAATCACTGGAATTGGGAGCGTGAAGAATATATTGAAGGGCGCGGTATTGTTTACCTGGGTAAGAAAAATGCTATAAATAATTTCTGTATAGGCACGGAAGGCAATGAAGAGAGCTGCGCCAAGTGTCATATAGGATATGGAATGAAAAATTCCAAAACATTTTCTTATACCGATTCAACAAACATAGACTGCCTCGTCTGCCATGATAATACCGAAACATATGCTAAAGGTAATGAAAAAGGCGGGGCGCCGGACGTGACAGTCGATTTATCAAACGTTGCTCAGCATGTAGGCGAACCGAAAAGATCAAATTGCGGTGTGTGTCATTTCTTTGGCGGCGGCGGAAATAATGTAAAGCATGGCGATCTTGATAAAGCTATGTTTGACGGGCCTAAAAGCATCGATATTCATATGGGAACCGACGGCATGAATCTGCAGTGCGTTGACTGCCATAAAACAGAAAAACATAATATAAGCGGCAAAATGTATTCACTTTCTTCCATGAACCGCAACCGCGTCGAATGCGAGGAGTGCCATACGGAAAGCCCTCATGCAGATGCTATTCTTAATCAACACACTTTGAAAGTTGCGTGCCAGACCTGCCACATTCCCACTTATGCGAAAGCAAATGCTACTAAATTAGATTGGGACTGGTCTACTGCCGGGAAACTGAAAAACGGAGAGCCGTATGAAGAAGATG
>CAZUCY010000109.1:0-12515 GCA_964618785.1 uncultured Ignavibacteriaceae bacterium | reverse complement strand
CGAAATATCTTCATCATTTTTTATTTTTAGACCAAGAATGTCTTCGGCTTCCTTCCTGTTAGGTTTAAATACATCGACATTCTTATATAAAAAGAAATTGTAAAACTTAGGATCAACAGTAATAAGCACTTTATATTTATTAGCAAGCAAAATCACTTTCTCAATTATAGAAGGAGTAAGCACTCCTTTGTTATAATCCTGCAAAATAATACCGTCAAGTGATTTTATATTGTCCTCAAGATATCCGTATAATTTATTTTGAAATTCACGATTAATATACTGCTTGCTCTCACGATCTATTCTAACCAGATGTTGATGTTCTGCAATTACTCTTGTTTTGGCAGTAGTTGGCCTAGACTCGTCAATAATAATACCTTCGGCTTTTATACCTGCTTCTTCCAATAATGAGGAAAATATTGTCCCAAAAATATCACGCCCTATCACCCCTACAGGAAATGGTATACCTCCTAACTTTGAGATATTCAAGATAACGTTAGCAGCGCCGCCAAACCTGTAAAATTCATTTTCCACTTCAACTATTGGAACTGGGGCCTCCGGGGAAATTCTTTTTACATCACCTCGGTAATAACAGTCAAGCATCATGTCTCCGATAACTGCAATCTTTAATCCACTGAAACGTGATTTAAGAATATTAAGTCTTTTAGCTGAAAGGGTTACCATAATTAGTCCTTATAAAAAACAACGTAAAGATAATTATAAAAATATTTGGTGGAAAGGCAATTAGCACGTAGAATATTATCCTTGATCAGTTAAATCCATAAAACAGAAGGCATTTCTTATTTATATTAGTATTTTATTGGCGGAAATATTTGCTATTGAAAATCCGACAATAAATCTGTGGAACTTTAGAAGGTCCTACCTTCTGATTTTCTTTTTAACTTTAATTTTTTCTAATTTTGGCAAATCAACTTTTTTAAGAGTCCATTCAGCCAAAGGATTTTCAATTATAACTTTACTTAATCCATTATCCGTTCCAATCCACATATTTGAACCGTCAAAATAAGTACAGATAATTTTTGAAGAATTTATATTTATTTCGTTAAGATCAACCGGGGTTATTTTTAGAGTAGCTCTGTCAATCAAGACCAGTCCTCGGCCATAATCTTTTTTCTCCTGTTTATCAAATGAATATACACCAGCCCATATTTTATTGCCGGTTCTGGAAAGACAATAAATACCGTTGGCAGGCAGACCGTCATCATGTGATATTTTCTCCCACTTCTTATGCCTGTCGAAAAAATAAATTCCGCCTAAATTAAAATTGGGATCCTTTACTGTAATAAATTCATCCGTTCCAAACCAAATATAACCGGGTTCAAAAAGAATATCCGTAAGTGAGACAGCGTCGCCTTCATTTAGAAACCCGCCGTCTTTATTATTGATAAACTGCCAAGCATTTCTATCCTCCATCCCCATCTTTTTACGATATTTGAATACCCCGGATTCAGTGCCAAACCAAATAAGGCTGTCGCCGTCAAGCTTTATAAGTTTAATAGTGTTTGTCTTAGCATCATTATTTTGCGTCAGCATACGGTCTGAATATTTTTGCTTTGGAACATCAAGTAAAGTTAAATTCTGAAATCGCCCAATCCAAAGGATGTTTTGCGCAGGATCATAGCATAGAGAACGAATCCAATTGCCCATTTCACCGCCAAGAGAAAATTTTCTTTTCCGCCATTGATCTTTTTTCCTTTCCAATGTATAAAGACCATCTACAGCACCTGCCCAAACATTGTCTTTGCTTACGGCTATTGAATAAAAAAAATCATTTTCCAACTTGCCGTTCTTGGTCGAGTATTCGATCCATTGATTGTCACTTACAGAATACTTATAAATACCTCTGCCGTAAGTTGCTACCCAAATATTCCCGCCGTCACCATTAACAGCTGTAATAGAAGCACCATCAAGATATTTTGCCGAAGATATCTGTGGAAAAACTAATGGCAATGTGAAAAAAAATAATATTGCGATAAAGGAAAATATTTTTTTCATAATATTTCAGAATTTCAGCACAAGGCAAGTAAAAAAACCATTAGTAACTTTCTTCATCGGAAGGGAAATTAGCAGCCTTAACATCCTCTATATATTTTTTCACTGCATTTGAAATTACTTCGGCTTGATTAGAGTAATGTCTAACAAACCGGGGATGAAAATCCACATTAAGTCCCAACATATCGGGAGTAACAAGAATTTGCCCGTCACAGAAAACGCCTGCTCCAATTCCTATTGTTGGTATCTTAATCTGTTCTGAAATATTTTTTGCTAATAATGCGGGGACTTTTTCAATAACAACGGCATAAGCACCTGCATCTTCAACTGCCTTCGCATCCTGTAAAATTTCTTTTGCTTCTTTCTCATCTTTCCCACGCTCCCTGTGACTTCCAAATTGATAGATGCTCTGAGGAGTTAAGCCAATATGACCCATAACGGGTATACCTGCGTCTGTAATTTTTTTAATTGTTTCGGCAACTCTAACACCCCCTTCCAGTTTAACTGCACCCGCAGAAGTTTCTTTCATTATTCTACCCGCATTTCTAAAGCCCTCATCAATACTCAGCTGGTAAGACATAAACGGCATATCCACAACAAGCATAGCCCTGTTAATTGCCCTTGCAACTGCCTTTGTATGATATATCATTTCATCCATTGTTACCGGCAGTGTGGTATCTATTCCCTGAAATACATTTGCCAAAGAATCACCCACAAGAATTATATCTATGCCTGCTTCATCAAGAAGCTTTGCTGTCAAAAAATCATAAGCCGTAAGTGCGGAAATTTTTATACCTTTCTTTTTTAGAAGTTCAAGTGTTTTGGTAGTTACTCTTTTAATTGCTTTTTCAGTGCTCATAATAGTTTAAATTCAATTATTTAGAAATATTAAATACTTTTTCTTTCTTAAGGTACAAGATATTCATCAGCTTTTAATTCAATAAGATTCATATCAAAATAAGATTCAAAACCACCAGCAATAGAATGTGCCAGCAGATTATAATTAATTTCCCGTCCGGTAATAGAAAACAGATCAACAGTATAATTAAGCAGAGATATTAACTTATCATAATTTTTTGCATTTAAAAAAAGATAATCGACAATATTTTTATGAAAATCCCCGCATAAAATTGATCCGTGCTGCAATATTACATTGCCGAGTTTTCTTTGTGCGCTACCTGCAAGCTTTTTACCTTCATATTTCAGTTCGGACTTTGCCGGAACGGCAAAACAAGCAGCGCTTTGTTCTTCTTTATAAAATTCTCTAAAATCAGGTTGGGATTTTTCAAGTTCAATAGATTTTAACTTATCGTTATAAAAACTAAGTCCTTCAGATAAAGCCATGTTAATTTCTGAATAAATGTTTCTTGCAGATGAATCACGATTAATAGGCATTACCACAGAGTATGTCAATTCTTCCGCATGAAGAATAGCCCGCCCGCCGGTAGGCCTTTTAACGACATCAATTCTGTCTTTTTCTGTTTTTTCTAAATTGATAGAATCAAAACTCTGGTTGGCACCAAGCGAAATACAATATGGTTTCCACCTAAATAACCTGAGTACCGCTTCACCCTGTTTGCAGTTTTTTGCGAGCTGCATATCGTAATCCATGTTAAATTTACCTGAATTAAACCCAGTATTTACGAACTGCCAATTCATTTGCCTATTAGTCCCCGTTTACTCTTACCTAAGAAGTCCAAAACATTTTTTACAAGAGCATTATCACCTAATTCAGTTACAATTTTTTCTTTTGCCTGACTTACATTCAATGAATTATTATAAATATAACCGTATGCTTTTTTCAAAGCTTCAATATCAGAAGGCAAGAAGCCCCGTCTTCGAAGCCCAACAAGATTAAGCCCTTTATATTCCAAAGGCTCATTTGCAGCGAGAATATATGGGGGTACATCCTGGACAGCCCGAAAACCGCCGCCGATCATTGCATGCTGCCCAACAATGCAAAACTGGTGAACAGGCGATAAGCCGCCAATAATAACATAATCTTCAATTGTTACATGCCCAGCAATTTGAACACCGTTTGAAAGTATACAATTATTACCTATTGTACAATCATGTGCAACATGTGCGTATGCCATAAGAAGACAGCTCTTACCTATCCTTGAAAAACCGGTATCTTTAGTTCCCCGGTGAAGTGTAACAAATTCCCTAATTACAGTATCATCGCCTATTATAAAAAATGTTTCTTCATTTTCGAATTTCAAATCCTGAGGTATATTTGCAACTGAAGCAGACTGATAAATCCTTACACGGTTGCCAATTCTTGCACCGTTGTAAATAACAGCACAGGGGCCTATTATACAATCATCACCTATTTCAACCTTGTCTTCAATTATTGTATAAGGGAGAATGGTAACATTGTTACCGAGAACAGCTTTACTGCTTACAATAGCAGTAGGATGAATAGTATTCATTTATTCCTTTTTATCCCTGTTGTTTGTATCTCTGTCTATAATAGCCGCTAAAAATTCCGCTTCGGCTACAAGGTTATCGTTTACAAAAGCTCTGCCGTACATTTTAACAACTTTGCTTTTTTTATTTGTTAATTCAACTTCGAGAAAAAGTTGATCACCCGGCATTACCTGCTTTCTAAATTTTGCATTGTTAATTTGCATAAACAGAACAAGTTTTTCTTCCGGATTAAGAAAAGAATTTAATAAGAGAATCCCCCCTGTTTGTGCCAGAGATTCTAAAATAAGAACTCCCGGCATAATCGGTTGACCCGGAAAATGTCCTTGGAAAAAAGGTTCGTTAAAAGTTACAGATTTTACTCCTATTACTTTTTTATCAAGTTCAAGATGAATTATTTTATCAACGAGCAGAAAAGGGTAACGGTGCGGAAGGATTCTTTCAATAGCACTTGTGTCAAATACAGTTCCTTCTTTTTTTACGAACTGATATTTTTTAACAAGTTTCTTTTGTTGGTACAACTTTCTGATTTGTTTTGCAAATTCGACATTTGCCCTATGACCGGGCCTGGCAGCTAGAATCTGCGCTTTAATAGGTACCCCTATCAACGCCAGGTCTCCTAACAGATCGAGAAGTTTGTGTCTTGCAGGTTCATTTTTAAATCTTAGTTCTTTATTGTTCAATATCCCGTTTATACCCAGAACAACTTTTTCCTTTATACCCAACTTTTGCCCGAGTATATCAAGCTCATTCTGATTTGTATTTCCATCAATAATGACAACTGCATTATCAATATCGCCGCCTTTTATCAATCCTAAATCTGCAAGCTCTTCAACTTCACTTAGGAAACAGAAGGTTCTTGCAGAGGCAAATTCAGTAACAAACTCTTTTTCAAGGTCAAAAAGCCCCGTATGCTGGCTTCCAAGCGCCGGGTTTTGATAATCAACCATCACAGTTACCCTATAATTATCAAGTGGAAGGGCCACAATATCTATCTGTTTTTCTTCATTATGGTAAGTTACTTCTTGATCAATAATCAAGTAATCTTTAGGAGCATCCTGCTGAACAAATTTAGCTTTTATAAGTTGTTCAACATAATACGCCGAACTCCCATCCCCAACCGGGGGCTCTACTCCATCCAGTTCAATAATAATATTATCAATTTGCAACCCTATCACAGCCGCAAGCACATGCTCAACGGTATGAACTTTTGCTTCCCCTATACCTAATGTAGTTCCGCGGGATACATCAACCACATTATCCGCCGTAGCTGGTATTTCAGGCTTTCCACCTAAATCAACTCGAACGAATCTTATGCCGTAATTTTCAGGGGCCGGTTTAAAGGTCATTGTACAAGATGTACCTGTATGCAGCCCAATTCCAGACATAGAAACAGATTGTTCGATTGTTCTTTGTAATTCTAACATTTTTTATAAATCCATTTTTTTAACACTAAAAATTTAATTTGCCGGAATTAGGTTATCAAAATAGTAAGACGAGTTTTGAAATACAATTAAATGAACCGCAAAAGTGCGCAGCTTATTATAGCAAGTTCCAAAAATTATTATTTAACCGGCATTCCAGGTTGTGGATTACTCAGTTTTTTTATTTCTTCACTTAATAATGTAACCTGTTTTTCCAGTTGCTTTATTCTTTCAAGATAGCCGGGAAGACTCCTAATATGCGCTTCTTGTTTCATTGCTGTTTTAGCTTCCTTGGCAGGCGAACCGAAATACTGCCCTGGTTTAGATAATGATTTGGAAATACCTGATTGGGCCATTATAATTACATTATCACCAATTTCAATATGCCCGATAATGCCAACCTGCCCAGCAAGTATACAATGATTGCCTATTTTGGTGCTGCCTGAAATTCCAGTCTGAGCTGATATTACAGTGTCTTCCCCAATAACGACGTTATGAGCAATCTGGACTAGATTGTCAAGCTTAGAGCCTCTTTTTATAATAGTAGCCCCAAATGCAGCACGATCTATCGTAACATTTGCACCAATCTCGACATCATCTTCCAAAACGACTATACCTATCTGCGGTATTTTGTGATATACTCCTTTTTCATCAGTAAAGAAGCCAAAACCGTCGGAACCTATAACAGCTCCGGGATGTATTATTACCCTCTTCCCTATCCTTACTTTTTCTCTTATACTAACATTTTGAAAAATAATAGCACCTTCATCAACAACTACATCTTCCATTAGAACGGTATTATGAAATATTTTCACATTATCATTTATTCTGCACCCAGCAGAAACGACTACGTTTTTACCAATTGCAACATTTTTACCAATGACCGACAAAGGATGCACCGATGCAGAGATATCTATACCGGTCAATGAAAATTCGGGAGAAAAATAATGAATCAGAATTTTTGAAAATGCTTTATTGGGATCATTGACTTCGATGTATGCAATATCATGGCGCGTTTTATTAAATCCCGGCTTTACTAAAATTGCGGATGCTTTGGTACCGGCAAAATATTTTTCATAAGAGGGAAGATATAAAAAAGTAAGTTCACCAGGGCTGGCATCTTCAATTTTTGAAAGATTTGAAATTTTAATATTTTCATCACCGGTTATCTTTCCACCGGTAAGCTCTGCAATTTTTGTAAGACTAATTGTCATATATTTATTTATTATTGAAGTTTTAATTTATCCATAACTAAAGGGGTAATATCATACTTCTCTTTTGCAAATAATAAAACGACAGCATTACTTCTGTCAAATACAAAATCCAGGCTTTCATCTTTTGCAACATCCTGAATTGCGTTAAAAATTTTATTCTGAACCGGTTTCATCAAATCTTCCTGTTGTTTAAAAAGCTCACCGTTGTTCCCGAATTTTTTATCACGATATTCGATTATCTGCTGATCAAGCTTCTTAATCTGGTCTTCTAAATCAGTGCGGATCTGTTCGGTCATGATTAATTTACGCTTATCATAGTCATCCTGCTTTTCTTTCTTCTGATCTTCCAGTTTCTTCAGATCGCTCTGCCAATCCTTAATAATCGCATCAAGCTTTTGACGAGCGTCCTGGGCATCGACAAGTTTGCTGAGAATAGTTTTAGAATCGACATAACCAATTTTAAGCTGACAGTACGAAAATCCAGTTAAACCAAAGATATATAAAATTAAGTATAAATTTATTTTTTTCATATTAACTCCTTAATATGAGCTGTTGCTTTAAAAATTAATTTGGAATATTTTAGTAATCATAATCCTATCTATCCAGCAATGTTGTTTTCATAGATTATTCAATGCATAACACTAACATCAATCTTGCCAAAGGTATCCTCGAGATATTCCTTTTCATCGAAATAAGGGGGAGAGATTATAAAATTAATTGCTGCCGGTTTTCAAATAATCAAGTACTTTGTAAGTTAAATCGGATGTTGAATCGGCATAAAGCAAGACAACATCACCGGCTTTATCAAATACAAATTTCACATCTTCTTTAATGGCAATCTCTTTAATAGCCTTATATATTTTTCTTTTTACAGGTCCGAATATTTCATCCTGTTTCCTATAGATTTCTCCGCTCCCCTGCGCAAATTTTTCCCTATTATAATTTACCACCTCATTTTCCTGATTAACTAACTTTTGTTGCACCGCTTGTTTTTCTGGATCAGTTATTGCATTAGCTTTTTTCTGGTAGTCTGCCAAGGCTTGTTGATAATTTGCCCGCATGCTATCAAGGTGAGCCGACCATAAACTTGAAAGGGCATCAAGATCGCCCTGCGCCTTAATTGCTTCAGGTAGTTGCGCAAGAATAACCTGCGAATCTACATAGCCTAATTTCTGCGTTTGAGCTGAAATGAAAGTAGAAGCGGTAAAAATGGATAATATGAATAATAAATATATTTTCACTCTTAAATTACCTCTCATTCAAATAAATAATTATTAAAATCCTTTACCAAATTGAAAAGCGAACAGCCATGCCGGGTCTTTACCATTAACCGCTTTTCTGTCAAAACCATAACCCATATCAAATCCTATTAATCCAATCGGGTTAATCATAATTCTTGCGCCAACTCCTGCAGAACGCCTCAAATCAAACGGATCAGTATGTTGAAGATCGAGGTAAACATTGCCGGCTTCTGCAAAAGTCAGAAAATATAACGGCACAGGTTCTAATGTAACTGCAACGCGAATTTCAGTAGTAAATCTTAATGCTACATCGCCTCCTCGTGCAGGCCCGATTGACCTGTCATCGTAACCTCTGAGGGGAACAGTAGCTATAACGAGTCCATTACCACCCATAAAATAACGTTCAAATGGATTTATATGTAATGATGTATACTCGTCTAATTCATGAATATAATCCATTTCTGCTGCAGTATACCAAGTTAACCTGTTCGTGCTAAACAACTGTTTGTACCATTCCGAAAGAAAACTAAGCTTATAATAATTAAGATCTCCGGGCAGCAGCACACCCCCTGAAAGCTGTGCATCCAACGATATGTTGGAACCTGTCGAGGGGAAGATTGGGTTATCAACGTTCTTCCTGCTTATCGTTACACCAACCGTATACTGATGAGATACACCGTCGGGATAAACACCTGCTCCATCGAGGATATCATTATATTGATACCTGAGCATACCTTGAATATAAAAATAATCATCCGGCCACCTTAATCTACGCCCGACCTTAACATCGGCGCCAGCTTGACTCATATCATAAACATACTGTTGCCTGGTATCAAAAACTTCAAATCCAAGCATAGTAGGTGTATCCATAAACCAAGGTTCCGTAAATCCAAGAGAAAAAGTCCGGTAAATATTGCTTACACCAAACTGCCAGTTGAAGCTTAATATTTGTCCGCCGCCTAAAGAGAAAGGTTGATCTAAAGAGAAGTTTGATAGTGTAATGCCCATAGAACCGCTGAAGCCATAACTTCCACTATACCCAACGGAGGCATTTAAATAATCGCTGGATTTCTCTTCAACATTAAAAGTTACATTCACCGTGCTATCGTTTTTAAGTGAAGTGTTTATACCGTCTGCGCCGTATAATTTTTCCGTGTTAAAATACTTCAAATTAGCAAGCTGCTGGATGCTTCTTAAAAGAAGCGCTCTGTTAAAATATTCTCCCGGTATTGTATAAAGTTCACGGCGGATCACCTTATCCTTAGTTTTATCATTTCCCGCGATAGTAACTTTTCCAACTCGAAACTGGTTGTGTTCATCTATATGGATATTTACGTCCATCGAATCAGAACCAACTTTAGTTTCGGTTGTTTTTAAGTTAAACATCAAGTAGCCGTTATCCAGATAAAGGGAAGCAACATCGTTTTGATCTTTGTTGCCGTGAAGGTTTTGTTCGAATTTTTCATAATTGTATACATCGCCTTTTTTAAAACCAAGCCGCTCATTCAAAAAACTTTCAGGAATATCAGAACTGCCTTCCCAGTTTAAATTTCTAAGAAAATACTGGGAACCTTCAAAAACGTTAATTAATATAGTAAGATCTTTTTTGTTGTTGGAATAAATCAGCGAATCGGAGATAACTTGCGCATCCCTATAACCGTTTTTCTGATAAAAAGTTGTAAGAGCCTTTTTATCGTCTTCAAATTTTTGAGGATCAAATTCAGCGCTGTTCCAAAATTTCCACCATTGGGCTTCTTCTGTATTATCCAGTGCTCCTTTCAGATTATCATTTGAAAAAGCTTTATTACCTTCAAACACAATATGCCGCACTTTAACTTTTTGATTTTCCTTTATTTTAATCACCAGCAAAATTCTATCTCTAATTTTGTCAATGAGATTAAGGTAAGAATTTTCTTTCAGGTCATACTTGACTGTATAATAGTCGGTAGAGTCTTTTTCATTTTTCCATTTTACTTCAATATCATTTTTTGTAGTATCGGCTGTAAAATAAACGAAATTCTCAAAATTAACTTCCGCATTTAAGTAGCCATCTTTTTCATACAGCTTAATGATATCGTTTTTAATTTTATTTTCTTCCTGAGGTTTTAAGATTTGCCCGCGCTGAAGATCAATTTTTGCCTGAAGATCGCTGGTGCTTTCTGCATCATTCCCGATAAAGGCATTTTTTTCATATCTCGGAAATTCTTTTACTTTTATAAGAAGGAAAACACCGTCAGCAACCTGTTTATCAACATCAACATTTATATCCGAAAAAAGATTTAACGTCCATAATTGTTTGATTGCATTCATTATATTTTGATCAGCAACCAATTGAATTTCATCTCCGATTTTAAGTCCGCTATTTGCAATAATAGTACCAGCATCGGCAGTTTTGTTGCCTTCTACCGAAATACCAAGGATCTTAAAGTTGACCGGGACATTCTGAGCCAATAAAGGAAGGAAATTACATAATAATATTAAAATAAAATATTTAAACTGTCTCTTTATGAAGACTGGAAACATTCTTTAAACCTTTGTCTTTCTTATTTAATTGTTCGCTGACTCTTCCAAATCGGCGTTCCCTTTTTTGGAAATTCCTTATAGCTTCATAAAGATGCTTACGGTTGAAACCCGGCCAATGCACATCGGAAACATAAAATTCCGTGTATGCAATCTGCCAGAGCATAAAATTGCTTAATCTAAATTCACCGCTCGTTCTTATCAAAAGATCAGGATCAGGAAAATTCTTAGTTGTTAAATTTTCAGAAATTATTTTTTCATTTATATTTTCAAATGACAGATTGCCTTCGCATACATTCCGTGTTATACTCTTAACGGCTTGAACAATTTCCCATCTTCCGCCGTAACTTAGAGCTAAATTAAGAGTCATTTTTTTGTTGTTTTTTGTTTTTTCAACTGCGTCGTAGAGTTCTTTTTGGACTTCTTTAGGTAAAGATTTAACATCACCGATAGTAGTTAAACGAACATCATTCTGCATTAGTTCATCACATTTATCTTTAACGCTCTTTAAAAGCAAACGCATTAAAGTTGAGACTTCATCCTTGGGTCTTTTCCAATTTTCTGTGGAAAAAGTAAAAAGTGTAAGGTACTGAACTCCTAAATCCGAACAAACTTGCAAAACTTCCCTAACCGAATCGACACCTTTTTTATGACCTGCTACTCGTGGTAGTCCTCTTTTTCTTGCCCATCTTCCGTTCCCATCCATAATTATAGCAATATGATTGGGAATTTCACCAGAATTTTTTAATTCCTCTTGTATTTTTGCATCGGAATCCGATTGCGTCTTACCCAAATTTATCCTCAAAAATGATAAAGCGTGTAAAATTAAACTTATGATTCTTTAATGTCAAGGTAAGTAATTATTGCCCAAATAATCTTAATTTTAATTAAAACTGAAACATTAACTGCTAAAATTATTATGATGTATAATACTATGAAAGGTAAAAATAAAAGACATTTAATTGAAATGAACTACGGCGCTGCAAGCGGAAGAGGTATAAAAGCCCAAACACACAGACGGGATACGTCACAAGTGGCTGGGAATTAAACCAATAAAAGATTAAAAATCCTAAAAATCAACTTTAAATAATAATTAACTAATATTACACAGAATAAATGGATTTTCAAGAGGATGCACAAAAAGTGATTTTTTTTAGCTTAATCATCTATTCCTATGGGAAAAGCCAAATATTATTATAATCATTTATCTCCCGGCATAAATGTCGAAGCAATTTTAAATACTTTTTGATTAACCTAAATAATTAATTTGTTTTAGGTACTGCAAAGGAATGAACCGGAATTTTAAAGGAAGAATAATACAAAGGAACCTCTAAAAACATTTTATTATGCCAACAAAACTTGCTATTGATAGAACCTTAACTTTATGAATTTGAATTCAATAATTTTTTGAAGTGGTTAAAATTTATTTCAAACAAAATAATTTTATCATATTGCATTTCATTTTATATAATGTTCATTTGGGATAATGTACATACATATCATTTAGAAAATAGTTTTGTGCCTTTTAAGTCTATCCTATGAAAACAGCGTACTCGCTTTTTCAAAGTTGTTTCTTCTCTGAGCAACGGGTTTCCCACTGATTGAAAACAGGTGGATATTATTCCTTGCTTCAGGTTCCAACTTTTCCACAATTATTTTGGCGTTACCTAAAAGCGCCG
>CAZUCY010000108.1:0-12882 GCA_964618785.1 uncultured Ignavibacteriaceae bacterium | reverse complement strand
GCTAAGCAGATCAAATATTGTTACGCTTGTTGACGGTGATAGAATTGAAACTGCAACTGATTTGAGTGCAAGACTTTCTTTGATAGATGAAAATGATATTGATAGAATAGAGGTAATTAAAGGTGCAGCTTCGACATTATATGGAACCGGTGCTACAGGCGGCATTATAAACGTTATTACCAAAACCGGAAATTACCAGAATGAATTTTACTTGAACGGAACTTATTACGGCGGTTACAACTCAGTTAACAATTATTTCTCCAATGGCTTAACTATATATTCCGGCGATAAAGATTGGAATGCAAAAATAACTGCTACTGCCAGAAAAGCAGATGATATTTACACACCCGCAGGGATGCTTCAAAATAGTCAGTTCCGGGACTATGGTGTCAGTTCTCTGCTTCAATTTAAACCATTTGCCGATGAAGAAGCAAGATTTGAATTTCAGCAGTTTAAAGCTCAGGATGTAGGTGTTTCGGGCGCTTATCCTCTATTTACCAATAATGCTACTGTAACTTATCCCGTAGAAACACGAGAACTGATAAGTGGAGAATATTTGTTTAAAAATATAAGTGAAATTCTAAATAACCTGTCAATTAAATATTTTCACCAATTCGTCTTTAGAGAAGTCGAAAATATTCCATACATTGTACAAGATGTATTGGGTACTAATGGCTCTCCGAATAAACAAGTCTCCGTTTTAGAAGTTGAACCTCAAGCAGATCATAACACGGATAGTTTCCAATCACAGGCAAACTTTACAGTTAGCAAAACAAATTTTTTAATTGCCGGTATTGATTTTTGGAAAAGAAGCTATACAGGAATAAGATCAAACTATCAACAAATTCAGTTTCTTAATCCGTCTAATGATACCGTACTTCAAACAATAAACAGAACAACTATTGACAAACCTTTACCGGATGCCCGTTTTAACAGTGCAGGAATTTATGCACAGGATAATATAGGTTTATTAGACAATAAAATGGATGTGACCTTAGGTTCAAGATATGATTTTATCTGGATAAGTAATGACAAAACTCTTAGTCCGTTGTATCAAATAAATAACGGTGCATTCAATTATTCGCCCGCAGGACAGATAGCACTATGGAATGCTCAGAAAGATCAGAACAAATCATACACATACAGCCTCGGTGTTCTGTATTCCTTAGCCAATGACTTGAAACTGACATTTAACGCGGCTCATTCTTTCAGATCCCCTTCTTTGGAGGAAAGGTATCAGGATGTAAACCAGGGCAATGTAATAAGTCTGGGTAATCCAGATCTTGAACCGGAAAAAGGTTATTTCTTAGATGCAGGTCTCCGGCTGCATCAGGATAATTTTAGAATTGACTTAAGTATATTTTCCAATTTTATGACTGATCTAGTCTCTCAAATACAATCAGCGCCTGATACTTTGACAATGATAAATGTTGGAAAAGCGTTTCTATATGGGTTTGATGTAGATGCGGATTATAATCCATCGGACAGCTTTGTTTGGTACTTCAAAATTTCTTATGTAAGGGGAAGGGATACAAAGGATGAAACAGACCTTTCCGAAATACCGCCTTTAAACGGTACCTTTGGCGTTAAATATAATATTCTTAGCCGTGCAGAGCTGGACTTGCTTGCAGTTGTGTATGATGCACAAAACAGAGTTGCTCCATCCGAACTTCCGACACCCGGATACACCTATTATAATATATATGTGAATTCGGAAAGATATAGAGTTAGTGGTTTTGATTTAAGTATTTCAACAGGTGTGGAAAATATTTTTAATAAAGAATACCGGAATCACCTCTCAACAAGTCGTGGTTTTTATTCCTGTGAACCCGGTCGAAATTTTTTTCTTAAAGCAAATTTATTTTTATAAATAAATTATTTTAATAATATGACTTGGTTTTTTATTGCACTGCTATCGGCAATCCTTTCAGCCTTTGCGGCGATTACACAAAAAAAGGTTTTGTTTAATCTTAGCGCTCTTGATTTTTCGTACATATTATCGATAGCTAACCTGATTTTTTCAATACCGTTTTTCTTTGCAATTAATTATTCGCATCTGAACTTCGTAAATATGACGGTTTTATTTGCTAAGTCTGTTATCGGTATAGGAGCCTTTTTATGCGTAATGATTGCATTGAAGAATCTTAATATTAGCAACGCTTTACCGTTGCTTGCATTAACGCCGGGTTTTGTCGCAGTATTTGCGTTTATTTTACTTGGAGAATCGATAAAAAGTTTTGAAGTATTGGGATTGGTTTGTCTGATAGCCGGCACTTATATCCTTGAGAGTAAAAGCATTAAGGACATATTGTTCCCGTTCAATACTTTCATAAAATCAAAATATTATCGTTATGTTCTTCTTGCTCTGCTGCTTTTTACAGCTTCATCAATTATGGATAAATTGCTTCTTATCCGTCTTAATTTAACACCTATAGCATTAATTGCTATTCAGCATTTTTATTTTGCGGTACTATTTGCAGCAGTTTATTTCTATTATGTCTATAAAACAAAACTACCAAAGATATCGTTAAAGAGAAAAGATTTATCGTGGATAATTTTAATCTCATTGCTTACGATCGGTTACCGTTACACCCAGGTTATTGCAGTAAGTATTGCGTCCGTTGCAATAGTACTTGCAGTTAAACGCACATCGGTATTTTGGGCGACAATAATAGGAGGAAGAATATTTAAAGAAGAAAATCTTCTTAAAAAAACATTTGCGGTTATTTTTATAGTCGCAGGTACAATTTTAATTTTAAGAGATTAACAATTTAGGAGGAGTTTCATCCTCCTAAGTGGATTTTATTATACTTATTCACTTACTAAATGTCCATTATGCCTTACGAAAGTTTCACCTTTCTCATAAATCTGACTGGGTTCTATATTTTGTTTGAATTTATGTCCTTTCGATATTATAAATTTGCCAATAATAGTTTCCATATTATTTGTCAAACGATTTAAGTCTTATGCGGCTCTTGCAATCTGTTGAATACCCGCACTGCTTTCCTTAGTAACGCTACTTATTGTTTCAATATTTTTGCTTATTTGTTCTGAAACTGATGACTGCTTTTCGCTGGCGGCAGCTACCTGTGCAACTATATCGGCAACTTGTTCAGCTGAAATCCAATTCATCTTTAAGCGTAAACTTTCAAGGCATAACTCTGAGATTACTTTTGAAGCTTCTTTTATAGTAAATAAAAAATTATACTAATGCGCCTATTATCGGATAAAATAAACAATTATTTACTAATCATTTATGAACCGACAACTTCTAAAGACAACAATATATGTTGTTAAATAACGACTTAGGATAAAAGAATGGGTTCTTAAAGCAGTAATGCTAATGCAAAGGAAAAGCAGGGGAAATATTTATTGAAATTCCCACCTAATCTTCACTGTATTTCTGTAGTTTAACGGAAGCGGTTTTTTTACTCTTTAGATAAATGCCTACTGATTTAAATTTTCGAAATGGGGAGTGTAAATAAAAACGTACTTCCTTCACCCGGTCTGCTCTCAACCCAAATTTTCCCGCCCTGTGCTATAACAAATTCCCTGGCAATTGCCAAACCCAGACCTGAACCCTTCGAAGTTAGTTTACCTACCTGAACAAATTTTTCAAATATTTTTTCGCAGTCCTCGTCGGAAATACCCGGTCCCTGATCTTTAACAAGAAATTTGACAAACCGGTTCTCTTCTATTGCTTTTAAAGTGATTATTCCTCCAATCGGGGAGTACCGGATTGCATTATTGATAATATTAACTAAAACCCAAACTGTTTTTTCAAGATCCGCTTTTATTAATGGAAGAGTATCGGTAAGTTCGGTCTCAAGCTGAATTTTCTTCTCCGATAAAAGCATCATTAATGCAACGATGGCAAGTTCTGCAATATCTTCGGGGCGAATTTCAGTTATATTTAATTTGATATTTCCTGTTTCTGCCTGTGAAAAATCAAGAAGCTCATTTACAACTTTTGAAAGCCTGAAACTTTGCTGTCTTATTGAATTAATTAACCCCTTTTGCTCGTCATTAACAGAGCCTATGCGTTTATCATCTAAAAGTTTTAAACTTAAATTAATAGAAGAAAGAGGAGTCTTTAGTTCGTGTGATACCGTCGCAATCAGGTTGGTTTTAGCGGCATCTCTTTCCTGGAATAAAGTCACATTCTTTAGCAGAATTATGTAACCGGCAAGGCTCGCCCCTTTGTAAACGCTTGATTTTAAATCAACCGCTATATGCTCTACGGAGTAAAAATTTTTCTTCCCGCTATAGAATATCTTTATAAGTTTTTTTTCTTCGTCCTGCCCTTCATTTTCTTTTGTTATTAATTTCTGAACCATATTCTTTATTAAATCATTTGTGATGGCAATATCCGAAGCAAATTTGTTTAGTGTATCTTCTTCTTTTAATCCGGCAAGTTTCAATAAAGAATTATTAGCTAGAATTATTTTCATATTCTCATCAAGAATTAAAACTCCGTCTTCTAAGTTTTTGACTATTGCATCCATCCTTTTCTTTTCAAAAAGAATTTGGTCAAGATTAGTTTCTTCATATTCTTTTAATCGTTGAACCATTACATTAAAAGAACCGGCTAAGTTGCCCATCTCATCGTCAGAATTTATATTTAACTTTTGATTATAATCTCTTTTAGAAATGGCGTTTATTTTAGCAGTCAATTCAATTATCGGGCTTGCTATTTTCCCCGGAAAGCTGAAGATAAAATATAAAGTAGTTAATATACTTATTGACCCTATAAAAAACATATAAAAAGCAACTTCGCCGGCGGTTTTTTCCGCATCGGAATTGCGTTTAAGTGTCGCATCCATGTTAAGTTTATAAACAGAGTATATTTTGTCACGGGTGTCATTGTAAAATGTCGTAAAATCGCTTATGTTTTTTTTGTTAAATTTATAATTACTATTTATAATATTCCTTGCGGCATATATGAATTTGTCGTAGTATTCTTTTACCCCTATTGCCGCTTCCAGTTCGCCGGTTTCCGTAATATTATTTAATTCAAGATTTAAGAAATGCTCAAATTTAGCATTCTTCTCTGATAATGAAATACTTTGCCCGTTTGCAGAATCTTCTTTTGATTTATTTAAAGCCTTACTGACTGCAAGATTATAAATTCCGTCAAGGTTATCCAGCATTATATATGAATAACTGATGGATCGGTAATTATCCTTGATAGTGCCCTTAAATCCTTCAGCAACTTTGTTGATGAAAAATATTCCAAGCACACTTAAAATTAATATTACGGTAAAAAGCAGTCCTACGCCGGCGGTTATCTTGGATTTTATCTTTTTCATATTATATAACGATTTTTAACATATACTTTATCGATTGTGAATTGATAACTTGTAAAATAATAAAAATTTTGTAATTATTTTAAAATTAAAAACTCACCTTAAGTGATTTAATTCAAGTTTTTGATGCTGGAGATATAATTCTCCCAAATTATTTGCGTTGAATAAACACAATATAAGGTGAGCTTGCTTAAACTAATACTCACGGAAGTCTATTTTTATCTATTATTTAAATCTTTATTTAATTATCCTTTATATTAATAATCTGATTATTTTGTCTTAAAATGAATAAACGGATCCGATAAGAATAGTGTTCTGATTATTTTTTGTATAATTACCTGCATTGTCTTCAAATGTGTTCTGATCCGACCAATCTTTTCTGTATTCAAGGCGTGTAACTAAACTGCCGCCGAATTTGTATTCGTATGTTAGAGTAATCTCTTTAAGCGCCTGCGGTGTCAGGGTAGTAAATCCATTTTGGTCGTAATAATATTCGCCTCTTGCAGCTATTGCTGAAACGGTGCCGATAGTGTATTTACCTGTTAGCGCCGCACCTTTCCAGACTGCTAAACCAACGGGAGTGTTGGACTCCTGTCCATAGTCAGCATTCAGAGTTAAAAACAAAGCGTCAGTTGCCTGAAGATTGAAAATAGAATCAAACACATGCCTCTTATTAGTAGAGTTAGGTTCTTCGGCGCCGCCAATCCAATTCTCGATAAATGTAAATACGGAATCCGGAGTCCAGGTTATTTCTGCTCCTAAGGTCTGAGCAGTGTTTATATTTGTTACATTGTTCCACCCATTATAAAGATAAAGGTTAGCGCTGAATTGCGGGCAGAATGTGTAACCGGCTGAAACTCCTGTATGCCAATAGGGTATAGCATAAGCGAACAGGAAAGACCTGCTGTAATTTATATTTGAGATAGATTCAATTACTTCGCTGCCCATATGGGTTACCATTTTACCGGCATTTACCGTAATTCCGCTTCCGAAAGGAATAACAGCGGTTAAATATGCTTGCTCAACATTCTTTAGTGACAATTCAGTTCCAAAACTTGACGAATTGTTGATAGCGTCCATGGTTTCACCGTAAGCCAGGTCAACGCGGAAACCGACAGGGCTGACAGTCTTTTGAAATGTAATTTTAGACATGCTAAGGTTAAACTGGTTTTCTGAAATATCAAAATTTCTGTAACCATTTGTACGGCTTAGTGGGTTGTTGAAGTTTTCACTGAAGTTAACGTCCACACACCCGGTAATTGAAAGAGGATTGGCTGTCGGCGCAGCTGTTGTTGCAGCGGTCGTTGTATCCTTTGTTTGGGCAACAAGCAACGTTGAACTAAGCAGTAACAAAAGAATGATAGTTAGAATTATTTTTAATAAAGTATTATATAAATAATTCATTTTAGTCCTGATTATTTTTGAATAAATAATTTAATTAATTTTTCCGCTATTTCTTGAATATAACTTTAATTTGGAGTTCCGTACAATTTGCAAAGTGCTAGGTTTACTTCAAGCACGTTTACAAATTTCTCACCGGCGATACCGCCAAATGCAGCCGATGCATTATCATTTAAGATATGTTCAATTTCTTTACGAGTACTTGATTGATCTCGTTTCAAATCAGCAGCCCATTTAGCAGATACACGGCCCAACTGGTATTTGGCATTTTGCAAAGTTATGTCCGGATCAAGTCCGGAACCCGAAGTAGTAACCATGTCGCCGGGAATGTCCTGCAGAGCAACATTAGGGTGATCCTGCCGCCACATATCAAAGAAATTTGATTGAATATCCGTACCTATTTTTACAGGTCCTATAGAAGTCTGAGGTTTGCCGTCCACTCCGTTTTGTGTAACAATGGATGGAAATGTTCCAGGGTTATCTTTTGAAAAATGTTCAAAGAAGACAATTGCGAGATCTGTTGCAGCGGGTTGCGGAGTAGCAGGATTGTCTTTTATCCATTGTGCAACTATTGCCGGATGCACTTTAGACCAATTATTTACGTATTGTGCGTGTGTTGAATCAGCACTGACCCAGGCAACAGCCATACTATTATGCAAATCTGCCCATTGAGCGACGACATGCGGGCTGCCCTGGTACTTATCCTGCTGGAACCATTGTTCTATATCCGGGGCAACCAGTTGTCCGGCTTTTGATCCGCCGTCATATTTTACAATTGGCCCAAGGAATTGAGCAACCCGGCCACGTAATGCATAATTTGAAACGCCAAGAGCGGACGAAGAAGAGGCGGAGCCGTCATAAGAAGCTGCCGATGGACGCGGCTGAAAGTATTCGTCTTTTGTAAACGGCTGTGCAATTAATTTTGACCCAACAACGGTTCCCTTAGGTCCTGTCAACATACTTCCGTTAGCCTGAAATGGGAAAGCAGTTTGTCCGATAGCCCATAATATAAGCGGATAGATAATACAGCAAACAACCACAAGAACCATCAATAAAAATAAACTTTGCTTAATTTGTTTTAACATTTTAATTTATCCTTCATGTTATTAAACATTAACTGAATAATTATAAAAGTGTAAGAATAATATCAATAAGCTTTATGCCGAAGAATGGCATTATTACACCTCCAAGGCCCCAGAATAATAAATTTCTCAGTAACAATGAATCTGCACCGAGTGCACGGTATTTAACACCTTTAAGCGCAACAGGTATTAAAATGGGGATAATAACTGCATTGAAAATTACCGCCGACATTATAGCAGAAGTAGCTGAATGCAGGTGCATAATATCTATAACCTTTAACCACGGTAACGTACCGGCAAATAGAGCCGGAATAATTGCAAAGTATTTAGCTACGTCATTAGCTATTGAGAAAGTAGTGAGTGCGCCTCGAGTCATTAGTAATTGTTTACCTATTTCAACTACTTCTATTAGCTTGGTCGGGTCGCTGTCTAAATCAACCATGTTGGCGGCTTCCTTTGCGGCTTGCGTGCCTGCGTTCATGGCTAATGCCACATCGCCCTGTGCAAGGGCAGGAGCATCATTTGTGCCGTCGCCCATCATTGCAACGAGTTTTCCTTCAGCCTGTTCTTTACGGATATAGGCTAATTTATCTTCCGGTTTTGCTTCGGCAACAAAATCATCAACACCTGATTCAATGGCAATTGCGGCTGCAGTAATCCTGTTATCACCGGTAATCATAACACTTTTAACACCCATCTTCCTTAAATGAGCAAAACGTTCTTTAATACCGGCTTTTACAATATCCTTTAAGTGTACAACACCAAGAACTTTTTCCCTGTCTGCTACAACTAAAGGTGTCCCGCCGGTTTTTGCTATTTCCTCAACCACACGATAGACGTCTGCGGGAAGACTGCCATTCTGCTCTTTTACAAATAATTCAATTGCATCAACCGAACCTTTTCTAATGCGCCTTCCGTCCTGTAAATCAACTCCGCTCATGCGGGTTTGTGCGCTGAATGGAATAAATGTAACACCTAATTTATTTAATTGACGGGAGCGTATCTGATATTTTTCTTTTGCTAAGATAACAATGCTTCGCCCTTCAGGAGTATCGTCAGATAAGGAAGAAAGCTGCGCTGCGTCTGCCAGAGCCGCAGGGGGTACCCCGAATGCAGAAATAAATTCTACAGCCCTTCGGTTGCCAAGCGTTATGGTCCCTGTTTTATCTAATAGGACAACATCTATATCTCCGGCAAGTTCAACTGCTTTACCGCTTTTTGCTATAATATTAGCCTGTAATGCACGGTCCATTCCTGCGATTCCAATAGCTGCCAATAATGCACCTATTGTTGTTGGAATAAGGCATACCAACAGAGCAACTAAAGTAGGGATATCGGTTCCAAGGCTGTGTAATGGCTGTGATAAACCAAGGTAAGTTGTCATATACTGTTCGGCGTTCCATGCCATTGGCCATAACGGTATAACAACAATTAGGAAAATAAGTGTAAACGCTGATAAAACAAGCGTTAATGCTATTTCATTTGGACTTCTTTGGCGTATTGCGCCTTCAACAAGAGCAATCATTCTATCCAAAAAAGAATCGCCTGCACCACTTGTTATTTGTACTTTTATTTTGTCTGAAAGGACTATAGTACCTCCGGTAACTCCTGAACGGTCACCACCGCTTTCTCTTATAACGGGGGCACTTTCACCGGTTATTGCGGATTCATCAATTGATGCTATTCCTTCAATTATTTCTCCATCACTGGGGATAATCTGACCAGCTTCTACTATTACAATATCACCGGGTTTTAAATCATTTGATGATACTACATCTAAATTTCCAATTGAATTTAGCTTATAAGCAACTGTATCATGACGAACTCTCCGGAGTGAATCTGCATGAGCTTTGCCGCGTGCCTCCGCAAGTGCAGTTGCAAAATTTGCGAACAGAACGGTTAGGAACAGCCATGCATCAAGTGAAATAAAATAGCTGATGGGAACCTGGCTGCCGGAACCAACAAATGCTGTTTGCAGAATGAAAAACAAAGTCAAAAAAGCGCCGACTTCAACAACAAACATAACCGGGTTTCTCCATTGTATATCCGGTCTAAGCATAATGAATGCCTGCTTTAATGCAGCAATTGTGGTTTTCTTTTCAAGTAATTTTTGAGACTTAATTTTGTGCGGATTCTTAGACTGTCCGTCGCTTGTATCGGTCTTTATTTCGGGTTCGATAGTACTTGAGACATTTTCCATGAACATTCCTTTCAATCTAAATTATCTTTTAATTCTCTTTTTATTTTATGTAATAATTCATAAACAAAATTATTATTAGATTCCTATTGTTAACCGCCAAATGGAATTGGTCCAAAATGTTCTGCTACCGGTCCAAGAACTGCAATAGGCAGAAAGAGTAATGCGCCGACGATAATGACTGTGGCAATTAAAAGAAATCCAAACGTTATGCTGTCACTGCGTAATGTACCTAAGCCAAACGGGCTGGTTTTTTTTGCTCCGAGAAATGCAGCCATTGCTACAGGGGCAACAATCGGTAAAAATCGGCTTACAGCCATGACTATACCTGCTGCAACATCCCATGCAGCCGCAGTGGGCGCCGGATTAGGATTGTTAGAAAAACCATATACAACACCTAAGCCGTCAAATGCAGATCCGTTGTTAGCTGATGCTGAAGAAAACTGGTAGAATATTTGTGAAAGTCCGTGAGGTCCGGCATTACTTATTGCTTTTAATCCCCAGGCTGTTGCAGCAAATAATCCTGTAGGGAAGAGGATCATTAGCGGATGAATTAAAAGTGCAATAGTTGCCAATTTCATTTCTCTTGCGCCGATTTTTTTACCCAAATATTCGGGTGTCCGCCCTACCATCATTCCGGCTATAAAAATTGCTATGATTACGTAGAGAAGCATATTTATCATTCCTACTCCTTTACCTCCGAAGATACAATTAAGCCACATACCGACCATAGGCGCTAAGCTCGCCATCGGGTTCATACTGTCTTCTTCTGCATTCACAGCGCCGCATGTAAAATCTGTTGTTATAACATCAAATGCTGCACCTGCCGAAGTTCCGAAACGGAGCTCTTTTCCTTCAAGATTACCAAGATGCTGATTTACCGGCAGCCCTGCTACTGCAGGAAGAATTATAATTTGTTTCCCTTCCGGTGCGGTTACGCTCGGTATTTCATATGTCCTGGTTTGAGGATGAGATGTTAAACCAGGATTTGGTTTTGTTGTATCGAAGTATACAGACCAGGCTATGGTTCCAACCAGCAATAGCAGCATGACTGAATATATAACAAGCCCATGCTTCTTTTTGCCAAGCATTTTGCCGTACATAAGTACAAGTGCAAAAGGAAACATCATCATAGCCAAAGTGTTAAAGAAGTTGGACCAGTCAGTTGGATTTTCAAATGGGTGCGCCGAATTCATTCCATAGAATCCGCCACCATTGGTACCGAGCATTTTCATAGATTCAAAAGCTGCAACAGGGCCGACTATAATAGCCTGCTGTTTTGAAGCGCCTGTAGCATCAGTTCCAAGCGAAGCCGGTTCCAGTGTTGATACATGATATGAACTGTTAAATGTCATCGGGCTTCCTTCTATTATGAAGAAAAGAGCGAAAGCAAAAGCAACAGGGACAAAGGCATAAACTATAACACGCCACATATCCAAAAAGAAATTGCCTAATTTTGCATCGCTTCTTAATGCCCTGATTATTGCCGTTAATGCGCATAGCCCAATAGAAGCCGATATAAAAAGATTAGCTATACCAAAGAATATTTGACTAAAGTTGGATAAATGTACTTCGCCGGAATAATGCTGCAGGTCGGTATTCGTCATGAAAGAAATAACACTGTTAAAAATAGTGGTTGGTGCAAGCATTCCTTTCCCATCAGGATTCATAGGCAGCCAGGGTTGAAGCGCAAGTACAAAAAATCCAAAAACAAAAAGGGCTGTATTGAAAATCAGCAGTGAACCTACATACTGCTTCCAGTTTTGCCCGCCTGTATTCAATTTCGTTTCAAACCATTTGAAACCAGGGAGCGGTTTATATTTCCCATCCATAAGCCAGGCTAAATAACTGCTTAGCGGGAAGGCTATTACAGCTGCCGTCACAACCAGGATAGCGGGAAGAAACCAGGTTTGTAGAAACATTTTTTTTCACTCCTTTTAATTAACTATAGTTAAAAAAATCATTTATTTATGAAATCCTTATTAGAATTTTTCAGGCCTTATTAAAGCCGCAAATAAATACACAAGCAGAAAAGCTGCTACCACTATTGTTATCCAGATCATAATAATATCTCCTTTATATTTAAATTTTATCGCATAAATCTATGAACCAATAAAAAAACGCCATTAACCCTATCCCAAGAAAAAACATTGTCGGAAGCCAAATTGCGATATTCATATTATAACTCCTTTTTAAGGTTTGCATAAGAATTATTTATTCCGAGACGATAGAAAAAAAGATTTTTCCGCTGATACAATTTCATTTTTTCCTTTTCAAGGTTCTATTTAAATCAATTAAAATGCCAGCAGGTTGCAATAAATGGAAAGAATGAATTATTTATCAAATTGCCGAACTTCATGCCATGCGGTATTTCCGGAAAATACATTTGAATAAAAAGATACCCTACCAAAATGACATGGTGGTTTTCAAAATGACATGGTAATAATTTATTTCAAGAGTTATTAACGAATAAAAGCTGTTAAATAACGCAAAATCCAAATATTCAAAAACGCTATAAATTGGCATTTCAATTGATTGTTTTAACATTGTAAAAAATATCGGGAGGAAGAAAAAATGGATTGGTTGGAAAAAAGATTAGAAGAAAAACCGGCTATTAAAAATAATTTCAATAATATTTTTGATTTAAATGAATCTGCACAATTTAAATGGGTCGAAGATATTTCCCCAAAAGGAGTATTTAAACTATTTGATTTACAAGAAAATAAAATCAAAGGCTCCATAAAAATACGGAATGGCTTTAAAAAATCTGCTTTATGCAATATATTTAACAAAAATTATAGCATGAAGAAAAAAGGATTGTTTGATCCGCGTGTTATTATAAATGAAGATAATAATAATGATCCCGTTTCCACATTTTATTATTATAACTGGAAAG
>CAZUCY010000107.1:0-13022 GCA_964618785.1 uncultured Ignavibacteriaceae bacterium | reverse complement strand
CATTGCAAGTAATTGAAGCAATCTTTTTTTCACACAATTTAACTACTTCTTTTGGGAGAGGAGCATAATACAAATCTTTAGCATAAACTTCACCTTTTCCCATTGCCCAGTGCAAGAATTTTACAAGCGCAGTTGCTTTATCTTTATCCTGCATATTCTTATATATTAATAACCAGGTAAAGCCGGAAATAGGATAAGCATTTTTGCCGTCAGCATCGGTTATAATTGCTCTGAGGTCTGCAGGCATATTTTTAACTGTGGCAGCAGCAGCTTCTGTTACTGTAGTAAAATTTGCATCTATAAAATTACCAGATTTATTCTTCAAAAGTGCATAAGTTAAATTATTTTTTACAGCATAAGCCAATTCAACATAACCAATGGAACCTTCGGTTTGTTTAATTAAGCCGGCGACGCCATCATTACCTTTGCCGCCCAAACCTACAGGCCAATTAACAGAGGTATTGTTACCAACTTTATCTTTCCAGTCTGAACTTACTTTGCTTAGATAATTTGTAAATATAAATGTTGTGCCGCTTCCGTCGGAACGATGTGCAACTAATATTGCTTTATTAGGAAGAGAGACACCGGGATTTAATTTTTTAATCTGAGCATCATCCCATTTTGTAATTTTGCCTAGAAATATATCTGCAACTGCTTTCCCATCAAGTTTTAATTTAGTACTTACTGAAGAAAGATTATAGCTTAATACTATACCACCCATTACAGTAGGTATATGCAATATGTCGGTACCGCGTTTGTCTTTAGCTTCTTTCAATTGCTCGTCAGACATAGGACCGTCACTTGCGCCAAAATCTACTGTACCCTCAATTACCTGTTTAATACCGCCGCCGCTTCCGATTGCCTGATAATTAATCTGTACTCCTGTAGTCGTTTTATATTCATCGAACCATTTAGAATAAATTACTGCCGGGAAAGTAGCTCCGGCGCCGTTTAATTGCACTTGAGCCGAAATGGCTCCCCCTAAGACTCCAAGTAATAGAGTCAGCAAAGCAAAAAAGTTTTTTTTCATAAAATAATTCCTTTCCATATCTTGTTATAATAATAAATATCTTAACGTATTCTTGAGTCCGCTCTCACAAGGTATATTTGTCTTTATAATGTTTTAAATATTAACTAAAAACAAAGCTCAAAAACTGAATTTACGCATTTAAAGGCGGACTCAACCATATTATCTTTTTTTAGAATTCCCAGTTAAATGTTATCCTTGGAACAACGTCCTGGCTATAGCCTCCCGCAGTAGGAGGAGCCTGATAATGAGTAATTTCTATATTTGGTGTAATATCAGTATGTTTTGAGGGACTGAATTGTAGACCCAAAAGAATTAAAGATTTTGCATCCGCAATTGAGGCTGCATTAGAATTAGCTGTATTTGGATCATATCCATCATAACGTCCAACGATCTGAATTGTTTCGGTTAAATTTGCATAAGCCCAAAAGGAAATTCCATTTCCGCTTTGTGTTGCAAGAGCAGATGTTGTTGTTGCCGCATAATTATTTGCCTGTGATTTTATAAATCCTTCAGCGCCAATTGAAAAACTTCCTTTTTCCCTATAGTTTAAGAAAATCGCTCCAACAAAAGCGCCATTAGCATCATAGTTATATGTAACTTTATCATATATTTTCGCGGCAGAAGCATAATCGCCGTAAACAGTAAATAATAAATTTGCGGAGGGATCAAATTCCAATAAACCGTAGAATCTTTTATATTTATCTGTTTCAGGACCATTGCTGGAGTTGTTACCGATTTTTAACCAGTATTTTACGGTACCGCCATCATCAAATTTTCCTTTTAAATCAATACCAAGATCACGTGACGAAACGATGCCATTTAAATCCATGATAGTTTTTTCCAAGTAACGGTGTCCCCATGCGGCTTCGGAAACATCAAATGCAGGTGTGGGCGAAAGACCGAAAATAAGATCGGAACCTGAAAATATATTGCCCCATTTTAACCACGCATCTTTAACCATTACACCAAGTTTACCTCCTGCAGTATTAGAATTACTTGATTGATCAGATTCTAGACGAAATCGGGCTGAAAAATTTGCGTCTACAGCATAATCCGTAGTAATATAAATTCTTCTGAACTGGAAACCGTTCAAATCATTATTAGCGCCATTATTTGCTTTGGCATCATAGAAATAGTCACCAAACATTAAACCGCTAAATGTTGGAAGGTTCTTTTCTTGTGCAGTAATAAGTCCGGCAAAGACAAGAAGCAATGCAAAAAGTAGTGTTAATTTTTTCATAAATCTTTCTTTTAATTGTTTATAAATAGTTGTTATTTTGATTTTTTTAAAAGGGTTAAAAAATCTTAGACGTAATATTATGCAGAATTATTGTCCTGTATGTTAAGGGAATGTTACGCTTATGTTAAGAAATTGTTAAGAAGGGTTTGAAATTGATTTAATTAAATAATAAAAGGTTTAAGGGCAGACTAAAAAGTAATTTTTGAATGCTACGGTAGAATAAACATCTTAATTTTAGACAAAACTGAGCCAAAATAAGGATCGGCTTGGCAAGTCGACCTATATTTTAGTCATCCACTTTTAATTTAAGAAAATTTATTCATTAACTCAAAAATTAAACGGATACACGAATGATATACGTGGTTCAACTCTTTTTTGAGGTTGATAATCAATTATGTTATTATTTGAATCGCGAATGGGAGCAAATGTCCACTTGTAAAACATCGAAACGACTATATAAGGATCCGGTTTATAGCCGAATTCAAAGTATAGAAGTGATCGATCATCAAGTTTAAATATTTCGGTTTCGCTACTGATATTAACCTTATCATATCCTGCCTTTATCACAACCGGCGAGCTCTCCGGCGCAGCATTAGCTTCAAAATGAAGAATTCCACTGTACGGGGTTTTATCCAATCTTTCATAAGTACCGATAACATAAAATAGACCTAATGCATTTGCATATAATTCACCGAAATAACCGTTATCAGCATTAGTCAAATTCGCAAGTTTAGTCGCCATACTTGAATATATTCCTGAAGCAGTATCGTACTGATATCTTTCAACTTCATATAAAGTATTAAAATAGCCGGGTATGTATTGCGATTTATTAAATCTTCTCTCAAATTGCGCTGAAGCATTTATTATTCCTAAAGCATCAAAATCTGCTTTAATACCAACAGCCGAACCTGATCCAAAATTAATTATTTTTGTTTCATCGGCATATAGTTGAAGTCCAAATATTCGTGTTGACAATAACGGCAGCCCTAAATCAACTCCGACAATATTGATTGAGCCATTATTGACAAAGTCTGAAGCCGATTGGGGTTGATTGAAAACGATACCCGCATATTTATTAAAATCTATAGCATAAGTACCACCAACGGTTAAATTACCAATAATAGGAATACTACCGGCGCTTGAAAGTTTAAAAGGTCTTACATATCCTCTTACGCCAATTACTCCTGCTTCAAGAAAATTGCTGTAAATGGATTCAAACCCAAACTCGCCTAAGTCTATATCTGTAATAAGTCCAATAGTACGCGCATCAAAGCTTGGACTGTTATTGTAATTCAACATTATATTCCCATATCCAAGCGTATAATAATCTAAAGCTCCAACTTTAATATAAACCGGGTCATTTTTCATACCATAACGTATATACCTAATAATATTCAGATAATCAGAAAAATTAGTAAAGTCCTCTTTCCTGAGATTTCCGTTCTGGTTTATGTCAAGGTTCAAATCCAACCCAATACCGAAATTAGCAAAAGATACTTCAGGCCTGATATGAAAAGTGTAGTATAAATCTCCGTCTATCCAATTTAACCCAAATCCCCCGTTAAAGTTTCCCTGCCCTGGTCTTGGATAATTATCAATTTGTGCATTAGCAGACACCGTCAGAAACATAACCGTGAAGTACAGAAATAGTTTTTTCATTGATTAAAATCCCTTATTAATTGATTAGTAAAATTAAGTAATTTTAATTAATTTTTTGTATTTATTAAGAATCGGTTTAAAAAAATTTTAACAACTTAATTACTTTTTTGTAAGCCAAATTTCGGGATTTTGTTTATTGCGTGAATTCCATATTTCAAAATGCAGAACATTCCCTTCAAGGCTTTCCCCAACTTTTCCTATAATACTGCCTGCATTGACATGATTGCCTTCCTTAACGAATATCTCCGATAGATGGCTGTAAACAGTACGGAAATCAGCTTTATGAGTAAGAATTAACACGCTTCCGTAACCCGGCAGCCAGTCAATTGCAGAAACAACTCCATCTGCCACGGAACGTACATCGGCATCCGGGAAAGTTTTAATATCAATCCCGTAGTTGAGTGTGACCGTATTAAGTTTTTCATTCCTGTTTTCCCCGAAATTTCGGATAATCTTCCCGCCGCTTACCGGCCAATTTAACCTGCCTTTTAATGCAGCAAATGAAGGCAGCCCGGAAATGGAAAGGTCGACATCATAATTTTTTTCTTCATTAATATCCGTCTTCTCAACGTCCGATTTTGAGGCAAGCTTGTATGGAGTGGCATTTAATTTCTCCTTTGCAAGCCTCTTTTCTTCGGCTATTCTTCTTAGCTCTGTCTCCATAATAAGTTTATTTATCATATTCTGAATTTTAACTTCTGCATTTTTTTTTGCAAACAATTCACTTTTTAAAGCAGCTTTATCATTTTTAATTTTATTAAGAATTTTTGTTCGTTCACCCCGTTTAACCTCAAGTTTTTTTTCTTCATCTGTTTTCTGACTGGCGAGCAACATCTTCTCGCTTTTTTCTGTTTCAAGGTTCTGTTCAGCGGAAAGCAGTTCATCTTTTTTATTTTGCAGTTTTTCTAAATCCCGTTCACGCTGATCTGAAAATTTTTTTAAATATTTATATCTCAATATCGCCTGCTCAAAAGAATTTGCATCAAGAATGCTTTCCCAATAATCAGGTTTACCATGCTTATAAATGGCAACTATATATTTGCTATAGTTAATTTTAAGTAAGTGTGTTTGGTTAGTTAATTCTTCAATTTTATTTTGAGTATCGGATATCTGTTGTTCCATTTCCGATTCATCAGCCATTAGACTATTTATTAAATTGTGGAGTAAGTAACTTTGTTTGTTATAATTATCCAGTGTATTATAAGATTCTTTTTCTTTAGCGGTTTTAAGATTTATCTCTTTTTCAAGGGAGGAAATTTCTTGTTTAACTTTTGAGAGTTCATTCTTTTTATTTGAGATAGATGGATTTGTTCGTACATTCTGAATATCTTTCTGCGCAAACAGTGAGCAAAGAGCGAAAACCACAATTGCAATTGTAAAATATTTTTTTGCAATTACCATTTTATTACAGTTGCATCATCCGGGACTTTGAAATCAATGGATATATCCGCGGCATTTGCACGTATCTTTTTATACATTATGGAAACACTCTGCCCTTCCTTCACATTCTGGATTACAATAGTATAAGGGACGGCTACATTTCCGATATAATCAAAGTCGGAATATTTGCAGTCTAAAGCGACCTCGCCATCAGGATCAATTACCTGGAAGCTGGTTATTCCAAGGCTTCTAATATCAATCTTGTAAATAGATGTAAAATTTGTCGTAGAATCTAAATAAGTAAGAGTATATTTATCGTACTCTACTGAATATTTAGTAGGCTGTTTATAAAGATGCTTTGTTAAATTTACCGAGCCAATGAAAGCATCAATAACATCGCTGAAAGGAAGGTCTATCTTAAAAATATTTTTCAATACATCTTCGGTTAGCTGACCCTGGTAAGCAGTATTATGAAGATCATCATAGAAAATAAAATTGTCGGTTGTAACTAATGTCTGGGCTAATTGAATTCCAAATGCACCCAATATTGTTAAGTATATTGAATCCGGCTTCACAAGCGATGTTTCAAATGATGCTTTATTTTCAGTATTTGAAGTTTGAACTACTAAGGTACCTGAACCTTCAAAAGATTTAATACGCCGCCTATTAGCTTCTAATTTATTTACTAAACGTTCTGCGGGTAAAATTTCCACTTCCTCCGAAGGCTTAGAAGGAACGCAGCCTGAAATAAAAAGTATTATAAATAAAATAGGTAAAAGAAGGATTAAACTATATTTTTTCAAATTTCACCTTTTTCAATTTTTTTCTTAAGTTCACCGTTATTTTTATCAAGGTTAAAAGCTTTCTGCCATGTTTTTAGAGCTTTATCTTTTTCGCCCATTTTAGATTGAATATCGCCGAGATGTTCAAGAATATCGGATTTTTCGCCTCCTACCTGAATTGCTTTATTTATATACTGTATTGCCATATTAAAATCGCCAGATTTAAAATAGATCCATCCTATAGTATCAAGGTAAGCAGAGTTATTCGGTTCTGCTTTGATGGCAATTTTCGCCATTTTTAATGCTAAGTCAAGCTTAATTCCTCTCTCCGAAAGTGAATATGCAAAATTGTTATTCAATAAAGCATTTGAAGAATCAATTGATAATGCTTTTTCATAAACGCTGTCACATTCTTTCCATTTTTTTTGTCCATCATAAATCAATCCCAGCGTTCCCATCAAGTTTATATCTTCCGGAGTAATAGAGAGTGCCATTTTCAGGTAAATAACGGCTTCGTCATTTTCTTTTAGCTGACTTAAAGTATAGCCGTAAGCTGAGAGTGCCGTAATATCTTTTGGATTAAGTTCAACCGCTTTTTTAAGTTTTACCCTCGCTTCATAGTTTTTATTAAGCTGTGCAAGCGAAAGACCTAAAATTAAATTTACGCGGAAATCTACCGGAAAATAAGCAATAGCTTCTTGCAGTACCTTGACCGCTTCATCGTATTTTTTATTATCAAAATAAAGCCCTCCCAGCCTTATCCAGGTTTCAACATTCCAGCTTGCCAATTGCGTAGCGGCTTTAAAATATTCAACAGCTTCGGAATCATTTTTCTCATTAAGCGAAATAGCTGCCAAATACATTTTAACCTGCCAGTTGGCAGTATCTTGATCAATAGTCTTAAAAAAAACTTTGGCTATCGGAATAAGAGCGCTATCTTTAAAAGACTGCTCGAAATAAGTTGCGCCGATTCTAATTTTTAAATCGATTGGTACATTGGACTGTTTAAGGATATAAGAATATTCGCCGGAAGCAGTATCCCATCTATTTTCCGACAAATATATTTGTGCTTTTCTGTCATGAGCATCCAAATCATCCGGGTTTAACGTTAAGACATCATTAATAACTTTTAACGCTTCATCAAACATTTTAGCTTTTTGATAATTTTCTGCAAGAAGTTTTTTAAGCCCCATGTTGCCTGGGTCTATTGTCAAAATCTGCTTAATAGAAGAAGCTGCATCTTTAAAATTTCCAAGATTTGCTTGAAGCTCTGCCACGCGCATTAAGACATTCCAATCCGGCCCAATAATATTTGTAATCTCCTGATAAATACTTATTGCACTTGAAGGTCTGCTGGTTTCATAAATACGGGCAAGGCGATAATAAGCGTCCACATTTGTAGAATCCATGCTTATAATCTTTGAAAGTACGGAGGCGGCAGAATCCGACTGCTTGGCATTTGAATAAATTTCAGAAAGTAATTCATAATAATCAATTTGGGTAGAATCAAGAGCAATGGTTTTCTTGGAATATTCAAGAGCCTGTGAAAGCTTATTTAAATTAAGATAATTTTTTGCAAGTGCATAATATACTCCCGGTTTAGGGTTAAGTTTCGATGCTTGTAAATAATAAGAGATTGCTGAAGCATAATCACCTTTAGCCTCTGCAACAGACCCGCTAATAAATTGATCCATGGCAGTTTTGGAAGAATCTCCGTATGTAATTTCAGATAACCCCATATTTGTTTTAGTCTCTTTTACAAATGCTTGTTGCGCGGAACAACCGTAAACAATTGATATTATTATAATAACGGCGGGAAATCTTACCATAAATATTTATCTATTCCTTAAATAAGTAACTTTATAAAATTTTAAAGGGTAATTTATCTATTTCCAGTAATGATTGAAACTAATAACCTCATCACCTTGATTATTCTCAACTTAGCAAATCTCTCTTTTTACGGGCATAAAGCATTAACTAATATATACTTAAAATCTTGCTTACAAATATAGTAAACTATATCTTTGTAAAAATATATTTATGCGATGGAAAAATTTGATTTGGGACTGGCTTTTGTGTGGGAATATGATGTAGATTTTATTGATTTGATTGAAGAAATATTCCACAAGGCCGGGCTTACGACATTTTTAATTTCTTATTATAACATTTCAGAAATCACTAATAGGATTAATAATAAAGAGCTGGCTTTTAATTTTTATTTTGACAGAGCATCAGATGTTGAGCAGGAGTTTGAAAACTTGGGGAAAATCTTAAATCGCAGGAAGGTAATAATTTTTAATCCCTATAATAAAGTTCTTCATGCTATAGATAAAGCAAGTATGCATCTTGAATTTATAACAGCCGGATTAAATGTTCCACACTCAATTATAATCCCTCCGCACAGCGAAAAAGAAGAGATTTATATTTCACTTGATGACTTGGCAATATTGGGAAGACCCTTTATCATAAAGCCATGTAACACGACTGGCGGAGGAATGGGCGTAGTAACCGGCGCAGAATCTTTAAAAGAAGTGCTGGATGAAAGAGTTACACTTATACACGATAAATATATTCTGCAGAAAAAGGTTTATCCTTCTTTTTTTGATGGAAAAAGAGCATGGTTCAGATCTTTTTGGGCATTCGGTCAGGTCATCCCAGTCTGGTGGGATGATCAGACCCATCTCTATTCCGAACTTACTTTTGAAGAAATGAATCGCTATAACCTGAAAAAGATAATTAGTATAACTAAGAAAATAGCTGAAATTACAGGTTTGGATTTTCTGTCGACTGAAATAGTTTATACTAAAAATAATAAATTTGTCCTTATCGACTATGTAAACGATCAGTGCGATATGCGTTTAAGTTCAAAACACTTAGACGGAGTACCGGATAACGTTGTTAAAAAAATTATTAATTGTATGTTAAAAAGGGTTATAAAGCTTAAAAAATCATCAGTATAACAATTAATTATAAATAATTATTGCAAATAAAACTTTAAGAATGGGAAAGAACGGGAAAAAATTGATAATATTTATTTCATTATTTTTAGTAATAATCGTATTTATTTGCTATTACATTTTTAATATCTATGAGACAATAATAGAAACCCAACCGAAAAATTTATTTGCCGACAGCCAGTCAGTGGTTAATATCTCAATATATCCTGTAAATGCACTCGGTTTTAAAGTACCTTTCCGGAAAATCTGTGGAAACCTTGAAATAACCGAAGGAAAAGATTTAGTCGATATTATAAAAGAGAAAGATAAAAACGGCAGCCTAAGTCTGCGAGCAAAGAATCGAACCGGTAAAATTGTTATTTATGTCAAATGCAAATATTCATTATTGCCTTCACTTGTAGAAATAAATATTTATCCCGACACGTCAGGAATAAAAAAAGAGCTTCAAATTTTTAATTAATTATTGTTATCTTTTAGAACTGAATTATTCGATTCTTTTTTAGAAAAAACACTGAGGAAATATGAAAAAAATATTATTGCTCATTATTTTTCTTATTACAACAGGTTCGATTTTGCGGGCACAGGGAACAGCGGGCACAGGTGCAAAATTTGAGTATAGATCTTTAATCGATATGCAGACAGCTGGAATACTTCAAAAGGGATATGTAGGGGTTACTTCAGATGTACTCCCCGGCGGTATATTAATTGAAAAAGTTGAAGTTGGAGTGTTTAACAATGTAAGTTTCGGAATTTCTTATGGAGGCGAAAATATAATCGGCGCCGGAAAACCGGATTGGTACAATGCTCCAGGCGTGGATGTCAGGTTTAGAATTCTAAATGAAAATATTGCTTTGCCGGCAGTCACTATTGGTTTTGATTCACAAGGTAAAGGTGAGTATTTTGATTCTACAAGCAGATATGCAATAAAATCTCCGGGCTTTTTCACTGCCGCTAGTAAAAACTTTGAATTTTTAGGCTATATGAGCCTTCATGGAACACTAAATTATTCTCTTGAAGACAAAGATGGAGAAAATTTTATTGATCTTTCCGTAGGATGTGAAAAGACAATAGGTTCCAGTGTTTCTGTTATCGGCGAATATGATTTTGCTTTTAACGATCATTCGACAAAATACGGAGCAGGGAACGGTTATTTGAATATCGGGATAAGATGGGCAATAGGCAACGGTTTTACACTGGGATTTGATCTGCGTGATTTATTAGACAACAAGCAATGGAGTCCAAGTGCGGCGGACCGGGCTTTAAGACTCGAATATATTACGAATATATAAAAAGTGTAGACTACTTATTTTAGTATTAAGAATTAAACTGATTTTGCTTATATTTTGTCAAAGAAATAGTTAAAAAATAATCTGTAGAAAATTGTGTACAATAAGTTTATTTTTATATACAAATAGTAGTTGTTCTTTCTTTATCAAGTGAAATTTTTAAGCCTTTATTTAGGCTCGATTATTGTTGAATTTTAAATATGTTATTTAAGCGGAGGATGTAAGATGAAAAGGATAAAAATATTAAGCGGACTTTGTTTGTTGGTCTCCGCTTTATTGTTTGCCGGCTGTTATACTCAATTTCCAATGAGAATCTCTGGAGGTTATGGTTACAGTTATCATCGGGGTACACAGAATAATCAAACCCCAACCGATTCAAATTACGGCAACCAATATGGAGATCAAAATTACCCCGATTCCATCAATAGTGACCAGTATGGAGATCAAAATTATCCCGATTCCAGTGATGGTATCGTAAATAATTATTACGGATGTCCGCCCTATTATGGTAATGATTATGGGTACAACTCGCCATATGTATATGGAGGTCTTTATTGGAACTCCCCATTTTATGATCCATTTTATTGGGATCCATATGGATTATGGGCTTTTGGACCCGGCTTTTATTATGGCGCCTTTGGTTTTTATCCATATTATCACAACCTTTATTATGGCAGTTATGGATATGGGCATGGATTAGGTTACGGACATGGTGGATTTACACAAACACGCGGTACAGGAAACTTACGAAATATCGATGGTTCCAGGAGTATTTCAGGCATAAACTCTAATAATCGTATCCCAACAACCACTGCAAGAACTTTACAGCCAAGAAACTACGGCACTTTATCAAGTGCTGGAAACATAATAAGATCAACCGGCAAAATCAACAGAAGCATGAGCCATCAGACATCTCAAATGCAAAGAAAATATTATAACAGAGGTAACTCATACAGAAGAAATACCGGCTCAAAAAGTACGCAACAGAATGTTAACAGACCGGCACCAAGAAGTTACAGCCCGCCGGCTCGTTCTTATTCAGGAGGCGGAGGCAGAAGTAGTTCAGGAGGCGGACGAAGAGGACGATAATTATTTAAATTATGAAAGACCTTTTAATAAAAGTCTTTTTTATCCTTATCATAGGATTATTATACTCCGGATGTTACACTACGCTTCTGGTGCCTGATGGAGATTATGATTCTGAGGATGTTCTGAGTAAACAGAAAGAAAATTACTATCAAATTAATGATTATGGTGATTATTATTATTATTACAATAGACCATGGTGGTATTCTGCTATTCAGGACAGCCAAAATATTAATGAAGAAGTAAATGATTCCGGTGAAATTGATTCCGGAAACGGAGAATTTATTAGAAGCTGCAGAACAGTCACAGAGCTTCCTACTTCTCCATTACCAACAATAAGTACTTCGGCACCCTTTTCATCAGCCTCGACAAGATCAAATTTTTCAAAGAATAAATCTGCTGATAGAATTGAAAGCGTTAGTTCTTCCAGAAATGAAAATAATTCAAATAACAATAACCATGTAAGAAACAATGATGGAAACAGAAACACGAGCGGGAGGTAAAAAATGAAAGACTTCTATTCATTCTCTTCAAAGCTTTTTGCAACAATTGCTTTAATTTTATTTAATTCAAATATTTATAGTCAAGACGCGAATGATGCACTTAGATTAGGATTTGCAGGTCTGAGTCCGGATGCAAGGGCTCTTGGTATGGGTGACAGCTACATTGGTTTAAGCGATGATGCCGGGGCTGCTTTCTTCAATCCTGCAGGATTTGGACTCATAAGGAAAATGGAGCTATCCGGCGGGTTAAGTTATGATAATTATGGAAATAATACCTCTTTTCTTGGTAACTCGTCTAACTATACAGCCAGTGCAACAAGATTAAATAATCTTAGTTTTGTCCTTCCTTTCCCCACGGTTAAAGGAAGTTTGGTATTCGCATTTTCGTATCATACTACAAATGATTTTACAAGCGCTTTAAAATTTAATGGTTTTAACGGTAAGAATAATTCTATGATCCAGAATTTAAATAATGGAAATGATATAGATTCTTATATTCCATATGATTTATATTTGACCGACACTAACTTTGTAACCCCAATTAATGGACACTTGAATCAGAGCGGCACTATTATCGGCAGCGGCGAAACTCATAGCTGGACATTCTCAGGCGCAGTTGAAGCATACAAAAATTTCTTTATAGGATTAAATCTTGATTTTAGCTCCGGAAGTTATGATAACAATAATAATTATTATGAACAAGATTTGCAGGGTTATTATAGCAATGTACAAACCGACCCGGCAACCCCGGCTACTAGAGGATTCCAAACTTTTTACTTGAACAGACTTTTAGATTGGGATATTACCGGATGGGATTTAAAGTTAGGTATGCTTTATCAACTGGAAAATGCACGAATCGGATTAACGGTTCAATTCCCTAAAACTTATACAGTTAAAGAAAATTATAATGTAAGCGGCTACAGTCAGTTTAGTTCAGGTTTTTCGCCAAACCTTGATCCATCATATTATAGTTACAGTGATCAATACGATATTGTTACACCTTATGAATTAGGTGCCGGATTTTCTATAAATCTTTCAAGTTTGATCTTAAGCGCTCAGGCTACATTAATAGATTATTCCCAATTGAAGTTTGAAAACG
>CAZUCY010000106.1:0-13167 GCA_964618785.1 uncultured Ignavibacteriaceae bacterium | reverse complement strand
GTAAAATCTTTATCATTTCTGCCAAAATGCCCATAAGCAGCCGTCTTCTGGTAAATAGGCCTTCTTAAGTTTAATCTCTTAATAATACCTCTGGGGGTCAAATCAACTTCCTTTTGGATCATCCTGGAAATATCAATATCAGGAATAACGCCGGTGCCTTTAGTATCAATGAAAACCGAAACAGGCTTAGCAACCCCAATGGCATAAGCTACCTGCACAAGACATTCTTTGGCAAGTTTTGAAGCGACAACATTTTTTGCAATATGCCTTGCTGCATAAGCGGCGCTTCTATCAACTTTGGAAGGATCCTTTCCGGAAAATGCACCACCGCCGTGCGGAGCCCAACCGCCATAAGTATCAACTATTATTTTTCTGCCAGTTAGCCCGCTGTCACCATGAGGACCGCCAATTTCAAACCTGCCGGTAGGATTAACAAAATATTTTGTGTTTTTATCAATATATTCTTCCGGAATAACTTTTGTAATAATGTTTTCAATTACGTCTTCTTTAATTACCTTTTGTTTTGCGTCTGGATCATGCTGAGTGGAAATAACAACGGTATCAACACGCACTGGCTTATTGTTTTCATCATATTCAATAGTAACCTGGGATTTTCCATCGGGGCGCAGGTAATTCATCAGACCGTTGTTCTTTTTTCTAATATCGGCTAATTTTTTAACAAGCTTATGAGCATACATAATAGGCATAGGCATAAGTTCAGCTGTTTGATCACAAGCGTAACCGAACATAAGACCCTGATCTCCTGCACCGCCTTTGTCAACACCCATTGCAATATCGGGCGATTGTGAATGAATAGCATTCAATACGGAACACGACTCCGAGTCAAATTTATAATCTGCACTAGTATAACCAATATTTTTAACAGTTTCTCTTACAACATCGGGGACTTCAATATAAGCTTTTGTAGTAATTTCACCGCCTACTAAAACAAGTCCAGTTGTTACAAAAGTTTCGCAAGCTACACGCGCATCAGTATCTTGTTTATAAATTGCATCTAATATTCCGTCAGAAATTGCATCGCAAACTTTATCCGGATGTCCTTCGGATACTGATTCAGAAGTAAAGAAATATGACATATCTAATCTATCCTCATAATAATAATGAATTAAAAAAAATCGATTTCGGATGAATCACCTGAATTTAATCTTTTAATCATGCCTCTAATTATAACATTGCTTCCAATTATTGAATTTTCAAGAAGCGTTTTTGAGATCTGCACATTTGAACCGATGATAGTATTTTTAATTATACAATCATCTATTTTACATCCGCTGTCTATAGTCGTATAAGGACCAATTACAGAATTTTTAATATCTGCATCATAGGGAATAAAAACGGGATGATTTATTATAACACTATCAAATTTTTTGCTTATGCTTTTTTGATTCAGCAAATATTGATTAGTGGAGAGCAAAGTTTCCGGTTTCCCACAATCATACCAGCCTTCAACCGGGAAGGCCTTAATCTTTTCACCGTCTTCAATCATCATCTGCAACGCATCGGTAAGTTGAAATTCGCCATTAGTTCTGACATCTTTTTCAATAAGCCGGTTTAAGTTTTTTATTAATATTTCCGAGTCGGCTATATAATAAAGACCGACGAGGGCAAGATTTGAAACCGGGATTAAGGGTTTTTCAATTAGTTTTGTTATATAACCATTTTCAACAACGGCAATACCAAATCTTCTTGGATCACCAACTTCTTTTACGCCAAGTGAAGTTACTTTCTTAGTAAAAAAATCTTTTAAATTCACGTCAAAAATTGTATCGCCGAGAACGATAAAAATTTCTTTCTCATCAATTGTTGGTATGGCAGTATAAATAGCATGTCCAAGTCCTTCCATCTCATGTTGTTCAACATATTCTGCATTAATAGAAGGATATTTAGAACTAACATAATCGATAATCATATCCCCAAGATGACCGATAACAAAGGTAGCATTATAAACTTCTTCTTCTATAAGTTTTTCAAGAATATGCCCAAGTATAGGTCTACCTCCAACATTTATCAACACCTTTGGAGTGGAATATGTATGCGGTTTTAAACGGCTACCTAAACCGGCTACAGGAATTATTGCCCTCATAAAAATATAGCCCTTAATTATTTATCTACAAAATTTAGCTAATACGATAAAGAATAACAAATAATGCAAATACAATGATACCGGCACACAATTATATTGGTTTTTATTTAAATAAATTTTGGGAGATTATATTAGCTTAAATATTATTTTCTAATACTTCCTTTAAAATTATATCTATATTTTTTGTATTATCGAAAAAAGTTAACAACCTTTGCAGAACTTCGTCAACTACTGCGTCAGGACAGGAGGCTCCGCTTGTAAGAATAATATCAACAGGGGTTTTGGGCGGTAAATAATTCTCTGTTAGTATTTCAACTTTTTCATTTAAATTAAAATGATTGATTCGCCACCTCGACATAATTTTATCTGCTGAGGAAATAAAATATGTTTTAAGCTTTCTTTGGCATAATTCAGCAATATGCGAGGTGTTGCTGCTGTTATACCCTCCTACCACAATTGCAAAATCTGCATCTTTTTTCAGCAGGCCGTAAGTTGCGTCCTGATTATCGTTGGTTGCATAACAAAGAGTATCTTTGGTATCAGCAAAATGTTCAATTAATTCGGTTTCACCAAATTTCTCCACCATCGTATTTTTAAGATATTCAGCAATAGCCTGTGTTTCTGATGCAAGCATAGTAGTTTGATTGACTACACCAATCCGGTTAAGGTCTCTTTCAACATCAAAGCCATCAGAGTACTTGCCCATAAAAAAAGAGTAGAATTCCTTTTTATCGTTTTGGCTTAAGATAACGGAAGAAAGAAATTGAGCTTCATCAATATTTTTTAAAATTACGACATGTGCATTTCTTACACTATGTGAAAAAGTAGCACGTGTTTCTTCATGGTAATGCTTACCGTGAACTATTACAGTATAGTTACTTTCCCCAAGCTGATGTGATCTATTCCAGACTTTTTCAACAAAAGGGCAAGTGGTGCTATATTTATAAGGATTTATGCCGATTTCGTCCAGTTTATTTTGAATTTCAATAGTAGTGCCAAATGCAGGAATAATTACAATATCATCTTTATTTAATTCATGCCAGCTAATTAACTGACTGCCGGCAGCATCCATCAGGAATTTGACACCCCGGTTCAAAAGTTCATTATTCACACCGGGATTATGAATCATTTCACTTAACAGAAAAATCCGTTTGCCGGGGTTTTCTTCAACGGTTTTGTAAGATATTTCAATAGCATTCTCAACACCATAGCAAAAACCGAAATGACGGGCTAAATAAAATCTAACCGGTCCAAAATCCAAAAGAGTGGGAGAAAAATCCACTTTCCTTGGATCTTTCAGATTCCTTACTTCTTTAATCTTTGTTATAAAAGAGCTTCTGTAAAAACCGGGTATATTAAATTTTTTCATTTATGACTAATAATTTGCTCTCGTTAGGAAAAAATTTTGTTAAGATACAATAAATATGCTACTGTTTACCCACCTCCCAATTGGACAAGCCTTCACCCCTCCAACATAGCGACAATGCCAAGATGGGAATAAGGATGAGAACAAGTCACCGACTAAGAAACTTAATCCGCCAATTTCTTTTTTGTTTTCCTGGAGATAAACGGATAAAGTGCGGCGGGAGATATATTTCATGATATAATTACCGTTCCTTCGTTCAGTGCGTTTTTCGATACCAGACTTAATTAATGAGTCGGAAGGAGCACCGGAATATAAAGGAGATATCTGCTGTGCATTTATCCATTCTGAAAAAGAATGAAAGAATAATATAAAGAGATAATGCTTCATATGTTTATTTCCTTCAGTTTAAAATATTACTCAAACTGACCGTTAGTAACAGAGAACCGTCCCACCAAAGGTAAACTGATAAAGTCGGCTGTAGCCTCAAACCTCTATTTAATTAAGCAAGAGATCAACTAAAAGTAATTTTTGAATGCTACTGTAAAATTAATATTTTAATTTTAGTCAAAATACAGTCATTATAAGGGTCAGCTTGGCAAGCTGATCTACATTTTAAACAACCTGCTTCCAGGTTGGAAACTCATAATTTACAATTTATTCCAATACATGGGTGAAAAATAAAAAATTTTTTGATAATACAGGCATCGTAGTTCAGGGCTTTGAGAATCCGAGTTACAACCAGCAGGTTAATTTTTGAAATGTGAATTTATAATAATATTTTATAGCTAGTTATTTCCAAGAATTTATTTAATCATCAATTTTTCATTCTTCACTGCAGAAAATTAATTAAATGTATAAATTAAAAGTTTATCGACGAATCATTAAAATTAATAGTTAATGAAAAAAATATTTGTTTTGCTCGTATTAATTATTACTTCGGAATTTTTTGCACAGGACGATCCACGTGCAACGGAAGTCTGGAATCCTGTTCCGCCAGTAGTGACACCCGGTAAAAACGGAGCTGCACCTTCGGATGCAATAATTTTGTTTGACGGTAAAAATTTAGATGAATGGACAAACGAAAAAGGAGAAGTAGCGGGTTGGTCAATCCATGACGGTATAGTTTCAGTAAAGCCGGGTTCCGGTTATATATATACTAAGAAGCAATTTGCGGATTGCCAATTGCATATAGAATGGAGAACTCCTTCTGAAATTAAAGGAGAAGGACAGGGAAGAGGAAACAGCGGTGTTTTTCTTCAAAATAGATATGAACTTCAGGTTTTGGATAGTTATAATAATCCGACTTATTCAAATGGACAAGCAGGTTCTATTTATAAGCAGCATATTCCATTAGTAAACTCTTCACGCAAACCGGGTGAATGGCAAACCTTCGATATTATTTTTACGGCACCCCGTTTTAATGTAGACAGCTCTTTAAAAACTCCGGCTTTTATAACAGTATTACAAAATGGGGTTTTAATTCAAAATCACGTTGAGCTGAAAGGATCGACCCAATATATAGGCAAACCCAAGTATGAAAAACATCCGTTTAAACAGCCGATTAGTTTACAGGATCACGGTAATCCGGTGTCGTTCAGGAACATTTGGGTAAGGGAATTAAACACACAAAAGCTTTTTAACGGATCAGATACAAAAGGCTGGTATACATACTTAGACAGCTTAGGTAAGAATAATGACCCAGATAAGATTTTTAAAGTTGAAAACGGACTTATTTCTGTAGCAGGAAAAGATTTTGGCTATCTCTGTACAGAAAAATCATATTCAAATTATTACTTAAAAGCGGAATTCAAATGGGGTAATAAAAAATATCCTCCCCGCGACAAAGATAAGCGCGACAGTGGAATACTTTACAATTTTAATGAAAATAATCCCGACAAAGTATGGCCAACTTCCTTTGAATGCCAGGTACAGGAGGGCGACTGCGGTGATTATTGGTGCGTGGGGACCATGATAGATTCACCTAACAAATCTGAAATTGACTGGGGAATGAAGCGTATTTTCAGAACGCATAATTTCGAAAATCCAACCGGTGAATGGAACACGATTGAGATTATTTGCAACGGCAACCAAAGTGAACACTATGTAAACGGACATCTTGTTAATTGCGGCACAAACGCTTCCGTTAGCGAGGGCAAAATTTTAATTCAATCTGAAGGATCCGAGGTATTTTATAGAAACATTGAGATTTCTAATTTTTAAGATGTCTTAAGACGTAATTTTTTGAAAGAATTTTATCATTTTTAAATCATTTTAGACAGCAATGTAAATGCCGTTACTTAAAGGACTATTGCAATTAAATTATTGATATTGTATATTTTACGTTATTTGAAAATATTACTGTAATAAAATGGCTTGTGAAAAGGGAAAGATTGCATCTCCTGCGGTTTTTTATTAATTAACAGGAAAGGCTTCATAAACGAAAAACTACCGCTATAGACGGCGGCTTGAAAAATTTATTCTAAAAGGGTAAAAACTAAAGTGAAAACAGCATTTGCATCACCCGAACGATCTACCATTGAGGAAATTCTATCTTCGAATATTTCGATAAGCGAAAATTTAGATTATTCCATGGTTATTAATTCTATTCCATATGTTGTGTTGGTATTGAATAATAACCGTCAAATTGTTTTTGTCAACAAGGCAATGCTAAATTATTTAAATCTCGATTCAAGTGAAAGCATATTGGGACTGCGTCCCGGCGAACTTGCCACCTGTATACATTCAGGAGATATGGAGGGCGGCTGCGGCACATCGAAGCATTGTGCTGTATGCGGAGTTGTCCGCGGAATAATCACTAGCCAATCAGGCATAACCGCCAAAGAGGAATGTCGGATTATAACTAAATCCAAAGGTGCATTAGATTTCAAGTTATATTGTGTTCCTATAGATTTTAATAGGAAACGCTATATAGTCTTAAGTATGAACGACATCAGCGATAAAAAAAGGAAAAGCGTATTAGAACGAATTTTCTTTCACGATATACTAAATACTGCGAGCGGTATAAAGGGCTTTACAGAATTGCTGGAAGGCGTAAGTCCCCAAGAATTAACAGAGTTTAGTACAATTCTCGGGCAACTTGCAACTCGCCTGATTGATGAGATACAGGCACAAAGGGATTTGATCTCGGCCGAGAATAGCGAACTGATTCTTCAAAAACACAAAATTAATACATCAACCGAAATCCATGCAGTTATTCAAATTTACGAGAACCATTCTGTTACTGAGGACAAAACTATTTGTATAGCTTCTGATACATTAGAATTTTCATTTGAAACCGATGAGATATTATTGCGCAGGATTCTCAGCAACTTAGTAAAAAACGCATTGGAAGCGACTGAAAAACACGGTGTGGTAACTATCCGGGGTACTAAAGTATTTAATTATTATATTTTCAGTGTTCACAACAGGAAGTATATAGAGCCGTTTATACAATTAGAGATATTCAAGCGTTCATTTTCGACTAAAGGGGCAGGCCACGGAATAGGGACCTACAGCGTAAAACTCTTAACTGAAAAATATCTCGGGGGAAGAGCAGGATTTAATACGGATATAAAAAACGGAACAACTTTTTATATTATACTCCCGATTCACCCGGGAACTAACATAAAAAATAATTAAGAGATATTTTATCACTAAAGTTTTAGTTACGGCAGCAATTACGATATATATTAAATATGCTATAAATATTTTGAGATATACCGCAGCATACTTTTTTTAAAGCTTCAATATTTTCTTGCCTGAGTGATAGTTGTGAATTAGTCAGCCTCACTTTGAATATTGCGCAATTTCACTTCTCCTTTTAATAAAAGAGGAAAATTTATCCTTTTCTTAAGAAGGGAAATATTATTAAGCTAAAAAGTTGAAGAATTTATAAAACTTTAACCTTTGTACGGGAGTTATATTTATGTATTTTCTTGCCATAGGCATCACTTTATGACATCCCCCATAGTGACAAGCTTTCTGTTACGAAAGGAATGCGGAGTGATAATGGTGAGTAATTAAAACTATGAACTTAAGTAATAAATATGAATTAGTGAAAATTGCAAAGATTGTCAGCAGGTAGCAGAGACGTAATCCTGCACAAGCTGAAATTGCCGGGGCTATTTTGTTCAATAGGAATGGCTTTGCCAAATATTTGTTGCGTAATAGAAGTCAATAATAAAAAACATGTTCAAAAATAAAAGCCTTGCGTTATTGTATAAATTTATTGCCTTTAATTCTGAACATTTCCCTCAGATCGGTAAAATTTTTGTTTGGCTGACATTAAAAATAATTGGTGAGTCCAAAATAGCTAAAGGCTTGGTTACCAGAAATGCAAACAACCTTAGCCATGCTTAAAACCGCGACAAGATATGCGTGATAGTTGATGTTAATATTGACGATGCGATTATTATCCAATCAGTTATTCTTGCTTTACAGGATTAATTACCCGGAGTGAATATTGATTATGTTATCAATAAAAAAGCACAACCTTTACCTGAGGGATTCCCGGGAATTAATGCTATATGTTGAGTTTATACTGCAGCACCATTAACAGTTGAGAATATAAACATTATAAACGAACTATTGGAAATTAATTGATATGATATTGTTTTTAATTTTTGCCCGTTTTACTCCGGCAAAATAATTTTACCCTCCGGTACCAACTAGATAAATTATTTAGGTATTACATCCCAAATAGTAAAGGATATGGCATTTACGGATATTCAGTCGCACATGACGCTCCTATTTTATAAGTATGTTCAACGACTATTTAATAATTTAGAAGATACGACTAGAGAGACTTTTCACGGAACAAGTGTTATTATTTCTTCCGATGCTGTGGCAAAATGCGAATCCTTTATTCAAAACCAAGGGATAAGGATATGAAAAGAATATTATTTAATCCGACACTTCTTTTCGGTTTACGAGAATTCCTTTTCATTTACAAATTTCATTATTGGAAAGATTAACCGAGTTACCTTGTGAGATTTTATTAACGCCCGGGTATAATAAAAAAGGCATTGAGCATGAGCTAATTAAGGCATTGCCCCAATAAATCAGGATGCCTTTGGCAAGCTGCATGTTTACTGAAAATAATAACACACTATTTTTTGTTAATAACGTAAGTTAATATTTTAATTTTAGTCAATATTGAGCTATAATACAGGTCAGCTTTGCAAGCTGATTTACATATTATTCAGCCTACCGTTGAGGTTGGTCAGGAGATGAGTTTAAATAATTTTTCACTTAATCTCGATGCCTATGGCAAGGTTTAATCTTTGAATTTATTCCCTGATAGCATTTATTATGTCTAGTATATCTTTAATTGTCGATTCGGAAGATTTTGATATATCTATTTCAATCGCCTGCCCCGGTTCTTCCAGGGCATCAAACTGGCTTTTTAACATTTCCGGTTTAAAGAAATGGACGAGCCTTTGTTCCAATCTCGTTCTAATCAAATCATAACTTCCCTTTAGATATATGAATTTGACATCATCACTCACTTTTAAAATTTTCCTGTATGCTTCTTTAAGCGCCGAACATGAAATAACAATATTTTCTTTTTTCTCAATTGCATCTTTAATTACATTACTTAAAGAAAGCAGCCATGGCAGCCTGTCTTCATCATCAAGGGGAATCCCGGTTCTCATTTTTTCAATATTCTCCGCGGGGTGGTACTCATCGCCTTCATAGAATTTCCAGCCGAGAGTATTGCTCACGGCTTTGCCCAGAGTCGTCTTCCCGGAACCCGATACTCCCATTACAATAAAAATCATTTAAAATTCTCCATTCATTGCTGCCATAAAGTTTTTAAATAAATTTTCCTTTATATGCCCACAAGCCAAGCGCCGGATTGGATATAAAAAATATTTCCTCTCCGCCCGGCAGTATATTTATTCCATCCTTAAGTTTATCGGGGTTATATTTTTTAATTGCATCATCAAGATCAGCATATTGAAAGTTTACACTTTCCATTTCTTTGCGGGATATTTTCCCGGGACAATATATTATAGAAAATCTACCTTCGGAAGAGCCATGTATTAAATGAGCGGCTGCACCAAGGCTGTTTTGTAAATCCTCATTGTCTTTTACAAGCTGCAAAACTTCAGATGTATTTACATAGCCGTACTTTCTAATTATTTTATCATTACCGGGGTCTTCACCGAATTCTCTCAAGCCGGGTGCAAGCACAATAAGCTCGCCACCATCGGCAATTGCCATGCGGGTGCGGTAAATTGATTTATTGCCGAGCCATGTTGTTTTAAATTCAGCAGGATCAAGATAAACAACAATTTTATTCAAAGGTTTATCCATCATTACAAAATTAACTTTCAGCGAGAGTTCTGCGGCAAGATTAAAACACTCAATATCATCACCGACAAATAATCCTTTAACAGCAAGCTTTCCTCTATCATCTTTGCCTACGACGGTCAGAACATAAATAATAGGCAGGTGATAAGCAAAATGATCCGAGCCGTAATTCAAAACTTTCTTAACAGGAGTATCTGCCCTGCCCATAATTTTCTCCATACCATAAGCAGCACCGAGAAAATGACTTTTATTTATACCCTCTCTACCCCCTGTGCCGATAAAAACATTCTTATTATGATTAGCCATTCCAACTACTTCATGAGGGACTACTTGTCCGATGGAGAGTATCAGATCGAAATTACCATTTATTAAAAGTTCATCAACCTGTACCGGGATAGGATAATCCACAGCACCGCAGGAAATATCCTTAATATAACCGGATGGCACAATGCCAAGTGTATATAGACCACTTCCCCAATCATGCACGCGGAACAATTCTTTAGGAACATTTCCGTACATTAATTGAATTTCACTTTCAGTCATTGGGTAATGAGTGCCAATAGCCGGGAGGATATCGGTAAGTTTATCTTTATAATATTCCCATACGTGCCGGGTTAAAATACCCGCTTGTGAATGATACCTTGTAATATCCGGCGGAATAGCCAGAATTTTTTTCTTAGTTCCGATCTTATCCAGAGCTTCATATAACCCGGACTTTAATTCTTCTCCGGATATATTTTTTTCTATTGAACCATTTGAATAGTATAACATATAATGTTTTTTAATTACTCATGGTTAGTAAAATAAATGGATTTATAACCCGACTCCTAGGACTAAAGTCCAAAATTTGTGGATGCTTTACTATACCCAGAGTTATTCCATAGGAATGGCTATGCCAAAACCCGAGGTTACTTAATAAAATTCTAATAACTGCGTAAAATGAGTCAATTCTCAAATTAGAAACAACGTTCATAGATCGAGACGACTTCATCAAACGATAACTTATAAGGATCGACATGAAATAAACCGCCCATTGTTTCCATAGCATTCGTTGCCAAAGCCGGCGATTCATCTTTTCTTACACCGAACCGGCTCAAATGTAAATCCTGTAAACCAACTGCTTTAATGAGTTTTTTCAAAGCAGTGATAAACGCCATAGCCTTTTCCATTATTGCCGGGAGTTTATCAACATCTTCACCCATTGCCTTTACAAGCGCCGGGAATCTTTCCGGACACTTTTCAGCCATAAAAGAAAAATATGAAACAGAAAGGGCTGTAAGTCCTGCACCGTGAGGTAGTTCAGAATGGAAAGCACTTGCTGCATGTTCCAAAGAATGGTGAGAAATGCAAGATGAAAGCGACTCAACCATTCCTGCAGCTGTATTAGCCCAAGCAACGGCAGTACGAGCTTCAAGATTATTCCCGTCTTTTACAGCAACCGGTAAATATCGGGTAATCAATTCGACAGCCATTAAAGCATACGCATCGCTTGACGGCTGATTAACCGTTGCAAGATATCCCTCGACCGCGTGGAAAAAAGCATCCATTCCCTGATAGGCTGTAAACTCCGACGGCACCGTAAGCATCAATTCAGGATCGACTATCGAAAGGACGGGAAATGTACTATCGTATCCAAAACCAATTTTTTCCTTTGTATCACTCTTTGTAATGACTGTCCAAGGATCGGCTTCCGTGCCTGTTCCTGCAGTTGTGGTTATTGCAACAATTGGCAAAGGCTGATTTGGTACGGGCTTTCCTTTCCCGCTTCCTCCGTGTATATAGTCCCAGTAATGTCCTGGATTCGCGGCCATAACGGCAATGCTTTTTGACGAATCGATCGAACTTCCGCCGCCAAGCCCAACAATAAAATCACACTTATTTTCTCTTGCAACCTTCGCACCATCCATCACGTGATCGACAATTGGATTTGGCAGAATCCTATCGAACACAACCGATTCGACGCCATTTTGTTTCAAATAACCGATTGTGCGATCCAGATAGCCATTCTTTTTCATTGATTTACCTGCACTGATCACAACAAGGGCTTTCTTACCCGGCAAATAAGACGTCGTAGCTAATTCTATTAATTTTCCCGGACCGAAAATAATTCTTGTCGGCATGAATAAATTAAAACTCGTTTTCATCTAATAACTTCCTTTTTTGTGCATCTTATGGTATGGATAATATAAAATCAATTTATAAAACAGCAGTCTTATCACAAATTGACAACTTTCCAAAGGCGGTGATTAATCAATTATAAAATTTTGCATTATATATGTTTCAAATATAAAAAAACTCCGTTTAACTGCTATTGATTTAAAAATAAAATCTACACGCCCCCAGCCCTTCTGATCGTATCGGGACAGGCATCAATCTAATTCTTATTTAATATATTTCAAGACGTTATTGTTTCACTCAGCTGGAGCACTTATAAGTTGGTAATTTTCAATATTACTACTAATATACTACCGCAACGCGGCTTAAAACATTAACCATGAAGGACTTTACAAAACTGCTGCGCAGGGATATATTACTAGTGATAGCAAATAAAAGAAAACATAAAGTCTCAACAAAGGGACATAGTATTATTGATATTCATTATCAATGTTAATAAATACGATAACATCTTACATGTAAATATATTACGCACATATTGATAATTTTACTGTGACCCCTATGCGATTGAATCAGTGCATACTTTCCAATCGGCAGGCAGGGATATTTATTGAACACATATAAAAAGTTCGGCAAAATGCTATTTATCAATTTATTGCGCAATATAATTTATTGGTATTATACAAAATTTACTTTCAATTATGACGGATGCACCTGGTAGTAATAGAAAAAACATGAGGCTGCAAAAAACCGATTTATATTGATCGTAAGACATGATAACGACTAGGTATAGATATTTTATGTGCTATACAGACGGGCAATCAGAATGCAAAATAAATATAACCTGCCCGGCTGTGCCTTATACAATGTTATGCAAAAACCGGAAAGAGGTTATTCAAAGCAGCTCTGAAAACGCAGACCTACAGAATAGCTTCCCGAATTAAATCAAAAAGAAATAGAACCATAGTTTCAATGTCGTTCTATGGTTCTCTTAATAAACCAGCTTCAGATAAATATGAGAGTATCTATAATAATAATTATTTGATAATCTTTACTTCAGATGCTTGCGGACCTTTTTGGCCTTGAGTAACCGTATATTCGACTTTATCATTTTCTTCCAAAGATTTATTGCCTTCGCCGACAATAGAATTGACGTGTACAAATATATCAGCTCCGCCTTGCTGCTGAATAAAACCAAAGCCCTTTGCACTGTTAAACCATTTAACAGTTCCTGTTTTGCGTTCTGCCATGACAGATGTTCCTTTTT
>CAZUCY010000105.1:0-13232 GCA_964618785.1 uncultured Ignavibacteriaceae bacterium | reverse complement strand
CCAAATTCATCGCCTTCCCAGAGATAGATGGCAGAGTATATATAGTATATCCATTGGTATTTAATAATAAGCGGGTCGGTAAAATACCCATCATCTATCGGATTATGAATAGTTTCCTTGTTTTGGCGCCATCCTTTTGTAGTATATAGGAACAAAATAAAAGTTAATAAGAAAGTAACCTTTGTTATGTTCATTAGAGTTCCTTCATTTATCTTTTGTAGTGAAATCAATACCTTTAATGAAAGTCAGCTTTTTCCGACCTCTATTATCTAAGGTCTGGCAAATAATTCATGTCCTGGTAGCATGGATGAATACCATCCCAAATCCAATAATTAGCAGGAGCTTTTTGACAGGCATCATTAAATTGCTTTTGCAGTCGAATAAAAGTTGTATGGTAAGTTTCTGCTAATGTTCGATCAATCTTTTGTCGCTTTAAAATCACGACATGCCAAATCTTTGTAATAATTTTTACCCGGCTTACAGGCACTATAAAAGGTTCGTAAAGAACAATTTGAGTATGTGGTAACACATTAAGAGTTTGCTCTAATATTATTTTATAAGTTCCTTCAAACTGTTCAACTGTATCGGGATTGTCGTTTCTGATAGTAGCAATTACATCGTTCACGCCAAACAATATGCTAGGTGCATCCGGTTTGAGGCCAAGTGTGTCCTGCAGCCACTGTGCATCAAGGTACTTAACCCTGTTTCACTAACCCGTCAGTCATAGGACATAAAATTTTTATTGGTATGAAGGTGCCTAAGCCGGCTTGCGATCAAATAGGTATATCTGTGTCCCAATACGTGATTCCAATCGTTATCCCTACTCCGGTAGACATCGGTTATAGAATCGCCTTGAGACAAAAATGTTAAACCTTTGATATTATTTGTATTTGCCAATGATTGAATAGAATCCTTCGATGAAAGAATTTTTGGCAAAATCATCCTACATAATCCGGTTAACCTAGCCTTTCTAATAAAATTTCTTCGTGAAGTTTTCATTAATTATTTATTTTAATCATTAGGATTTTTAAAAGTGATCCGGTAACAAACTGCAACGGAAGATAGCCGGGAATCATTTAAGCAGAATAAGTTTTTTCGTCTGGGAATAATTACCTGATTGCAACCTGTAGAAATATATTCCGCTTGACAGATTACTACCTGTAAATTGTACGGAATAATTCCCTGCAGATTTTTCTTCATTAACCAATGTTTTTATTTCTCTACCGAGGATATCATAAATTTTTATTGTTATAAAACTTGTTTTAGGAACCGAAAAGATTATCGTAGTTGCAGGGTTGAACGGATTGGGATAATTCTGCATCAGCTCAAATTTATTTGGAAAGGGTGAAGCCTTTGATTTGACAAATGTTGTGGTAGAGATATTCAATTTTGTTACAAAAATATCGCCAATACCGTCATAAGAAGTCTGATACGCACCGATTGTTGAGGGATAATTTGAAGAAGTAGTATTCCCAGTTACATAAACATTTCCGCCGGCATCAATGGCTAATGAATTACCAGCATCATCCTTATTTCCCCCGATATAAGTAGAATAAAGCAAAGCGCTTCCGGTTGAATTTAACTTTATTACAAAGGCATTTCCATTACTGCCAAGCAAAGTATCCTGATAGGTGCCGCTTGATAAAGGGAAATTTGAAGAGGTAGTATAGCCGGTTATATAAGCACTGCTGCCAGCATCTAAAGCGATTGAATTCCCTTCATCGCCGTTATTACCTCCAATAAAAGTAGAATAAAGCAAAGCGCTTCCGGTAGAATTTAACTTTGTTACAAAGGCATTTCCATTAACGCCAAGTAAAGTATCCTGAAAAGCGCCGCTTGTTACCGGAAAATTTGAAGAGGTAGTATACCCGGTTATATAAGCATTCCCGCTGTCATCTATGGCGATTGAATAACCTTGATCGCCGCCGGAAATGTTAATATTTCCTATACCACCGATAAAAGTAGAATAAAGCAGAGCGCTTCCGACAGAGTTAAGCTTTGTTACAAATGCATTTCCATTACTACTAAGTAAAGCAGCCTGATAAGCGCCTTTTGTTGCCGGATAATTTGAAGAAGTAGTAAATCCGGTAATATAAGCATTGCCACCGGCATCTAAGGCGATTGAAGTACCATTATCATCGCCATTACCTCCGATAAAAGTAGAATAAACCAAACCGTCTCCAGATGAATTTAGTTCTGTTACAAAAGCATCATAATTACCGCCATAATTAGTTTGATAAGCTCCGCTTGTTGTGTGATAATTTGATGATGTAGTATATCCGGTTATAAAAGCATTTCCGCCGGCATCTATGGCGATTGAAGAGCCATTATCATATCCATTACCTCCAAGAAAAGTAGAATAAACCAGACCACTGCCTGTAGGATTTAATTTGGTAACGAAGGCATTCATTTGACCAATTAGAGAAGTTTGATAGGCTCCTTTTGTCACGGGATAGTTGGAAGAGTTAGTAGCACCGGTTATATAAACATTCCCTCCAGCATCTAAAGCAATTGAGGTTCCCTGATCCCAATTATTACCTCCCAAATAAGTAGAATATAACAAAACGCTCCCGGTCGAGTCAAGCTTTGTTATAAAGGCATTTTCAATATCACTGCCCAGAGTATCCTGATAAGCACCGGTTGTAACAGGATAATCTAAAGATTGAGTAGCTCCGGTTACATAAGCATTGCCGCCGGGATCTATGGCAATCGAATTGCCAATGTCTTCATTGCTACCCCCAATAAAAGTTGAATAAATCAACGGATCAATTATTAACTCTTTCTTTATATTGTAATTTTCTGCCTTTAAACCTATCGTTCCGTTTTCACTTTGCTCAAATTTACACACCACTTTTTTTTGAGTTTCACCTTCCATCTGGTATGCAAATATTTTCCCGTTTGTTACATTACCTATGCTTGTCTTTAAGATTAGTTCCCCCATTGAGTTAATACTTATCCCTTCCTGACCTTCAAACTTAAACTTTATCTGCGATAAATCTGCCCCGGGTTTTGCTTTGTAATCATATCTTAGCATTCCGTTATCGTAATAATATTTTACGTCTATATTTTTATAAATGCCTTGTAATTCAACATTATCATAAAGAGGCACATAGCTTGCCCATTTGCTTAGATCGTTTCCGATAAAATAATTGTAATATCCAGAACACTGATTATTGCCTACAGAAATAATTTTTTTCTCTGTATTGATTAATTGCATTCTAACTATATGACCTTGTATAGTAATATTTTTATTCTCATAGTCTTTTATACCTTTGATAGCGGATTTCCGGAAGTTATTTTTTATTAAATAATAATCAAATACTATGCCGAAATTAGTAATCCAGGCATTCATACCGCCTATGCGGGCAAAGTATTTTACATCAGAATCCCATTGCCCATTATTCCGTATGAAGAAACTTTTATTAGTTTGATGAAGAGGTTGTCCCGAATGGATGCGATCTGCTCCTTCATGAAAATCCATCCCCTCGGGAGAGGAGTCCCGATTAGGATTGATAATTTGCCGAGCATTTAAAAGTGCGGAAAGCAGTATGAGCAAAAATAATATTCTTTTATACATGAGAACTCTACTGATTTAAATTCAAAAAAGAATAAATTCTTTCTGTTTGTTTATATAAACATAAGAAAATATTTTATTTAACTCACCTTACGTAAAATGGGATTAAAATGCCACACCGGGCAATTTTCAAATTTATTAGTATCTGTAGAAAGCGGCAATTTCTATTTTATTCTGTTTAATAATGAGTTCATCATACGTTCTTGCTCAAGCAGCAATTCAATACTTTTCTGCTATACTTCAACTGCATACTATACGCTTTATAAAAATTCAGGTGACTGCTCTATAACAATTGAGTTTAACTTTTATAAACCGTTTGATAAAAAAAACCGTTGTTCTTATGGTTATGCAGATTGATGCCGAAACCAGGACCAATAATATTTGGTATTGGCGGTAGTTGGCTTTTGAAAAATGTTTTGCCCGAACGTGCACAAATTAAAAAATAAATTATTTCGAATAATAATAAAACAGATTGAGTAATAACCAGATAAACAGCCATTCGGGCAAGCCTTCACCAAACCCTTATCAAGTGAAGAGAATTAAGGCAAATCAATTTTCAGAGATAATTTTATCGTTTTTGAATTTTTTTGGACAGCAACGGTTCTTTCAGACCAATCCGTTATTATAAGGCTTTAAAAGTTTTATTTGATTGCCTAAAAGATTATATTAGAAATTAAGCCGATTACTTATTGCGTAACACAGGTAACAGTAAGTATTTCAAATTATTGAAAATAATTTTACATAAATATATATGAATAGTAAAGATACTCTTACATTTCCTGCGTTAAAAAACAGATTATCCACCAAAGAAATAGAAAATCAAAAGCAATTATTTTTAGATAAAAATTTATTTGCTGAATTATTAGATTCAACACCGACTTGTCTTGTAGTATTAAATGAGTACAGGCAAATTGTATATGGTAATAAGGCATTTAAGGATTTATTAAAAAATAAGAATGTAGAATCATCATACGGCAAAAGGCTGGGTGAAGTTCTTAATTGCGAGCGTTCTTTTATGACGGTTGAAGGATGCGGCACTTCTGAATTTTGCGATACATGCGGTGCTTTAAATGTTATTCTTTCTTCATTAAAAGGTGAAGAAGATGTTCAGGAGTGCAGAATTATACAGAAGGATACAAAGGAGGCTTTGGATTTAAGAGTTTGGTCAAGAAAATTAAAATTAAATAATCAATGTTTTTCAATATTTACTTTTGTGGATATTAGTCATGAAAAAAGAAGGTTAGCATTAGAAAGGATTTTCTTCCATGATGTTTTAAATTCTGCCGGTGCATTAAGCAGTTATTTTCATATATTAAATGATTCACCCAGAGAGGAAATTGAAGAAACAATGCCTGTGATTTCAAGATTAATAGATAGATTACTTGAAGAAATAAAAGCACAAAGAGATCTTACACAGGCAGAGAATGCTGAACTTAAAGTTAATCTAAAAAATTGTAATTCACTTAAAATAATTAAAGATTTAAATGACCTTTTTAGCAGACAATTTATTTCAGAAGAAAAAGAAATTGAAACAGATCCAATTTGCGGGACGGTTATTTTTATCAGCGATGAAATATTGATTTCCAGAGTTTTAAAAAACATGCTTAAAAATGCGTTGGAATCTTCAAGTAAGGGAAGTAAAATTAAAATCGGCTGCAATCTTGTAAATAATAAAGTTCAATTTTTTGTTAATAACCCCGGCTATATACCGAAAAAAAATCAGGGGCAGATATTCCAGCGCTCTTTTTCCACTAAAGGTGTAGGCAGAGGTCTTGGGACTTATAGTATGAAAATAATAACAGAACGTTATTTGAAAGGTAATATATATTTTACAACATCGGAAACGGAAGGAACTACTTTCACAGCAGAGTACCCAGTTAATTTTATTAAATAATATTAAAATTATTATTAATAAAAAAGCCTTATCCGGTTTAATTCAGTACCGAGTTCAGGAACCGATAATGAGGTAGAAATAAATAATTTTTATTACGAAATAATATTTACTTGATCTAATATGTAAAATGACTTTTTCATCAACTGATTTTTCCGATTGTCTTTCTTTTAATTCCCCAACAGGCTTACCGCTTTCAAAATCTTTTCTTTTATAGTGGTCGACATAAAACATCCGCGGTTGTATTAGGCTGAATCTGTATGTCAAACACAACGGAATCATTTTCATTTCTCCAACCGGACGAAATCATTCCGTAAATTGAATGATATTCCGTTTTTGCAATTTTCAATTCTATTGTTACTTACGGATTTACAACAATGTTTTTATAGCCGTGTCTGTCCGAATCACTATCAATACCGGCGACACTGCTGTAATGTCATTTCCCAGCAGCGCCACAAGCATTAAAGCCTGGTCCCTGATGGAACACTTTTATAATACAGGAGATACATCCTTTCTGAAAAAACGCTATCCGCAAATGCTGGCTTGTTCAAGATGGCAGCAAGAACAGCGTAAAAAAACGGAATTGATGATAGATGGTGAAAAACCGCTTACTTATGGGCTAATGCCGTGTGGTATGGGTGATGGGGGTCTGAAGGATGATGATAGTTATTATGGAATATTTTACACACATAATATTTGGGCTGTTTATCTGGGCTCGCTGGCTTATAAAGCGGCTTTAATATTAGGTGAAAAAGAAGATGCGAACGAACTGAAAAAAATTTATGATCAATCAAAATCCGATTTAATAAGGGCTATGGAACTTGGCGCTATTAAAGACAAAGACGGTACACGCTGGCTTTCTTCCATGCCCGGTAAAATATCCGGTAGTTGCTGGGGACTGTTGAATTCAATATATCCGACAAACCTGCTTCCTGCAAATCATGAATTGATGAACAATACGATTAAACACATAGAAGAAAGAATGAGCCCCGGCGGTATCCCGGTTCGTACAGGCTGGATGGTCGATGGAATGTGGGTTGCCATTACGTTGAATGATTTTGCCGAGGCACATCTTGCGCGCGGCGAAGGCGATATTGCCAATGCCTTTCTATATGCAACTTTGAATCATGGAACTCCCTTGTATACATGGTGTGAAGAACGTGGGCAGGATCCCGGTACAATTGAAACTTCCGGCGACCGGCAGCATTTGTGGACACCCGAAGCAGTGGTCCGATGTATCCGTGACATGATTATAATGGAAGATGGCAACACACTGCATCTATTGCGCGGATGCGCCCGAGGTTGGCTCGCGAGCGGAGAGTACATAGGCGTTGAAAATGCTTCCTCGCATTTCGGGACAATTTCTTACAAAGTCCGATTTATTAAAGACGCATCCAAATTGTCCGTAGAAATTCATTTCCCGAAAAGCAATCAGGATTTTAAAACCATTTTACATTGTCCAATGCCGGGAAACATGAAAGTTGTCAAAGCATCGGGAACCTCCGTCCTGCCAGATGGATCAGGAGTTGTAATTGCAAAATGCTCAGGCGATGTTTCTTTTGAAGCAATTATAAAATAATAAATAAAAATAGCCACAAAGGCACTAATACTCTATGAAACTTTAAAATAATTTAGAATAAACTTTGTGAACCTACGTGTCTTAGAAGTAAAAATTATAAAATTAATATTTATGAAAAAGCTTATTATTTCAAGCCAAACTCTTCATCCGATATTATTGCAGCGATAATAATAATTTTTTATTATAAAAATGTCGAAGGGAATTTCGCTTCTTTTCATAGCTTAGCCCACCACATTTTCTGCCGAATAACCGCGTGTTAAAATTTAGTTTTATCCTGATTCATGGGGATGGAGAAGCCAATTATTTAGACTAAGTTATATCCAATTGTAAAAGTTCAAGTAGATTTTGCAGTTTTGAGATATGAGGAACCACAATGCCGCAAGGATAAAATTTAGGGACTAGCCTGTGGATGCTTTGAAAAAAATTAAAGGGATGTCGCGACCAGAAAAGAGATTATCAGGCAGAACTATAAATTTTTTGTTACTAAAAGAGCAAGAGATTGAACTAAGGAGTAATTGCAAAGGCAGATATGGAGGAACGAGAAAAATGATCTATTCGGATTTTATCGTCGCAGGCAAGATTTATTTATGAGAGGCGTGCAGTTGAATGAGCGCCTTTTATTATTTTGGATTCAATCTTTCTGTGCTTTAACTAATTTTGCATTAACTCAATAGAAATGTCAGTACCTTAAATAATTTGTAATAACATTGATTATTATTTATAATTTTAACAAATTATAAACATTGTTAAAAATAGTTTTCGGCTTTTATTTAAATATATGGGTTCTATCTAAAAATATTTCGGGGAGTTAAAAAATGAATTATTTTATTACAAGAACGGATTTTATTCTTCAATGCGGAGTGCTAATCATAATACATTACCGCATTTAAAGAAGTGTAATACTTAAGTAAATGGAGGCTGACTAAAAAATAATTTTAGAGTGCGCCAGTAGAATTAAAATTTTAATTTTAATCAATATTGAGGAATAATAATGGTAAGCTTGGCAAGCTGACCGAAATTTTAATCAGTCTCAAACAGTATATCTATTTTAAGTTGTTGATTCTATTCTAACATTTATTTTTAAAAATACGGAGTAATTAATGAGCGTTAAAATACGTTTGGGAATTATGATGTTCCTTCAATATGCAATCTGGGGTTCATGGGCACCGGTGCTAGCAGCATATCTGCAAAATGAACTTGGATTTAACGGAGTTCAAGTCGGCATTATATACAGTTTGCTTCCGCTGGCTACAATTATTTCACCTTTTATCGGGGGTCAAATTGCAGATCGATATTTTTCATCCGAAAAAGTTATTTCTGCTCTGCAATTATGCGGTGGTATCTTTCTGCTTTTAATTTCACAGATTACAAATTATTCTACAATGATGTGGTTAATGGTGCTTTACAGTTTATTATATGCACCGACATTAGCTTTGACAAATTCAATCGCATTTATCAATCTAAAAGATTCCGAAAAAGATTTTGGAGTAATTAGAGTGTGGGGAACGATTGGATGGATCGCTGCCGGATGGGCTTTAACCAGCTGGAGATTTTGGTTCAAAGTTCAAAATGCAGCGGGATTCGGCGGAGACCTGTTATTTTTAGCCGGAGTTTTTTCTGTAATAATGGGATTGATGGCATTCTCTTTGCCGCATACTCCTCCCAGAAAGGAAGGTACAAGTCCGTGGGCTTTTGTTGAGGCTTTCAAAATGATGAAGGACAAAAACTTCTTAGTCTTTATAATCATTTCGTTTGTTGTAGCAACCGAATTGATGTTTTATTATCAGCTTACTTCACCGTTCTTAGAATCTACACGTATTGGATTATCTCCTAAAAGTGTGCCGGCAGTTATGACAATAGCACAGATTGCAGAGATTTTTGTAATGGCGTTTTTGCTGCCAATCTTTATTAAAAAATATGGGTTGAGAAACGTACTTGTCCTTGGCGTGCTCGCCTGGCCGATCAGGTATATTATTTTTGCCATCGGAACGCCGATTTGGCTCGTAATTGCTTCGCTGGCGCTACACGGATTTTGTTTTGTCTTCTTCTTTACGGCTGCATTTATTTATGTAGATACAATAGCGCCACCAGATATTCGGCACTCTGCCCAGAGCTTAATCACTTTTGCAACTTATGGAATCGGAAATTATGTGGGTGCTTTTTTTGCAGGATGGGTACAAGATCATTTTACTTCAGGAGGAGTTGTCAATTGGACGGGTGTATTTTTTGTACCATGTGTATTGACAATTCTATGTGCTTTGGCTTTTTTGTTTTTCTTTAAAGATAGTAAAACTGTAATTAAGATATAAAAATAATTTGAGATGCACTTAAAAGGAGAGATTTATGAATAAGAAAAGAACTGGTATCGGGATTATTGGCGCCGGTTTTAATGCCAGGTTTCACATAAAATCATGGGTATCGGTTAGAGATGCGGATATATTAGGCATATATGACAGAAATACGGAAACTGCGTCTGAAGCTGCAGCCCTTGCAAGAAATCTTCAAGTGGGTGAAGCAAAAGTTTTTAATTCAATTGCGGAAATGGCTGCTGATCCCGATATTAATGCTCTGTGGATTTGCTCACCAAATTTTACGCGCATCGAAGTGATGGAAGAAATTACTAATGCCATTGAGACAGGTAAAGGTAATCTTATCGGAGTGTGCTGCGAGAAGCCATTAGGAAGAAACGTAGCAGAAGCCGGAAAGATGCTTGAGCTTGTTCAAAAAGCGGGACTATTAGATGGATATCTTGAGAACCAACTTTTTTCTCCTGCAATTATACGCGGTAAGGAAATTATTTGGGCAAGAGGCGCACGATTTGCAGGCAGACCATATTTGGCAAGAGCGGCTGAAGAACACAGCGGTCCCCACAAACCATGGTTTTGGGAGGGAGAATTGCAAGGCGGCGGAGTTCTGAATGATATGATGTGTCATTCGGTTGAAGTTGCCAGGTTTTTATTGACCGAACCCGGCAAGGCAAGAAATTCAATAACTCCGATTAGTGTTACCGCCCATGCAGAATGTTTAAAATGGCAAAGACCAGAGTATGCGGAAATCCTTGCAAAAAATAGTAATAGCACAACAGATTATATAAATCGACCGGCTGAAGATTATGCGCATGTAGTTGTTGAATATAAAGATGAAAATGAACAAAAACTTATAGTTGAAGCTACAACCTCATGGGCATTTATCGGTGCAGGTTTACGGTTGAGTATGGAATTGTTAGGCCCAGAATACTCACTGGCGGTGAATACATTGGATACGGATCTTAAAATTTTTCTCAGTAGAAATATCCAACCGAATATGGGAGAAGACTTAGTTGAAAAACAAAATGCGGAGAGCGGACTGATGCCTGTAGTAAGCAATGAAGAGAATACCTACGGATACGATCTTGAAAACAGGCACATGGTAAAATCTTTTGTTAAAGGCACCCGACCCAGCGAAAACTTTAGCGACGGTTTTAATGTAACGCAACTTTTAATGACGGCATATATGAGCGCTGAACAGGGAAAAACTATTCCATTTCCTCATCCGGATCTCGAAACTTTTATTCCCCAAGTTGCCATAGGCAAATGGAATCCGAGAAAAATGAATAATTGAAATTTTTCTTTATAAAGCTTAAATCTTTAATAATATTTGATTTTTGAGGTTGAATAAATTTTTACGAGAATTCGTTACTGTTAGAGTTTTTAATTAATTCTCCTTATAACAGATGTACATAATAACGTACATATTGTCATATTAAAAATCTGGGTAGTGATTCTCAGACAATTGTCCTTCATGGTGTTGATGTTTGATTAAAGAATTGCTTCCGGGCATTTTTTATCTTTCATATTCAATGTGTAACCTTTCTTGCTCACGACCGGAATTTCAAAAGACATATCACAAATTTATAAAAATGATAAATAGACCAAAAGAATTACGGAACTGCGTATTGATATTAAATCGTAATTGTATTTATTTTGAAACATAATTAACGATTTACTGAACGATTGAGTTCAAAATAAAAAAATTAGCTGAATTTGAATGATACAATCTAACTGCGGAACAGAAGGTTTGGAGTTCTCACATAGTGAGCCTTTAGGGAAAATCCCTATAGGTACACTTAATATTTCTGATAAAATAAAAACCTAACCGGAGAAGGATATCGGCTTACTGATTATTTTTTTACAATTTAAAACCAAAAATATAAAAATTAGGTTAAAAAATAATCAGAAAGACAATGAATGAAAGTTCAATATCTTTTTTTAAAGATACTACTCTTTTCTATTTTATATTTCCCTTTTTCTTTGTCACAAACGCCGGAGACAACAACCGTAAGAGGATTTGTCTATGATAAAACTACAGGTGAAACTTTAATAGGTGCAAGTGTTTATATACAGGGAACTCAGCTTGGATGCAGCACAAATAATAACGGGTACTTTGTAATATCGAATGTTCCGCCTGACAAGCAAAAATTAATTATAAGCTATATCGGCTATGGTAATTCAGAAAAAGAAGTTAATGCAAATAATGGAAAACAAATCTTAAAGATTTATCTAATACCAACGGCTTATAAACTGGGTGAGGTCCTTGTAAAAGGCGACTCGGTGAATATAGCGGATAAATTATATGCAAAGTCGCTGTCAACCATAGAAATGAATTCCAAGCAGGTAAACGCAATTCCGAAAGTAGTCGAAGCTGATTTACTCCGCGCACTTCAAACAATGCCCGGGATAACTTCAATTTCCGATTTTTCATCTGCAATATATGTTCGCGGCGGAACTCCCGATCAGAATCTTTACCTTATTGACGGAGCAGAAATTTATAATCCCGAACATGCTTTTGGAATCTTTTCGACTTTTAATACGAATGCAATAAAGAAAGTAGATGTTTCGAAAGGAGGGTTCGGAGCAGAATACGGCGACAGGCTCTCGTCCGTAATTGATGTTACAAATTTAGACGGCAATAGGAATAATTTTGAAGGTGATTTTAATTTAAGCCTTATAGCTGCTTCATTAACTTTGCAAATGCCTATCGGCTCAATAGGCTCTTTATCGGGTTCTTTCAGGCGGACATACATAGACCAGTCATACTCAAAATTTATTCATGACCTGCCCGATTATTTTTTTGACGATGGAAATTTAAAAGGTTTCTTTCAGCTTGGAGATAGGGACAATCTTACCGCCAGCTATTTTGGCAGCCATGATAATCTTAATTTTCAGATAGATAACATTTCGCCGCAAAGTCCTCGTGTGCTTTACGACTGGGGAAATACATTAGGATCGATTAACTGGACGCATCTTCTTAATGACAGAATTTATACGAACTTTCTAGTAACAGGCACAGAATTTAAATCTAATTTTAATTTAAATGAATCTCAACCGCTTCAGGAAATTAATTCTTTATCCGATTATTCAGGGAAAGCTTCACTTGATTATTATATTTCAAATGAATTTACTCTTAAGTCCGGAGCTGAGCTTCATCTGTTTCATCTGCTTTATAATTTTGATTGGGATGCCGGACTTGTTGATATTGACTACCATGCACATGAGATAAATGCATATTCATGCTTAATATGGCAGCCTGACCCGGTATGGGACGTTGAAGCCGGTTTCAGGTTTAACCAATTTACTTCAGATAAAACTTTTACAAATTTAGAACCCCGTTTTTCGCTTAAGTACAGGCTAAATGAAACAAGCAGCTTAAAGTTTGCTGCGGGGTTATATGACCAATATCTTGACAGCATTGAAAGGCTTTTTTTATCAAGCATCTGGGTGACTGCAGATAAAAACATTAATAGCTCCACTGCGACGCATTTTATATTCGGATATGAAAAACAGATAAACAATTATTTCGCTCTCGATGTTGAGACGTATCTAAAAAATTACAAGAATCTTTATATTTTTAATCAAAATTACGAGGCTGAAATTGTCCCAAGCTATTACCAGGCTAACAGTAACCCTGTATATACTTCAACTCAAGATATATTTACAAGGGGCAACGGCAGGTCATACGGACTAGAACTTATGCTTAGAAAAGATATTGGCGCGATTACCGGCTGGCTTGCTTATTCTTTATCTCAAACAAAATATACATTCGACGGCATTAACCAGGGAAATGCATTTGAGCCGGATCAGGACAGAACGTCGGTAATAAATTTTGTGTTGAACGGAAACGTAAGCGATATATTCAAAGGCAACTGGAAC
>CAZUCY010000104.1:0-13279 GCA_964618785.1 uncultured Ignavibacteriaceae bacterium | reverse complement strand
TCTACGTAAAAACACGTAGAAGTACTACGTAAAAACACGTAGAAGCTACTACGTGTTTTTACTGATTCATTTTAAATAAATACTCTTTATATTATAATCAGGTCTTTTAGCAGTTATGATTAAGAATCGACAATTTTGAGAATTATCTTAATGACCGTATAAATATCGGGATTGCGAAATTGGAGGAGTCAACGTTTAACACCTTATTGCTCAATAGTAAAAGGAAAATCATTTCTCATGTAAATGAACGTACTGGGGAATTCCAGTTAGAAGAAAACCACGATATGTTTTTATCAGTTTGAGTTTTGGTTTACTTAAACAATCACAACTTTGGGAAATCTGATATGAAAAAGCTTTTTACCTACTTTTTATTTTTCCCGTTTCTCATATCTGCACAGCAGTGGCAATTCCTCGGATTAAGTTCGGAAAGTATTACATCCATTGCTGTGGATTGGGCTAATCCAGATGTTATTTATGCAGGAAGTTTTAGTAATTATAGTGCTAATACAATGGGAGGCATATTTAAAAGTACAAATGGCGGTGTCTCGTGGGATACACTTTTACGCGGAATTACGGTTAACCAAATAGTCGTTCATCCTAAGAATTCAAATATAATTTACGTAACACTCGGAAGCAGTAACAATACAATACCGGGGCTAATAAAGACAACGGATGCAGGAAATAGCTGGCAGAATAGTGATTCAGGAATAATTGTATCATCAGAAACAGTGGTTAACCAAATAGCTTTAGACCCGGTACATACGGACACTATGTACTGCGGTACAGCAGGATTTGATGGGGGAATGTTTTATAGAAGTACAAATGGAGGAAAGAACTGGATTGCTGTAAGTGATTCAATAATAAACGGAGTCGGAATAATTTGTATTGCTATTGCACAAGATAGCTCAAATATAGTTTATGTTGGCACAGAATGGAGTTCAGATGTATTAAAATCAACTAATTATGGTCTAAATTGGGTTTCTATGAACTATCCCGCGAAAGGGAAAGCAGGACCAATTTCAATTGGATTATATAAAGGATCATTCGTAATATATCTTAGTACTACAACATCAAATAATTATCCTATAGGGATTTTCAAATCGACTGACGGAGGACAAACATGGAGTAATCCGACAACCGGATTACCAAATCCATCAAGTGGTCGAAATATCCAGATTGCCTCTGATGGGACTGTCTTTTGGGTTGCTGGTTCAAAGGATAGTGTAGGGGTTTACGAGAGTAAAGATGGTAAAACTTGGGAAAAAATTGGAAGTTGGGATGGGACTATTACTCTTTCAGGAACCAAACTATATGCAACTTGGGGAGGTATTTATGTAACAGAAATTATAACTTCAATATCTAACAATACTTTAACCAAGCCTATTGATTTTCATCTAATGCAAAACTATCCTAACCCGTTTAACCCTGGTACTAATATTGAGTATGAACTTCCAAATTGTTGTGATGTATTGTTGGAAATATTTAATATACAAGGGGAAAAAGTCAAAACGTTAGTAAACAAAAATCAGTCTTCAGGTAAATATTCCATTTATTGGGATGGAAAAGACGATAAAGGGCATCAAATAAGTTCAGGAGTTTATTTTTATAATCTTTATTCTAAAGGGGCCACTATATCAAAGAAAATGATTTTCCTAAAATAATCAATTGAATAATATGAAGAAGAATCATTCACCTCCGGTATAAAATTTTCAAAAAACAAACAGCCTCGAGCTGTCTTTCATCATATAAATGTTCCTACAAGAATACATAAAATGAAGATAAACAAATCTTCGAGGCTGTTCTATTTCTAATTTGAACAAACTGTCATAACAAATATAAAAATACGATTAATTTAAGAGGTTTACAATGAAAAATACTTCGGGTTATTTGAATAATATACTTCTTACTATCCTAATTATGGTATTTCCACTATCCATATCATTTGCACAACAGGCAAAATTTATTAAAAAGGGCACTTGGAAAAACCAACAAATAGAATATCGCTCGAATCAAATAGCTATAAAATTAAAAACGGGTATCACTATTCAAGATATGAAACCACTACTTTCAAAATTTAACTCGGAAATTATTGGAAGTTTTAATAAATTGGGCTGGGGGGTAATAGAAATTCCGCAGGATTCTGATGCAATTTCTTTTATAGATAAGTTAAAAGGAAATGTATTCTTTGAAACTGTGGAACCAAATATGGTTCATAAAGTGCAATTTGATCCAAATGATCCATATTATAATACATATCAGTGGAATATGAAAAATACAGGACAAGCTTCTCCAAATGGAGTCGGGTACGGAACACCTGGAGCAGACATTAATGCTGATTCTGCTTGGAATATTACCCAAGGTAGTTCCAGTATTATTATTGCGATTTTAGATACCGGAATTCCTTTAGATGCAACAACATATAGTTTAGATCACCCTGATTTAAATGATACTAATAAATTTATTTTGGGGCCAAATGAAACAGACGATTGGAATGGTGTTCGTGACAATAATGGTCATGGTTCTCATGTGACGGGAATTGCTTCTGCTATGACAAATAATGGAGTAGGTGTTGCAGGAGTCGCAGGTGGCTGCAAAGTAATGGTTATTAAAGCATTTGATAGTTCAGGTGTTGGTTATTCAATGTGGTTCCAAAACGGAATAATATATGCGGTAGATAATGGTGCAAAAATTATTAATTATAGTGGGGGTAGTCCCACGGGTGACTCATGTGAAATAGATGGAATATATTATGCAAACTCTCATAATGTATTAATCTGTGCAGCTGCAGGAAATAATTTCGGTGATTCAGTAATTTATCCAGCAGCTTATTCATTATCATATCCCAATTTAATTGCAGTAGGATCAACTACTAATCATGATTCGGTATCTGATTTTTCTAATGTAGGTGCAGAATTAACTGTTGTTGCACCAGGATCCGATATTTATTCTACCATTCCAACTTATTCAACTGAGTATTCTGTGACACATGGTGGCACGGTAAATTATGCTCAATTCTGGGGAACTTCGATGGCAACACCTCATGTCACGGGAACAGCAGCATTAATATTAGCTATAAATCCAAATCTTACGCTTTCACAGGTAAAACAGATTTTGATAAATACTACAAAAAAAGTTGCAGGTATGAATGGTCAAAGCTTTACAACTAGTTATGGATACGGGCGAATTAATGCTTACAATGCTTTAAAGTATACTTTGGAAAATTATGGTGGTACTTTAACCCAAAATATTACAATTCCTGCTGGTGATAATTGGACTTTTCAACCTGGGGTAACACTTAGTTTTGGTAGCGGTGATAGTCTGAAAGTGAATGGAATAATGACTATTTCAGGTACTACATCAAGTCCATTAGTCCTTAATTTTAGTGGCACTGGCGGTTTAGTCTTTTCCGGCTCAACTTCTTCAAGTTCTTCATTGAGTTATGTTACTATAAATAATGGTGCCGGAATAAGTTGTTTAAATGGAGCGAATCCAACTATACAAAATTCTACACTTAATAATTGCACACAGGGTATTTATATTTACAATGCATCCCCTTCTATAGTAAATAATCAAATAATGAATCCGTCACAAAACGGTATATATATTGATGGTTCCAGTTCCACTCCCGGTATCTATTCTAACCTTATAAAAAGGACAACAGGGCAAAGCTATCAGGGAATATTTATCGTTAACAATAATACTTCATATATATCGCATAACAGGATTGGCGGCTTTATGTATGGAATTTATATAGGCGGCGGCAGTGTCGCCCGTCTGCAAGGTTCGGGCTATGCATTCCAAAATAATTTAATTTCTAATAATTATGTCGGACTTTGTGCAGGCTGGGGTAGTACAATTTACGGAGGTTACCAGGGTAATGGTATGTATAATAGTATTCACGGCAATACGGATTATGATGCTGATTCATATGAATACAGTAATTTATATGCAGAATATGCCTATTGGGGTTCATCACCCAAAAGATATGTTGATAATACTTCTACATTAGATTATAATAATGCTTTAAGTACTGACCCGTGGTACGGAGCAAGTCCTTCAATTCAACAAAAGGATAAATCATATTCGGCAAATACGCTAGCTTCAGTTGCTATTCCAAATCCCACCGTTTTAATTGTTAAAGCATCGCCTAATACTATATTTCGAAATAAAACGAATTTTATGGTCTCTAAAAATTCTGTTTTATTTTTTCCCTTAAATAGATATCTATAATGGTCATTAAATATGTTAAACAGGCGAGTTCTACAATATTCAATATTATCCTCTAAAATATCTATACCATACAAACTACTAACCGCCAAAAAAGAATATCTTTCATAATCAATTTGGTTTTTTGAATATCTCTGTGAAACCACTTCCAATTTTCGTTGCAATATTTCAGCTAGAAAATTACCGGTTCCGCAAGCAGGCTCCAAGAATCTTGAATCAATTCTTTCTGTTTCCTGCTTTACTAAATCAAGCATAGCATTTACTTCGCGCTCTGAAGTAAATACTTCTCCGTGATCAGTAACCCTTTGCTTGGTCTTTACTTGTTTTTTATTATTTACATTTTTAGACAATTTTACCATTGCTTAAAAAGTTGTATTTAATTCTATATGACTAAGATAATAACTAATATCCAATATATTACCTACTCAATTACTTCCCTCGGAGTTAACCCATCGCTGGTAATATTTCTAATAAATAACAAATCACCTTTTTGCATTCAGGCTATTATATTCTTCAACAACTTTAATTATATCATTTGCAATATTATGTAATGAAGGACTACCTAGTGGACCAAATCTTTTTTCAAATTTCATAAATATTGTTTTATACTAATTATAGTTGGAACAGTAGACATATAAAATAAATCATGGTTAGTTAACAGTAAATAGTTACCACTAGGAATATTATGATAATGAATAGTGATATTCCTAGTAAAATCCGCCGTTATTTTGTAATCCATGAGCAAAAATATAAAAAGTATTCATCTTTTACACGAGTTAAAATCTGAAATTGCTTTAAGTTATATTAATAAAAAAAATTACCTATACAAAAACAGCCTATGCTAATTCCAATTAATCTACACTTAATTCATAATTATTATTATAAGAATACTGTGAGAAAAACTTTAATCCCTTTCGTAGCTTACCCCCCCAAATACCCAACCAAAACGCCGATATTTTTTTAGCTCCTTAACGAAAGTAAAATCTTTAATAATGGACATGGATTGAATAAGTATATAACATAAAATTATTTTTGTTGATATAAAAACCTTGATAATAATAAATCAAGGAGTCTTATATGTCGTTCACAATCGGTTGAGATTAATACACATTGAATATTTACTAAAACACTCCTTATTGCATATAAGGACCTCACAAAAATGTCTTTCAATTTGCCTTATGCTTCTTCAAAATAGTCAATGTCAATTTTTTTAATTTCGTAATTGTTTTTTATCGCAACACCAACTTGATATTCAATCATTAGATCAGCCAGTTCTTTTCCGTCAATTAGAATAATTTTGGGCTCAATGCTTGAAACAAATTCATAGGCTCCTTTTGGATAGTTTGAAGTAGACATGAAGATCCCCTTTTTGGCTTTTTTAGATAGTAATGAACCTGCAAAATCTCTAATTTGTCCAATAGGAACAGTGTTGTCCCATTTTTTTGCTTGAACATAAATTGTATCAAGTCCTAATTTATCTTCTTTAATAATTCCGTCAATTCCGCCATCCCCAGATTTGCCAATTATTTGCCCAGCTTCTTTTCTTGAACCGCCATAACCCATTTTAATTAAAAGATCAATTACAAGTTTTTCAAAAAAAGCTGGTGAACAACTTTTTATTTTATCTATAAGTTCTGCTGCAAGTTCGTCTTTGAGTTTTACAAATGAGTCTTCTAAAAGTTCTTCAGGTGTTTTTCCACTGTCTATATCAGTATTGACTTGTGCTTGTTGATCGTCATCTTTTCGGTTTTGATATTTCGTCTGATAAGAAGTTTGCCACTCTTTAAAGTCAGGAAAAGTTTGTAAAAACTTCACATCAATTTTATTTGGTTTATTCTGTAAAACTTTTTTACCCAGTTCGGTAATAATACATACAGCTCGTCGTGGCGACGAAAGAAGATTAGCTTTCTTTAAATCTGCCTTTGCCCAACCAACCCTATTGTTGATTACTTCTTGAGTTCCACTTGGCAATAGTTCTGTCCTTTCCTCGTCTGTTAGTTCAAACTTATCTGAAATTTGTTTAATCAAAGTTTGTAGTTCGTGTTCTTGTCCATCACTCAATAGTTCAAGTAATGGTAACATTATCGTCTGGAAATCTGGAATCATTTATATGCCTCTTTAATTTTGTTGTGCCATTGAAATTGCCTACCATTAATTTAATTATATTTCATACAAAATGAGACTTATACGCAAAGATATGCTTGTTGCTATCAGTGACCAAAAGTATCTATAGAAAAGAAAATCTAATAAATAATTCAATCCCACCCCGGTTTTTTTCTGGGTGTTACTAACATTCCTTTCAGTCGAATTGATTAGAGTTGTAACCCAGTCAAGAACACTTGTATTCCCCCACTTGGTACAAAAGACTCCTTTTTTAACGATTAAATCTTAGAATGTTTTTTATTCCGGCTTCCATTTTTTCTCTGGCGGCGACATTTGCACTGTGAACTTTTATTATTGGAGAAATATAATTATTCATATAAACCTCTTGTTCTATCCAAAGGATAACATCATATCCGTTTCCGTTTTTATCATCGCCAAGATCGTGATCAAGACTAATTTCAGTGACTTTGTTTGATCTTAATTATTCGATGGCTTCTTGTACTGTTTTTGCACGAACCCAGCCCTCAGGCTCTATTCTTATATCATCTAAAAATATTTTCATAGTCAAAGTTATTATTTTTTCCAATTCTTTTGTCAAGAAAATTAAATTCTTTTATATCTCGGTGACACGATTATTTCACAGTTAAAATATAAAAAGTTCAAATGATTCCTCAGTTTCTGGTCTTAGATGATTCTCTAGTTACGGGTTCACATTATTCCCTCACTTGTAAATGATAATTCACTTCCGGTTTCTAATTGGATGAATAGTTTACCTGACAAGACAGAAAAAGAATTTGAAAAGAATTAATGCCGGCCATATAACTATTCAACAAAACAATCGAAAAGCTATGTGGCTTATTGGTAAACCCATTAAAATATAAAAATCATTTTAACAGTTTCAAAATTAATTTTATTGAAATTATAAATCTTGAGTAAGAAATTCACTTTTGATATATTAACAATAATAAACTGCTGGAGTAGAGATGAAAACGAAAAGGCATTTTACAGCAGAAGGCAAAGGACAGCAATTAAGTAAACATATTTATAATGAAATCAGAAATAAATAGTAAAATAAAATTACAAAATCCTTGTATTAATCAACAGTACCTTGATAAGACACTGATATTTGCTAAAGAACAGAATAGAAAATATGGTGCTACTATTCATTCGTTGTGGGATAGTAAGGACTCTCAGAAAAAATGTTTTGAAGATTTATTCAAGATAGGAGATTTAAATAATAAAAGCATTCTTGATCTAGGGTGTGGATTTGGTGATTTATACCAATTTCTGATTGATAATAATATTCATATCAAAGATTATCTTGGTGTGGATATTTGCCAAGAATTTATTGATATCGCAAAGACAAAATATCCTTATACCAATTTTGAAGTGAGAAATATTTACAAGAATCCATTTAACGAATCAGAATTTGATTATGTCATTGCATCCGGAATTTTTTCGATCCCTATCAAAGGTTGGGATATTCAATTGATTTCTGCTATCGATTTACTTTTATATTTTTCAAGGATTGGGATAGGGTTTAATTTATTGGTAAGCGAAAAGCCAATAGAGTATCCGCTTTATTACTCAACTATGGAAATTATAAATCCTATTTTAAGAAAATTTAACCCAAAAATTATTGAAAATAAAGTCATGGATTCCGTAACAATTTTTATTAACAAAAATGAGGTATAAAATGTTATTCCTACCAGTCTTTTTATGGATGCAGCTGGAGACTAAGCTAGCAAATAGGATCAAATCATATTTAGAACCAAATACAGACCCAATATATCAAATTATTATGGAGTGCATTAATAGCAATTCAGATCATATTACGGATGATTTAAATTTAGATGTAGATGTTCTTAATCGAATTGGTTCTAGAATAGCTAGAAATGTTAGTAAAGCTTCAATACTTAATAAATTATTAAATGAGTTGCTTCAATTATTGGATTTAGATATTCCGGAAGAAAATGAAAGATTGGAAAAAGAAAAAGAACGTTATATCTTATTGTTCATTATAAAAAATATTATAGAACATGCTGAATGAAAAAAATAATAATATAATAGATGACTATTCTAATACGGTTAAATAATCAAGCTATTAAATTTATAATGAATAGATAATCATTCATTTCATTTAAAGTGATATTTGAAATATTGCTGAAAAGAGGATGAATAACCCAAAGAATAATCAGGTTCTTAAAAGCAATATTTATAAAATGTTCGGTTCTTTTTCGGAAAAAAACAAATAATAATCATAAAAATCGTGTGGATTCATGGAACCATTCATCGACATACATTCGCAATTTTGTTGAAACCCTTGTATTATTTATCGCAAGAATGGAGCCCATCTTTAATCTTTTTTTTGAACCGTTAATATAATCTTTACTAATTAAAAAGTGGATCTCTTTTGGGAGGCAGGTCAATTTTGTGAGAGAGTAAAAGTTACTATTGATTAGTGGACTTTATAATAGTAATTTAAACAAAAGAAGTAATCGACAATGTGTTCTCAAGTTTTGGCAAGGAACTTTTCAAGGATTGTAAATATTAGGGAGAAAGAATGCTATGGTTAAAGGATTTATTTTAGCGATCAGTTTTGCAACAATTATGATAACAGGTCCTGTTGTCGTAGCACAAGAACAAAATAAGCCGTCCGGTATAATAGCAGAGCGTGCAGATGAGATTCATCCGCTTTTGGTCGGGATGGCAGTTCCGGATGTTATTCTGACCGATGTCACGGGGAAAGAGGTCAAACTGTATTCTCTCCTCGAGCAAAAGCCCACAGTTCTCATATTTTACCGTGGTGGATGGTGTCCGTGCTGCAATCTTCAAATGGAACAGTTGCGTTCGATAGAGGACGACGTGCTGAAAGAGGGCTACCAAATTGTGGCTATCAGTGCGGACCGACCGGAGAATATAGAGAAAAGTATTGAAAAGCACGACCTTCATTATACACTTCTATCGGATAGTACAATGAATGCAGCCAAAGCCTTCGGAATAGCATTCAGATTGGACACAGAATCAGTTAAAAAGGTCAAGAAATACGGAGTTGATTTTGAAGCAGCCTCTGGTTTGAATCATCACTTACTTCCCGTGCCAGCAGTATTTATCGTTCAGAAAGACGGCAGCATCATTTTTGAGTATGTAAACCCTAACTTTAAGGTCAGATTAAACGCACAAGTGTTGCTTGCAATACTAAAAGCGGAGAACGAACAGGACAAATCAATTCAAAAATAAAAGAGAGCGCATATTCTATGATTATCTTACTTGGTTTTGCATTTCTCGCCGGCTTCTAATAATTCTTGCACCATGCATATGATCTATCCTGCCGATTGTTCTTTCATCCTCTGTAGCTGTCAAAGGGGTCAAAATTATTCCACCGCCAGGCTCAAAAGAATCCCCACCCTTAATACCCATAGCAATTATAAATTTAAGTAAAATTTTAATTATTCCTTATCTAATACCGGATTCTTTTTCCGCCAATAGGATCCACCTTTTATGGTTATATAATGAGCATTATTACATAACCAGTCCATTAATGCATTTGCCATAACCGAATCCAGAAAGATATTGCCCAATCCTTTACTGAACGGTTGCTGGTTAAGATTGTAGATCATGTGTTGTGTACCTAGTATAAGTTCTTGCTTAAAGATATTCGGCAGTACCGGGTATAATTATTTCAACTCTTTTTCAAGCGCTTAGGATAAGATGGAAATAATTCAATGGCAGAATTTATACCACGCTAATCTGAATCGACAATAGCTTTAACTAGCTAGCTACTTAAAATCTCGAATAGTGTCACGAAAAAGCAAACGGACTCGAATTGGTAAGTTTAATAAAAGTCATTTTTGTAAATTATTTATTACTTGAATTACAGCAGTAACTCTAAAGTATTCTCCTAAAAATGCGATAGTGTATATGGATATAATATTATTCCGGTATTGCATAGACCGGAATAATTTATTTTAAACATCATAAATAAGAAACTTTGGAATTAATTATCATCTAATTTAAAGTTTTAGTTCAAATAAAATATTTTTAAAGTATTATTTTTAATCCGACAGAGATTAAAAGGGAAGAAAGAGGGTTGTTAATAAAATGGGATCTAACATAGCAGAAGTGCATTTTAATAAAGGGCTTAAAAATATTAAAAAAGGTAACAATGATTTAGCAATTGCAGATTTTACTAAAGCTATAGAATTGAAATCTGATTATGCTGAAGCATATTCACATCGAGGCATGGTTTATTTTAATCTAAATGATTATGATAAAGCACTAATAGATATTAATTCAGCTATTAAATTGAAACCTAATTTTGCGGAAGCATATTATAATCGTGGCGTAGTTTATTATAGCTATGATGAACATCATAAATCCATAAGAAATTTTAATAAAGCAATAAAAATTAAACCGGATTATGCTGAAGCATATTGGCATTGTGGACATTGTTATGTTGTGATGAATAGTGTACTAGGTGATAACTTTAGAGAGGATTATCATAAAAAAGCAATAAAATATTATACTAAAGCAATTGAAGTAAAACCGGATTTTGCTGAAGCATATTATTACCGTGGACAGTGTAATGATTTTCCGGGGAACTATGAAAACGCTATAGAAGATTATACTAAAGCAATTGAACTGAAACTTGAGGATAAAGCTGATGCATATCATCAACGTGGGCTTGCTTATGTTGAACTGGGTGAATATGAAAAAGCGATCAAAGATTTTTCTAAAACCAACGCATATAGTGATCGTGGACTTGTTTATTTTAAACAAGGTAAAATTCAAAAATCGATTGAAGATCATACTAAAGCACTTAAATCTGAGCCCTATTTTGTTAATACATATTTTTATCGCGGACTTGCATATGCTGAACTAAAAGACTTTATACGAGCAATAGAAGATTATAACAAAGCAATAGAAAAGCGCCTTAATTTTCCAGTTGTACATTTTAGCCGGGGACTTGGTCAATTTTCAACCGGAATTAACAATTATCTAATCCTATAAAAATATCATCTAAGAAAAGTAATTTATAAGGTGGATCTGGGACTTCCATAAGAGAAGCAAAATAAATTGATATTGCTAATGCGGTTAACCTTGCTTCATTTAGAAATGATGAATGATTAACGATTTTTTCATTGTAAAATTTAATAATTGGTTTTATTTTATAATTTTTTAAGCGATCGGGAACATTTCGAACATCATTATGCTGTATAGAGGTATATTCAAATTTTTCCAATTGAAAATTAGGATCAAACTCGGCCAATAAATTATTTATATCGCCACCTAGTAAATCTAAGAACCGTTCCAAACCAATATTAAAATCTTCGATAATAGGAAAAGAAGATAAATCCCAATAGTCATAAGAATGACGATTAGACGCAGCTCTTCTTTTTATGTCAGACCATAGAAAGCCAAATGTTCCTTCCGAGCGATTAGCTGTTAGGCCAGAAGGATTTTTGACATTAGAAATAATTCCATTTTCACCAACCATTAAATCGAATAAATTAAGTTCTTCTTTTTCTTTTATAAAATGTGTTTTCAATAATTCTTTATAGCTTAGAAGTGATTTCGAAGTATTCGATTTCATTATATGATCATAACTTATGGTATTGGTGTTATAAGAATCAATCGAATAAATATATTCAGTCGGATCATTATCAAAATTGATTGAGACAAAAGGTTCAGGCTGGGCAGGTATTTTACCAAATGAAAATTTATTCTGATTAAAATTCTGAGAGAGGTTAATTGACGATTGAAATAAGTCTTTTAATCCTTCAAATATTGAACTTTTACCACTACCGTTCTCTCCATAGATTAAAAGATTTTTACCATCGGGAATTTCAAGAGTATAAACATCATTAATTGAAGGCGAATAAAAAGCCTTATAATTATAAAAAGTTATTTTATTAATCTTCATCTTGTAAGAATGAATTTGATGAATTAATGTTTATTAATAAAGATTCCTTGATTAATCTAACCTCATCGATTGAATCCAAATAATATAGATTCTGACGAAATGGATTATCTTTTGAAGATAACTGGTTAAATTCGTTAACAATTATTGAGAAATCTTCTTGCGAATTCTGAGTTAATTTTGGCATATCAAGTATATGTTTTATAAAATATTTATTAGCCTTATGCAAGGCTTCTTCAAAATAAATTTCATAAATCATAGCGTCTAACATACTTTCAAAATAGTTGACCATTAAGTAAGTTTTTTTTGTGATAGTGGTTTTATTAAGCTCGATTATATAATCTACTAAAGTTTCAAAAGGTTTAACGTTTTCATATTTTTTTATTGGAATTTGAAGTAATGGCTCTTTATCAACTTGGTAGTTATTACCTTGCATTTTGCCTCTATGGCGTAACCAAAAAGCTATTACAGAAGAATTAAATAACGAAGTTAAATATTTAAGGTTAATTTGTTGGGCTTTTATTAAGAAAAAAGTCTGAGACACATAACTATCGAAATCAACATAAGTAAATGTTGGCGTTAGGCATTTCCTAAGCGAAATAATCTTTTCACCTTTAAAGAACTTTTCATCGCGACTGCGGTGCAAGCCGTAAGGTTTATTATCTGAAGTGATAATTTTTTTGAAACGATCAAGATGTTTTTTTATTGCAGGATACTTTGATATATATTCGACATCTTTAAAAGATGAGTCGGTATATATAATCCATTTTTTATTATGAGAATCACCGTAATATTTTTTTAGTTCATTTGTTGTGAAATAAGGGCGGATTAGCGAATGATCTTCCTTTGATAAGTTTAAACTTTTTAGTTCCATATCATTTAGAATGAATATACCTTCACCATATTTATAATTAGGGCCTAATTGTTTTTGATTTTGTCGATTTAAGAATTCTTGGGGAGCGACAATACCTTGTGCTACTTCATTTGATGGATCTAATTCAAAATCGCCTTTATCACTTATTTTATTTA
>CAZUCY010000103.1:0-13400 GCA_964618785.1 uncultured Ignavibacteriaceae bacterium | reverse complement strand
ATGTTTATTTTAATAATACCTTTATTCTTAGTGCGTTAAAGAGCTTAGAGCAAAGGGCAAAGAGCTAAGCGCAAAGAGCAAAGCGCTTAGAACAAAGGGCAAAAAGCTAAGCGCAAAGAGCAAAGCGCTAAGCGCAAAGAACTTAGAGCAAAGAGCATAGAGCAAAGCGCTTAGAACAAAGGGCAAAGAGCATATAAAATATTTTGATACAAAGATTTATATGGCAAAACAATAGAAATAAGCCCTCATAAATATCAAAATTGAATGATTAAATATAACGATTACAAGTTAAACTCATACAATCTCTATTGTCATTCCATATCCTGATAATATTTGATATTTACATTAATAAAATAGATACAGCAAGTATTAAAATCAAAATTAGTTTTTAAAAAAAAGCAACCCATGACTGAAGTCATGGGCTGCTAAGGATAAAGTCATGGGCTGCTAAAATTATAACCGTTTTACCGGTTTAGCCATTCTGAAGATTTTTAGAGAACGAATTAAATTCTGAATTGTATCAATGGGTTATTTTGAATATTAAAAATAGTTCAAGAACAAAAAGGGTAATTTTATTGAAAATTGATTTTCCTTTTTTAAAAAGATATTTTTAAAAGTAAAAGTGAGTTTTTGTTGACAACCGGTCAAATAATTAAATTAGTTCATAAAATGTTATTCCATGACCATTCCGGCGGCGGTTTGCGCTCAAAATCAATTATTGAATCAGCAAAGATTAAATTATATTTACAAAATAATTAAACCCGGTTATCAAACAATAAAGGACCCATTACTTTAATTAAAAACATAGACGGATAAAAATGAAGAAGCTGTTCACAAATTATAATTTTGAATTTAATAAAAGCGAAATGAAAATTTTAAAAACATTTTGTAATCAAAATTTAAAGCAGATAAAGGGAGATAACAAGTATTATGCGGAGATCAGAATATTTAATTCTTTGGTTGAAAAATTAAACAGCAGCGATAAAGTTATAAAACTTACTAAGGATGAACGTACGCGGTTAAAGCACCAGCTTCAAGAGAATGTAAATTATCTTAAGAAAAAGATGCAAAAGAGCTGGTTCTTAAAAAAAATTATATATAAGTCATTACTTACTCAATACGAAAATATTTTAATAAATCATTTTGCAGATTAATTTTATTGCGACCCTGCATCTCTGCGGGAGAACACTTTACCGCAAAGGTACGGAAATGCAAAAGAAGAAACGATATTGATTTCAGAAACAGAAAAATTGAATATTAAAGCTCCTCACGGCAGCAAACTTTCATGCAAAGGCTGGGTTCAAGAAGCTGCCATGCGAATGCTGATGAATAACCTTGATAATGAGGTAGCTGAAAACCCCATTGAATTAATTATTTACGGGGGGAGCGGAAAAGCAGCAAGGAATTGGGAATGTTACGAAACCATTATATCTTCACTTAAAAATCTTAAAAACGACGAGACATTATTAATCCAATCCGGAAAACCCGTCGCAATATTCAGAACACATAACAATGCACCGCGAGTAATAATGTCCAATTCGATGCTTGTACCTAACTGGGCGAACTGGGATGAGTTCAGAAGACTTGAGCATTTAGGATTAACAATGTATGGACAAATGACAGCCGGAAGCTGGATATATATAGGCACCCAGGGAATTCTTCAGGGTACGTACGAAACTTTCGCAGAATGCGGAAGGAAATACTTCGGGAGTAATTTATCGGGGAAATTACTACTGACTTCCGGACTAGGCGGAATGGGGGGAGCGCAACCCTTGGCAGCAACTATGAACGGCGCTGCATTTCTTGGAATCGATGCGGACATGAAAAGGATTCAGAAAAGAATCGACACCGGTTATATAGATATATTTTCAGATAACCTTGATGAAGCGCTCACTTTAGTTTTAAAAGCAAAATCAGATAAGAAAGCAATATCTATCGGCTTAGCGGGCAATGCAGGGGAAATACTCCCCAGAATTTTAGAAAAAGGAATTATACCGGATGTACTGACGGACCAAACTTCTGCGCATGATACATTGAACGGTTACATTCCAATGGGAATGACTTTTGAAGAAGCGTTGTCACTTCGAAAGAATGACCCTGCGGGATATATAAAATTATCCAAAGCGACAATAGTAAAACATTTATCTGCTATGCTGGAATTTCAAAAGCGCGGCTCCATTACTTTTGATTACGGCAATAACATCCGGGGAGAGGCTAAAAGCAACGGCGTTAAAAATGCTTTTGATATTCCAGGTTTCGTCCCCGAATTTATACGACCGCTTTTCTGCGATGGACAGGGACCTTTCCGTTGGGCTGCACTTTCGGGAAACCCTAACGATATTTATACAACCGATGCGGCTGTTAAAGAAGCCTTCCCGGAGAATAAATCTTTATGCAAGTGGATAGACATGGCAAGGGAGAAAGTTCACTTTCAGGGTTTGCCTTCAAGGATATGCTGGCTTGGATACGGAGAAAGAGCAACGATAGGAAAAATTTTCAATAATTTAGTTTCATCGGGGAAAATAAGCGCTCCTATTGTGATTGGAAGAGATCATCTTGACTGCGGCTCAGTAGCATCGCCAAACAGAGAAACCGAAGCAATGTTAGACGGGAGCGACGCGATAGCCGATTGGCCGGTGTTAAACGCACTTTTGAATTCAATCGGAGGCGCAAGCTGGGTTTCTGTACACCATGGCGGCGGCGTTGGGATAGGAAATTCAATCCATGCCGGGATGGTTATAGTTGCCGATGGTACCAAAGAAGCTGAAGAAAGATTGGAACGAGTTCTTACATATGATCCGGGGCTGGGAATTGTCCGTCATGCCGATGCGGGTTATGAAAGAGCTATAAAAAATGCTAAATTTCATAGTATAAAAATGCCGATGTTGAAATAAGATAAAATTCAAAAATTAAAATTTAATTAAAGAATTAATATTTGATTTTTATCTGCCCAAAGATATAATCTAATTTCAGATTACCCGGCAGGCAAAGAAGGTTGTCCGTTATTAATAACTAATTTATTAACTTATCATGGGAAAGTAAAATATGAAAGTACAAGTTCTTATTGCAGACAAATTTCCGGATCTATATATTAATCAATTAAAAGAAATGGAGCTTGAAGTAATTTATTCTCCAAAACTTGGTGAAAATGATTTGCCTGAGGCAGCAAAGGAAGTTGATATTCTTGTTGTAAGGTCGACCAATGTAAAGGCAGAAACAATTAATGCGAGTAAAAATTTAAATTTAATTATCCGGGCAGGCGCGGGAGTAAATAACATAAATATTCCTGCTGCAAATCAGAAAGGAATATACGTAGCTAATTGTCCCGGGATGAATTCGATAGCTGTAGCCGAATTGGCAATAGGATTAATGATTTCTTTGGACCGCCGAATACCGGATAATGTAATAGATTTTAGAAGCGGCAAATGGAATAAAGGCGAGTACTCAAAAGCCGAGGGGCTTATGGGCAAGACACTTGGAATAATCGGAGTAGGAAACATAGGGAAGGAAGTAGCGAAGCGCGCTCTTGCTTTCGGTATGAATGTTTATGGAAAGGATATTTCCAGGATTGAAGGCGTAATGATAAAAGATTTTTCCGAAATGAACCAGCTTCTTCCTCTTTGCGATATTATAACAATTCACCTTCCTGCGACATCACAAACCAAGGGGTTGTTTAATAAAGAAATGTTCAGCTATATGAAGCCTAATTCCATGCTTATTAATACAGCCCGTGCAGATATAATCGATCAGGATGCAATGATTGAAGCTATAAAAACAAAAAATATACGGGTAGCTTTAGATGTAATTAAAAATGAACCGGAGAACAAAACAGCAGATATTTCTTCACCTCTGCAGGAGCTGAAGAATGTTTACCTTACGCACCATATAGGGGCATCTACCGAGCAAGCTCAGAATGCCGTTGCAGCGGAAACTATCAGAATAATTAAAGATTATATCCAGAGCGGAGTAATAGCTCATTGGGTTAACAGGGCAAAAATATCCGATGCACATTATCAATTAGTTGTAAAACATTATGATAAACCGGGCGTTCTTGCATCAATATTGAGTATTATCAGAGAGAAAAATATCAATATCGAAGAGATAGAAAATATTATATTTGAAGGCGGAGTGGTTGCCTGCTGCACAATAAAATTAAAGACACCTTTGACAACCGAAATGCTAAAGCAGATGAATGAAAATCCCAATGTTTTGAGCGTTTCGCACGTTGCAATTTAATTTTAACTTTAATTTTCCACTTTAGCTCAAATGAGCCTCATTTCAGATTAAAGGCTGATATTTGAATATGCTTTATGATACCCCGGTATAAACCTGCTTACCGGCAGGCGCCGGGGGAATTTTAAAGTTTTGCGTTAATTTATAAGTTCCGACTGCAGATCAGCCTGGCAAGCCTGCCTACATTCAGACATAATTCACTTCAATAATATCTTTTACCATACCGTAGAAATAAGGAAGGCGGATTGTCTGGTTGATACCCTCGATATCCTGATTATCAAAATCGATTACGAAAGATGAGATATTATGTTTGAAATAAGTTTTTAATTCACCGGTAAGATTTTGCCCGAATTTTCCATTTTCAACGTTGGAATATATAAGCGCACTTTTCCCATTCAACTGCTCATTAATAAATTCGACGGATGATTTATCAGCTGAAGCAAAGACGTAGTTGACAAATGGAAGCGATAATGTTTCAATAATTTCTTCCGCAAAACTGATTCCCTGTTCAAACCTCTGCTGCAAGAAATTATTATCGCCTACAAGGAGAAGATTCTGGTTTTTAATTTTCGATTCGTCAGTTAAGATATTTACTATTATTTCAGTATCATACAATTCATGGAATAAAATTTTGCTCAGTACAACATCAACGGAAGACACATCTCCAAACAAGCTGATTTCTTTTAGCTGCCTGCGGGAATCATTAAAATAGAAATACGAATTACAGAGGGACCCTTCAAAAGACAAACCGAAATCTTTTGAAATAAAAAGCTCGCTATGCTTAAGAATATCAATTACAGGTATTAATCCAACATTTTTTTTTGATTTTATTAATTCTGAAGTCACCAGCGCAGAGGGAAGGAAATTTATATTTTCTTTTATTTGGTCAGATAAACTATTTGCAATTAGTCCCGAAAAAATATTTTGGGGGAAAAGTATTTTCATATTACAGACTTAAGCTGCGGAATAATTCAAATGTCATTAAAAAGCCCCGATATAAACTACCTGGCGGCAGGCAGGCGCCGGGGTCAATAATAAATCATTTTTCACGCAGAGTTATTAACAAATACGGAAAAATATTCTGTTATAAACAGTAAAAAAACAAATAAGGGCATTGGTATGCCCTTAATTAATAAGAATTTAACAAAAATTTCGATTCAGCTTTTTGATTTAATCCTTGCAGCTTTACCGGAAAGTTTACGCAGGTAAAAAAGTTTAGCTCTTCTGACATTGCCTTCTTTGAGCAGTTCAACTTTTGCTATCTTGGGTGAATTGAAAGGAAAAATTCTTTCCACTCCAACGCCGCTTGAAATTTTTCTAACGGTAAAAGTTTTATTTATACCTGCGCCTCTGATGTTAATAACATCGCCTTCAAAAGGCTGTAATCTTTCCTTATCGCCTTCAATAACCCTTACATGTACCTTGATATGGTCGCCGGGATTAAATGCGGGCAAATCTGTTTTTATTTGCTCGGGTAATATGTTATTTAGATCAATCATTGTATTCTCCGCTAATTATTAAAATTTTTCCACTTCTCAGTTAAAGTTTTCGATTGTTCTTCTTTCCATTTTTTTATTTCTTTTTCATTACCGGATAAAAGGACACCGGGAACTTTCATACCACGGTACTCAGCCGGTCTTGTATAGAAAGGAGCTTCTATTTTTTCGCCGTCCTGAAATGAATCATCAAGAGCAGATTCACTATCATTAAGAACGCCCGGAATAAGCCTGATAACGGCATCAACCAAGATTAATGCCGGAAGCTCGCCACCGGTAAGGACAAAATTTCCAATAGAAATTTCTTCAGTTGCAAATTTTTCCCGAACACGGTCGTCAATTTCTTTATAATGACCTGCGACCAATAAAATATTTTCAGCAAGAGAAAGCCTGTTAGCTTCCTTTTGATTAAAAATTTTACCTTTAGGGGTGGTAAAAATTACGTGATCGTACTTTCTTTCCTGAAAAAGCTTTTCAATACATTCAAAGAACGGCTCAGGTTTAAGGACCATACCAGCACCGCCGCCAAAAGGTTTATCATCAATCTGCTTATGTTTATTAAACGCATAATCCCTAAGATTATGAATAAAGATAACAGCCTTACCTTTATCCTGAGCTCTCTTAATAATACTTGTATTAAGCGGGCTAGACAGGAGATCGGGGACAGCGGAAATAATATCAATCCTCATCATTTTCGTACAACTCATCTCCGGGTTTTAACACCAATATTTTCTTTACCGGATCAAAGCTTTCCAAATAATCCGGGACAGCCGGGATTAAAATTTCCTTTCCGCAATTATCAATTACATAAACGTCATTAGCAGGATAAGAAAGAACATCTACAATTTTGCCAAAAAATTTATTATTTCTAAATACATTACTGTTTATAAGATCATGGACAAAGAAATAATTATCCGGCAGTTGAACCAAGTTTTCATTATCGACAAAAATTTTTTTACCGACGAGGACATTTGCATCGTCATTAGAATCGAAATTTTTAAACTTCAGTAAAAAAAGATTTTTTAACTTTTCAACTTTCTCAACATAAAATTCTTTCTTTTCATCAAAGAACTCGATATAAACCCTTTTGAGATTAAAAAATCTTTCAGGGAAATCAGAATAAGAAACAATTTTAACGAAACCTTCTCCCGCCGATCCGGGAGCCGATTTACCCTGAACAGCAGGGGGTTTACGGTAAACCGAAACAATTTTAGCGATTAAAAAATATTCATTCACAATAGAAAAAGGAAAAGCTCCTTAGTCCAAAATTTCTAAAATGACTCTCTTACCTTCTTTAGCGGCGACCGCGGTTAAGAGGGTTCTCATGGACTGAGCGGTTTTACCCTGCTTTCCAATAACCTTCCCAATTTCCTCAGGTTTCACTTTTAGAGAAAGGATAATTTTATTCTCTTCCTCATGTTTTTCTTCCACTGAAACATCATCGGGATAGTCCACTAAATGTTTTGCGATATATTCAATGAATTCTTTCATAGAAAGAAGCCTCCTATATTACAGCACGGGAGCTTTAAGAAATAATGTACTAAAAGAACCGGAATAAAAAATAAGATTAATTTTTATTCTGCGGATTCTTTAACAGAAGCAGCGCCCTTTACTTCTGCCGTACCTGTCTCTACTTTTTCTACTTCCTCTTTGCCTGCCTTTTCCTGTGAATCGGCTTCAGTCTTACTTTTTTTCCTGGAAGACCTGGTTTTAGCTTTTGCTTCTCTAATTTTGACCCAGTTATCTATTTCTTCCTGAATCTTTTCTTCCGACAAACCTCTACGCTGCAATTCCTTTTTTAGAATAATCCCTTTTTGACTTAAAAGGCTTTTAACAGTATCGGTTGGTTGAGCGCCAACATTTAACCAATACATAGCCCGATCTTCTTTTATATCGAGCGTAAGCGGGTCAGTTAAAGGGTTATAAATACCAATTGCTTCAAGAAATTTTCCATCACGCGGCGACCTGGAATCTGCAGCAACAACCTTATACATGGGTTGTTTCTTTTTTCCAATTCGTCTAAGTCTTAACTTTACAGCCAAGTTTTTTGAACCTCCAAATAATAAACTGTTTCAATCAATTAAATTTTATGTTATTCAAAAAGGAATCATTAAAGCCACTTTTTGAAAATCTACTCATCATTTTTTGCATATCGCCAAATTGCTTTACCAGCCGGTTAACATCCTGAATTGTAGTACCGCTGCCTCTTGCAATTCGCTTCCGCCTGTTTCCGTTAAGAATTTTAGGCGTTGTACGTTCCTGCAAAGTCATTGAATTAATTATAGCTTCTACTTTCACGAGCGCATTATCATCAATTTTTGCATTTTTGAGCTGGGAATTAAGTCCAGGAATCATTCCCAACAGCGATGTTAAAGAGCCCATTTTCTTGATTGCTTTAATTTGCTTAAGAAAATCATCAAAATCAAATTTATTTTTCCTTAATTTTTCTTCAAGCTTATCAGTTTCAAGCTGATCAAAGCTTTGCTGGGCTTTTTCAACCAAAGAAACTACATCACCTTTACCAAGAATTCTTGAAGCCAGTCTTTCAGGATAAAAGGATTCCAGAGCATTTAACTTTTCGCCGTTACTTATAAATTTTATTGGTTTACCTGTAACGGAACGAATCGAAAGAGCAGCGCCACCTCTTGCATCGCCATCAAGTTTAGTAAGAACAATTCCGTCATAGGCAACTTTTTCATTAAAAGCCTTTGCTGAATTGACAGCATCCTGACCGGTCATCGAATCAACAACAAAAAGCAACTCATCCGGATTAACAAGATTTTTAATATCGGCAACTTCGGTCATCATATCTTCATCAACATGAAGACGACCGGCAGTATCAATAATAACCGTATCAAAGTTTTTTTCCTGTGCAAATAAAAGCGAACCGGAAGCGACTTTCCTGGCATTTTTTTCATCCAGGGCAAAAACGGATACGCCAATCTGCTCACCGAGTATTTTTAACTGCTCAATAGCAGCAGGTCTGTAAACATCAGCAGCCGCGAGAAGAACCTTCCTGTTACTATCTTTCAGCTTTTTAGCCAGTTTTGCACAAAAAGTAGTTTTACCGGAACCTTGAAGCCCAACGACCAAGATTACTGTAATACCGGAGCCATTAATTTTGATCTCATTATGAGTGCCGCCAAGGAGCCGGGTTAACTCATCGTAAATTATTTTAGTAATCAGCTGACCGGGCGTAATTGAGACTATTACTTCCTTACCAAGAGCTTTTATCTGAACGTTTTCAATAAACTCTTTAGCTACCTTATAATTTACATCAGCATCCAAAAGAACACGCCGGATTTCTCTTAAAGAATCGGCTATATTATTTTCAGTCAGTTTACCCTGACCCCGAATTTTTTTTAATACCGTTTCAAGTTTAAGAGATAATTCATCAAGCATAATCTACAACTTTTTTTCATCAAAATCCTATTCCCCGGCTTGCGATTGATCTAAATCTACCTCTTTTATCTGTTTTAATAAAAACGGAATAAGAATAAAAAGGGAAATACAAGCGGGTTAACCACCCCTTAAAGCATTAGCCCCGGAGACAATTTCAAGAATTTCGTTAGTAATGGCAGCCTGCCTTTCCTTATTATATTTCAATTGCAGAGCACGAATTAATTCTCTTGCATTTGTAGTGGCATTATCCATAGCAGTCATCTGAGCGCCCAGACCAGCTGCATTAGACTCAAGCAAGATTCTCCATAATTGGGCTTTAAGCAGTTTAGGGAGCAGATAATTAAAAATATATTGCTGATCCGGTTCATAAATATAATTTGGCAAGACCGGATTGTCTTTACTATTATTTTTATCGACCGGAACCGGCAGGAATTGTTCAACAATAATTCTCTGCTGAATAATGGATTTAAATTCGTTATATATAATAACTACTTTATCATAAGCGCCAAGCAAATAGCCATTGATTAATTCATTAGCGATTTCAAGTGCGGATTCAAATTGCAAGGATGAGAAGAGGCCTTGTTTTTTATAGACTACATTAAAATCTCTTTTAGAAAAGAATTCAGCTGCCTTCTTTCCAACGCAAAAGATGCCGGCTTCCAGTTGATTGGGAAAAAGTTCTTCTTCAATATAACGGGAAGCTTCTTTTAAAATATTTGTATTGAACGCACCGCAGAGCCCTCTATCTGCAGTCACAACAACTAGAGCTACCTTTTTAACCTGTCGGAGTTTTAGATAGGGATTAGCAGCCAAATCATTTTCAGTAATAAGATGAGAAAACATGACGAAAATTTCACGAGCATAAGGGCGTGCATTAATAATTTTTTCCTGTGCCCGTCTCAATTTGGCAGCAGCGACCATTTTCATGGCTTTTGTTATCTGCTGCGTACTTTGAACGCCTTTTATTCTTCTTTTTATGTCCCTTAATGTCGCCATGTTTTATATTCTTAAAATCAAGGATTAGCTTTAAATGAAGCTGACATTTCCTGAGCAGCTTTATTTATACCGGTAATTGCATCATCATTTAACTGTTTATCTTTTTTTATCGATTCGTAAATATTTGGATAGTTTACTTCAATGTAAACCAATATTTCCTTTTCAAATCTTTTTACATCATGGACCGGGACATCATCAAAAAGACCATTTGTACCGAGATAAATACTAACCACTTGTTTTTCAATCGGCATAGGCGAATACTGGTCCTGTTTTAACAATTCAACCAATCTTGCGCCTCTTGAAAGAGTTTTTTGAGTTGATTTATCAAGGTCAGACCCAAATTTAGCAAAAGCTTCTAATTCTCTGTATTGTGCCAAATCAAGCTTTAAGGTACCAGCGACTTTTTTCATTGCTTTAATTTGGGCATTACCACCAACGCGGGATACAGAAATACCGACGTTAATAGCGGGACGCACACCAGCATTAAATAAATTCGATTCGAGATAGATCTGCCCATCGGTAATTGAGATAACGTTAGTAGGAATATAAGCCGAAACGTCGCCTTGCTGAGTCTCTATTATAGGAAGGGCGGTTAAACTACCACCGCCGAGCTCTTCGTTAAGCTTTGAGGCTCTTTCAAGTAATCTTGAATGTAAATAAAATACATCACCGGGGTAAGCTTCACGACCCGGAGGTCTTCTTAAAAGCAAAGATAGTTCACGATAAGCGGCAGCTTGTTTTGATAAATCATCATAAACGACAAGAGCATGTTTCCCGTTATCTCTAAAGAATTCGCCCAAAGTAGCGCCGGAATAAGGCGCAATATATTGAAGAGGCGCGGGTTCGGAAGCAGATGCAGAAACGACAGTAGTATAATCCATAGCGCCAAGTTCCTGAAGCTTTGAAACAACCTGCACAACAGTAGAGCTCTTCTGCCCAACAGCGACATAAATACAAAAGACCGGTTTAATACCGAGCTTTTTCGCTTCTTCCGAATGAGTATACTTTTGATTAATAATAGTATCAACCGCGACAGCAGTTTTACCTGTTTGACGGTCGCCGATAATAAGTTCTCTTTGACCGCGACCAATGGGGATCATACCGTCAATAGCTTTAATACCGGTTTGGATGGGTTCTTTTACGGGTTGTCTTTGGATTACACCAAGCGCTTTTCTTTCGATAGGAAGAAGCTTATCAGAATTTATGGGACCTTTACCGTCGATAGGAATACCGAGAGGATTTATAACTCTTCCAAGCATTTGCTCGCCCACGGGCATAGAAGCAACGCGTTTAGTTCTTTTAACCGTATCGCCCTCTTTTACAAGGGTAGACTCGCCGAAAAGAACGCAGCCGACACTATCTTCTTCAAGATTAAGGACCATACCAAAGACATCATTAGGAAACTCAACCAATTCACCTGTCATAACTTTAGATAAGCCGTATACCCGGGCGATACCATCACCTACAGAAAGGACAGTACCAACATCATAGATATCGACTTCGTTCTCGAAGCCAGATAATTGTTTTCTTAAGATTGCCGAAATTTCATCCGGTCTAACTTCAGCCATTTATATTCCCTTCAAAAATTCATTTTAATTAAGCGACGCCCCACCCTTTAATAACTGCTTTTTCAGCAATTCCAACTGATGATTAAGCGAGGCATCAAATACGGTATCGCCGACTTTTGCAACAAAACCGCCTATTATACCGGAATCTATTTTTAAATTTAACCTGACCTTCTTATTCAGAGTTTTTTCCAGGTTACTTTTAAATTTTTCAAGTTGATCTCCGGAAAAAGATTCCGGCGCTCTAACTTCCACGTTAACAATTCCGTCTTGTTCATCTTTTAGTTCAAGGAAAATTTTTGCAACGTTTTCAAGAAGATTTTCCCTATTCTTTTCTATAAGAAATTTTAAAAAAGCTATGGTATCAGGTTTTATTTTTGATTTAAATATTTCTTCCAAAATTGTCAATTTAACACCCTGTTTAATAACCGGATTAGAGAGGATATGCATCAATTCTTTATTAGCACTTAGTGTTGAAGCAATCAGATCCATATCGGCATAAACGGCATCCACCAATTTTTTCTCACCTGCCGATTGGAGGAGTGAAACTGCATATCTTTTTGATACTTTATATTCGCTCATAAATTAATTCTTGGTAATCTCACCGATATATTTATCAACAATTTTAGTCTGAGTTTCTTTATTTAAGTTTTCTCTCAAAATCTTTTCAGCAGCATTTATAGCGATATCCACCACAAGGCTTTTCAATTCATCGAAAGCCGCATCTTTTTTGCGTTCAATTTCGGCGGCAGCTTCTTCAATTAATTTTTTAGCCTGTAACTTGCTTTCCTGATTCATCTGCTCTTTCAATTTTTCGGCATACACCCTGCTTTGATTTATAATCTGCCTGGATTCTTCATCCGCCTTAGCAAGATTGACCTGATTTAGGTCCAGAACTTTCTGAGCGTCTTCCTTGGCTTTTTCGGCTTTTTCAAGCGATTCTCGGATAGCATTTTCACGCTGCTGCAAAGTTGTTAATATAGGCTTCCATGCAAATTTTTTCAACACAACCAAAAGGATTACAAAAGTAACCAGCGTCCAAACAGCAACCCCCGGGTTAACGTCAATTAAACTGCCTCCTTCAGCAGGAGTAAAAGCAAGAACGGTTAGATAAAAACCGGTAAGCATAATTTTATTTCCTATTAAGCATTACAAACCAGCAGGATATAAACCTGCATTTTAAAAAATTATTTTACGTGTGTAGCAAGCAAAATACAGATAACAAGTCCGAAAAACGCAATACCTTCAATAAGAGCAGCGGCAATAATCATTGAAGTTCTAATAGGTGAAATTGCTTCAGGCTGTCTACCCATCGCTTCCATAGCAGAACCTGCAAGCTTACCAATACCCAAAGCGCCACCGATAACAACAAGACCAGCGCCAATACCGGCACTTAACCAACCTAGACCTAATTCCATTTTTATCTCCTTAGAATTTTATAATTATATTAAATAAAAATTAATGTTCACTATGCTTAGCCATTCCAATAAAAAGAGCTGTCAACATAGTAAACACATAAGCTTGAATAGCAGCGACTAAAAGTTCAAGCAACTCAATAAATAACACGAACCCAACCGATACAGGGGCAACATAAATAGTATGTAAAATAAAAATGAGCCCGATCAATGAAAAGATGACAATATGCCCGGCTATCATATTAGCAAAAAGACGAACACACAATGCAAAAGGTTTAGTGAAAAGCCCCATC
>CAZUCY010000102.1:0-13829 GCA_964618785.1 uncultured Ignavibacteriaceae bacterium | reverse complement strand
AATAAATTTTGTGTTGAACGGAAACGTAAGCGATATATTCAAAGGCAACTGGAACCGCAGCGAAACCAAATCATCTTCGAACTGGATACTCGGACTGAATTTTATCTATACTACAGGGCAACCTATGACTGTCCCGGCATCGGTATATTTTGTAAACACACTGCCCGATTGGAATAACTATAATACAGGCAGCGAGGACATCCCCGGATACAAATTATATCCAGGCGCTTTTGATACATATCGGCTGCCTGATTATATAAGAATGGATGTGAGTATTACATGGGAAAAAGATTATGGAAGTTGGACACTCGCCCCCTATTTACAGATATTTAACATAGGAGACAGAAAGAACGTCTGGTTTATTAGTTATACAGGAAATAATGTAAACGGCGCAATAGTACAGGATGTAAAGACGGTAGATATGCTCCCTTTTCTTCCAAGCCTGGGCGTATCTATTAAATTTTAGATTTCTAAATTATGTCACGTAAAAATTATGAAGCGTAACAATTTCAAATGAACGCATCACTTTAATTCTTTCACGAGAGGGAATCTAAAGTTGTATTTTTATTAATTTAATTAAAACAATTTTTTATGTAAGCTGAATTACTAAAAAAACTTTGGCAAAAGGCATAAAATTATCTGAGTTTACGTTTGGATAAATTGAAATGAGGTTCTTAATGAAAGTGATAAATTTAATAATACCGGTACTGATTTCAATTATTTTTATGGAATGCGGCAGGCCCGGAGTAAATATTAACGATACTGCTTATGAACCAAAGATAGCGGTAGAAGGGTATTTATATTGCGGCGAAACAATAAAAGATTTCCGGCTTACAAGGAACTTTGCTCTCGGAGTTCCGATAGATCCCAACAGTTTATACCTTACACCGTCGAGTAACAATGTAACTGTAACTATAAATGGCGTCCCTCTTAATTTTGATCTTCAAACAAATACATATTTTAACAATCAGGTGACCATTGATTACAACAAAACGTACACTCTTGCAGTATTTGCTTCAATAGACGGCAAGGATCTCCATACTACTTCAACTACGACAACTCCTCAAAAAGGGTTTACGTGTCTCAATAATAATCTTGGGCAATTCACCTACGACGGCTTACCCATTACTGTAAGTATTAAAGCTTCACCGGGGACTAATTTTTATGCGTTTTCAATTGTACCGGACACGGCAAGCACGAGTAATTTTATATACAAAAATGTACTGAGATCTGATATTGATTCCTCGGACGTAGTTAACAATTTTAATGATTATAAATTTAGAGACGGAATATTAGACAACATAAATTCATACGCGGAAACTGTTTTCACTTTCACTTTGCAATTACAGGATACCTGGTTCTACAGTCCATACACAATAATTGCCTATGCGGGCGATACAAATTTTAAAGAATATTTTATGACGGCTCCATCAGTTGAAGAGTTTGACGGCAATTTTCATGCGCCTGTTCAAATATTTAACGGTGACGGTATAGGAGTGTTCGCATCTGCAATCAGAGATACATTAAAGTTCTCAATTATTCATTAGTTACATAGGTGGGAAGAGTAATAATGAATTTACTGCCTTTGCCGACTTTGCTTTCGACCCGGATTTTACCTCCGTTATTTTCAATAAACTCTTTGCAAAGAATTAATCCAAGACCTGTTCCGGTTTCATTTTCAGTACCTGTAGTAGAACGAGTTATCTCCAATCTGAAAAGGTTATCGATTGCCTTTTGATTCATACCAACTCCGCAATCGGAAACACAAATTTCTGCAAAACTATTTATTGCGGAAGCGCTAACGGAAATAATGCCACCTTTATTGCTAAATTTAATAGCATTCGTCAAAAGGTTGCGAAAAACCGTATTCAGCATATCTTCATCTGCGATAACCTCAATTGTTGAAACTATCTGGTTATAAAGCCGGATTTCTTTTTGCTCGGCTGAATTACTTAAAAGGAGGAAGTTTTCATCTATTATTTTAATCAGATCAAGTTTTTGAGGGTTAAACTCGAGTCTACCTGTTTGAGATCGTGACCATTGCAAAAGGTTTTGCAATAAATTAAAAGATACTTCCGCCGACTTTTTCATTTCAAGAATAAAGGATAATCTTTCATCATCGGAAAGTTCTTTGTAATCGGAATAAAGTAAGTCCGTAAAACCAAGTATTGTAATAAAAGGGTTTTTAAGATCATGAGCAATAATTGAGAAAAATCTATCCTTGGTCGCATTTAACTGTTTAAGTTCCTCGGCATATCTGGTAATTTCATCTGAACTTCTCTTTCTTTCTATTGCCTGGGCAATTTGTTCAGCAATAAAAGTAAACAGCTGCATTTCGGATTCACCATAGCAGGTTGAATCCTCATAATTTTGTACTGCTAATATGCCAATAATATTTCCAGATAGTTTGAGAGGTACACCGAGCCAAATCTTTGGTGGAATTCCAATTACGTCTATTTCATCAGCTTTAATTAATTCCTGAAACCTCTTAGTATCAATTAACGTAGCCTTACCTGTTCGCAGTACATATTCTGTTAGTCCTCTTTTAGGCTTTGAAGTTTCAGGCGGCTTATTATGCTGATCAATATAGTAAGGAAAAGTAAGAAGATCATCTTTATTATTATATAAAGCAATAAAAAGATTTTTAGCGGGCATCAACATACTAACGGCATCATGAATTTTTTTAAACAACGATTGCATATTGGGCGATGTGAATGCAGTTTCCGATATTTTGAAAAGCGCTTCCTGACTTTGTTCGGTTCGTTTTTTGAGTGTGATATCTCTTGATATACCAAAAGTGCCGATTAATTTACCCTCTTTATCATAAAAAGGCATTTTGGACGTTGAAACCCATGCACTTCTGCCGTCAGGCCAATCTTCTTTTTCTTCTTTGCCGATAATAGGGATTCCCGTTCTTATAATTTCCTGTTCATCTTTAAATGCATCACTGGCATGGGTAATGCCAAATACATCAAAGTCGGTTTTACCGAGTAAATCCTCTACAGTAATATTGTGCTTTTTTGCCAAAGCAGTGCTGACTTTTAGAAAATGGCTGTTGAGGTCCTTAAAATAAATTAGATCGGGGCTATTTTCTAAAAGTGCATCTAAGAAATTTTGTTCCGAGACTAATTTAAATTCGAATTGTTTCTGCCTGGTAATATTCTCAACAATAGCGAGGATGCTTTTTCCCCTTAGTTTTAAATCATAAGTTGAAGAAAGTGTGGTGCGTCCATAAACAATATCTCCGTTCTTAGTAAGATATTTATTTTCAATGGTATATTCTGCTCTCTTACCTGTATAAACTTCGCTAAATAATTTATCGTCTATTTCATAATCATCCGGAAGAGAAATCTCGTTTAAAGAAAGGGCAGATAATTCTTCATCGGAGTATTTTAAAAATCTTTGAAAAGCAATGTTGGAATTAAGAATATTTCTTTTTAGGTCTAATAAAACTATACCTACACCTGCATTTTCAAATATCGTTTTAAAATATATTTCCGCAATTATTTTTTTTTTTGAAGCTGGGGCTACATTTGATTGTTTTGATTTTCTCTTAATTGCTGAAACCAGTTTAGATTTTTGATTATTAGCCATTTTTCATCAAATTGTTATGTGACATATATATCAATTTATACTTATAAATAAATAAAAGCAATTACAAGGGGCAAGGACACAATTTCGTATATATAAATTATTGCTTTAATATATTTCTTTATAGAGCTAAGTTAGCTATATATAATATTTATGAGCTGAAATTAAAGGGGTCGTAAAATGCTAAATAGAGTATTGAAAAAAACAAAAAAAACTTTTAACAAAGAAGTTAATATTTTTATTGGAGAGACAAATAAACATGGTACTTTAGAAAAGCATTTATTAAAAAACTGTTTGACAGTACATTTCAAAAATTATGATCCGCCTAGAACAAACTTCGATATGCTCCATTCCTTAATTAAATCACAGGCTCATTTAGTTCGTCAAGATATACAAATCTCTGATTGCTGATGTGGCAAAAACAATCCCAATTAAGAAATATTGTAAATTTATAGAACACATTGGCTTAAAACATATTCGAACAATCTATTCACATGAATTATGGGAATAACCCGAAAAACCTCTTTTTCGTCCTATTACTGTAGATAAAATTTATCCCGATTTACCGCTACATATCCACATCAATCTAAAGACAATCGGAATAACCAAAGAAGAATTTAGTAAGATAATAAAGACACTTTAAATTAAATGTATACAGAAAGAATTTAAAAATAATTAAAAAGGTCATTTATACCTATATAGAAGTAAAACCTAAAGATGAGAATGATTGAGATTCGGCTAAATGCTGATGCACTTTTAAATTCAATCTAGTAAACTATTTATGATATGAGTTTTGTTGCATTTACTTTTTAAAGAGTTTATCTTTTAAAATATGATTCTTTATTTTTTCATATATAAGCCTAAGGCTAAGGAGTAGTTGTTATGTTTTCTGGAGTTGGAACAGCACTAATAACACCATTTGACAGGGACTTTAATGTTGATTATTGTTCATTAAGAAAAATATGCCGGCAGCAGGTGGAAGGTAAGGTTGATGCTGTAATAGTAATAGGCACAACCGGAGAATCGCCGGTGTTTAGTATTGACGAGAGAAAAAAAATAATTGAAACGGTTATTGAAGAAGTAATAGGTAAAGCTGAAGTAATAGTCGGTACCGGAACGAATGATACTAGAAAAGTCGTAGAACTGAATAAAATTGCCGAAGAGCTGAAAGCTGACGCAGTATTAATTGTAAATCCCTATTACAATAAGGGGACGCAGGAAAGTTTGATTGAACATTATAAGTATATTTCGGAAAGGACACCGCTTCCGATCGTGCTTTATAATGTACCTTCAAGAACTGCAATGAATATGTTACCTGAAACAATTGTTAAAATTGCAGAGACATGTAAAAACGTTGTTGCAGTTAAGGAAGCATGCAGCAATATTTCACAAATTGCTCATCTCATCTCAATAAAATCAAAAAATTTCTCAGTTTATTCAGGTAATGATAATGAAACTATTCCAATAATGGCGCTTGGAGGTGTTGGAATAATATCAGTTTTTTCAAATGCGTACCCGAAAGAATTGAAAGGGCTTACCGATGCAATTTCTAAAAATGATCTTGCATTAGCCCGTGAATTGAATAATAAATATTTAAGCATGATGAATGCGTTATTCGTGGAAACCAGTCCTATTCCGATTAAATATGTTATGAGCAAATTAGGATTATGCGAAAACATTCTTCGTCTGCCTTTAATTCCGGCTACATCAAAAGCCGGGATGATATTGGATGAAGAAATGAAAAAATTATCAGCTTAAAATACCAGGAAGAAAAAAATGAGTGACAATTTAAAATATGGTTTAATAGGATCATTAGGCAGGTTGGGTTCTGAAGTAAGAAATGTATTCACTGAAAAAGGCTTTAAACTTGTTTATGAATATGATATTGAGGGTGAAAAATTTATAGAAAAACCCGAAGTACTAATCGACTGCTCTCTTCCCGTTGTATTTAGTAAAACAATTTCGTTTATAAAAAGGTTTAAAGTTCCATTGGTTATTGCAACTACAGGACTTAATGATGAAATGATAAATAGTTTAAAAGAAATATCAATAGAAATTCCCGTCATTCAGAGCTATAATTATTCAACCGGTATACAGGTACTGTTAAAGCTTACGGAAATTGCCGAAGCAATACTGCCCGGCTGGGATATTGAGGTAACGGAAATCCATCACAGATTTAAAAAAGATAAGCCTTCCGGAACTGCCAAAATGATAAAAGGGGTTTTTAATGACCGGGATGTAAATATTTCATCATTAAGATTAGGAAATGTAGCTGGGGATCATACAGTATACTTCGGCGGTTTGGGTGAAGTGCTTTCTATATCCCATAGCGCTACATCCAGACGGACTTTTGCCGAGGGGATATTACGTTCCGCAGAATTTGCGGTTAACCGGAAGAACGGATTTTATTCATTCCATGATGTAATGTTTGTGAAATAAATAAAGAAAGTTTTATGGATTCGTACGAAATAATAAATTATATATCAAATTCTGTTAAAAAAACTCCTGCCAGAGTTTTTATTCAGGGAGAATTGGACAAAATAAATTTCGAGGGGTTGGATTTTTTCGGAAGCAATGAATTCGGAATTATATTCTGTGAGAACAATGAATTTGAGACCCTTTACAATGCTAATAAGCGGTACATAAAAAAGATCAAAATCGAAATAGACAGAAGGAATTCAGCTATTCCGCTTGCTGATTTAACAAAGTATAAAGCCCGTATTGAACCCGGGGCTATTATAAGAGATTTAGTAGAGATTGGAGATAACTGTGTAATTATGATGGGTTCGATTATAAATATCGGCGCAGTTATTGGCGAAAAGACAATGATTGATATGAATGTGGTTGTGGGTGGAAGGGTAATCGTGGGGAAAAATTGTCACATTGGCGCAGGCGCTATATTAGCCGGAGTAATAGAGCCTCCAAGTGCGGATCCTGTTATTATTGAAGATGACGTATTAGTCGGCGCAAATGCTGTTATATTGGAAGGAGTGAAAGTAGGAAAAGGAGCGGTAATTGCAGCCGGCTCGGTAGTTGTTAAAGATGTTGAACCTTTGTCGGTAATGGCGGGTGTCCCGGCAAAAATGATTAAGAGGGTTGATGAGAAGACAAAAAGAAAAACCCAATTAATAGATGAACTTAGAAAATTATAATTTTGAATTTTATTTAAGTTAATCATGTCAATTATTGTGCAGAAATACGGAGGAAGCAGTGTTGCTGATCCTGAGAAGATTAAAAAGATTGCAGAATTAATTTCTATTGTAAAAAAAGAAGGACATGATATTGCTGTAGTTGTATCGGCAATGGGTAAAACAACTGATTCTTTAATTGAACTTGCAAAGCAGGTTTCAAGTGAACCGCCGAGACGTGAAATGGATATGCTGCTTAGTACCGGCGAAAGAATTACAATGTCTATTTTATGCATGGCATTAAATAATCTCGGAATTGATTCAATTTCGTTAACAGGTTCACAGGCAGGCATTATAACCAATGACAGGCATAATGATGCAAGGGTTATTGAAATAAGGCCTTTCAGGGTATTTGATGAAATTGAAAAGGGACGAGTGGTTGTAATTGGCGGTTACCAGGGTGTAAGCTACAGACGGGATATAACGACTCTTGGAAGAGGTGGTTCGGATACTACTGCTGTAGCTTTAGCTGCCGCATTAAATGCCGAAAGATGTGAAATTTATTCCGATGTAGATGGAGTGTACTCTGCTGATCCATCCATTGTAAAAACTGCTAAACATCTTCCCGAAATTTCATATGAGCAGATGCAGGAAATGAGTGAATCAGGGGCAAAAGTATTGAACGCTCAGGCAGTTCAATTTGCAAAGGAAGCTCAAATTGCAATTTATGCAAGAAGCACTTTTAAGCAGGGCAAGGAAACTATTGTTAGAAAGTTTCCTGCCGGCTATTCCAAAGGTGTTAAAGCAATTGTTTATGAAAATGATATATCTAAGATAGAATTTTTTAACAATGACGATGAGAAATCAATTTTATTATTACGCTTTCTTGAACAAAGACAAATCCCGGTTAAAGAATTCAACTACTCAAAAGTTGAAAACGGGAATAAAATTTCATTCTTGGTTTCAGAGAAAAATATATACAATATAGAAAAAATAGAATCTGAATTCACGGCTGAATTTGGTAATTATTTAAAGATTGAACACGGCTTTGGAACTGTTTCGCTGATCGGTGATGGAATTAATAAAGATAATACTATTTTGTTGGAAACATTAGCCATCTTGCATAAAGAGAAAATTAAAATTCGCGGTATAGCAACTACGTCTTTCCGAATTTCATTTCTACTTGAAAAAGCCTTTGTAAAAAATACTATTCTTTTGTGCCACAACCGCTGGATAGAAGAGAAAGTTTAACTTATTTTTGCAGTTAAAAAATTTACTTACAATCAAATGAAAATAATCGTTCAAAAATACGGGGGTAGTTCTGTAGCTGATGCTGAGAAAATAAAAGCTGTAGCAGTAAAAATCTCAAAAAAAATAATAGGAAAAGCAAAACTTGTTGTCGTTGTTTCCGCAATGGGGAAAACGACCGATAATTTGATTAAACTTGCTAAAGAGGTTTCAAAGAAATCAGTTCCGCGGGAACTTGATATGCTTCTGACAACGGGCGAACAGGTTTCCGCTTCGCTTCTTGCAATGGCACTAAATGATATTGGTATAAAGAGTAAGTCGTTAAATGCTTTTCAGGCGAAAATAATGACAACAGGCGATTATATGCAGGCAAGAATCAAGAATTTAAAATCTAAAAGAATAAACGATCTGCTGAAAGAAAATGATGCGCTGATAGTAACGGGTTTCCAAGGTATTACTGAAGATGGAGAAATCACTACACTTGGCAGAGGCGGTTCGGACACATCTGCAGTAGCGCTTGCTGCGGCTCTAAATGCAAAATGCGAAATTTACAGCGATGTGGCAGGTATTTATACCACTGATCCGAGACTACATCCGGCAGCAAAGAAATTAAAATATATCACATATGATGAGATGCTGGAAATGTCCAGTCTTGGGGCAAAAGTACTTCACAGCAGGTCAGTGGAAATAGCAAAAAAATTTGGAATTACAATTTATTGCGGTTCAACATTTTCCGACGAGGAAGGAAGTTACGTTATGAAAAATAATATAGAGCAGCCTATAGTTTCCGGATTAAGCGTTATGGATCATCAAACACAGGTTACTTTATCTAATCTCCCAATGGATAATAATCTGGTACAGCAAATTTTTGAAAAGGTTGCCAGGGAAGGATTAAATGTCGATATGATTTCCGTTATATGTAATTCCGGGCTGAATATTTCTTTTACAATTGTGGAAGAAAAGAAATCTCATGTTGCAAAAGCGCTGTCTCTTATATTAAAGGACATGAAGGGATTTAATTTACATTATAAGTCAGGGTATTCTAAAATATCTATTGTTGGTATAGGGATGAAATCCAGCAGCGGTGTCGCTTCCAAATTTTTTAAAGCGCTCGAAAAGGTTCCTCTTTCACTCGTAACTACTTCTGAAATCAAAATTTCGTGCCTTGTTGAAGAAAAGTTTAAGGAGAAAGCTATTAAAGCTCTTGTTACTGAATTTGAGTTGTAAAATTTGTTTATAATTGATTATCCTGTATAAAAGATATAGAAAGCTATTATGAAAATTAGCTCAATTGAGTTGAGACACAAACTTCATCAATACCCTGAAATTGCATTTAATGAATTTGCAACGACAAAATTATTAATTGAGAGTATTAAAGAGTTTGATGTTTCAAAAAAAATAAAAATTCATACTCCATACAAAACAGGGCTATTAGCAGAATATAAAATAAACAATGATAAGTATCTTTTATTCCGTGCCGATATTGATGCACTTCCTATTAAGGAAGAAAATGATATAAAGTTTAAATCGAAAAATGATCTGATGCATGCTTGCGGACATGATGTGCATACATCAATTTTATTTGCTTTCTTACAATATGTGTTATCAAATAAGATCCAAAAAAATATTTTATTCTTGTTCCAGCCTGCAGAAGAAAACGGCGGCGGAGCGATGGCTTTTTATAACACAAAGGTATTTGATAAGTTTAAAATACAGAATGCTTTTGCACTTCATGTAACGGATGAATACTCTTTCGGAACCGTTGCAAGTACAAACGGAGTTTTATTTGCATCATCTTTAGAAATAGATGTTGATTTCAATGGTGTAAGTTCCCACATTGCTTTTCCTACAGAAGGGAAAAATGCTTTTAATGCGTTAAGATTGTTTTTAGATTCGGTAGATGTGATTCCAAAAGATATGAATCAGCCTTTTGTATTTGGAGCGGGTAAAGTAGTTTCAGGAGAAGTCAGGAATATTGTCCCCGGATACGCCAGATTGGAAGGTACTATAAGAGGACTAAGCAGTAAAAAGTCAATGGATTTTTATAATAAATTAGAAAAGATTTTATTTCATATAAAAAAGATTACGGGTGTAAATATCAAGTGCGAAAAGGGAGCTCATTATCCTGAAGTTATAATAGACTCAAAACTTTATAACACAATTGTTCCTATTCTTTCCAGAAAATTTAAGTTTGTTGACTGCGGCTATAAAATGACAGGCGAAGATTTCGGTTTTTTTTCTCATAAATTCCCTTCTTTCATGTTTTGGCTGGGTACATCTAAAGGTGTAAAATATGGGCTTCATAATTCAAGATTTTTGCCTGATGATACAACAATTGAGAAAGGGAAATCAATTTTTGTTGAAATCTTAAAGCAATACCAATGATATTATTAAAGAGTTTAATCATTATTTATGTACTCACAATCTTTAGGAATTTCCGGCTTTACTATTAAGACATCTTCTTTAAGCATAGCGACCTCGCCTGCGTCCATACCTCTCTTTTTTAGAATAAACTTCTTTTGAGCAAATGATACAGGAGCAAGTCCGCTGGTTTTTGCTTTACTATGATATGCGGCTAAAGAAGCAGTTTTGGATAGAATTCTTTTAGGCATTGCTTCTTTTTTATTCTCAACACGTAATACAACATGCGAACCGGGAACTTTTCTTGCATGGAACCAATAATCATTTTGCTTAGCAAATTTCATTGTTAACAGATCGTTATTCCGGCTGTCTTTACCGACATATACATTATATTTATCCTCTATTAAGTAGTGCTTAAATTTAATACTAATATCTTCATCTTTTTTAGACGTTTTGATTTCTTTTATTTTTAATTCCTTCATTAAATAATTATAATCCTCTATTGTATTTGCCAATAACAGTTTTTCTTCTATTAATTTCAACTTATTAAAATAAACTTCTGAAATTTTGTAAAGCTCTTTGGATTTTTCAAGTTTTATTTTATCATTTTTAGCTTTTTCAAAATACTTATCAATATTCTTTTTAAGAGGCAGGGAGGCATCTAATTTAATTTTAACTATATTATTACCGGAATAAATATCTGGCACTTCAACATTTTCCATTCCATTGCGGATAGAGTTGATATTAATTAAAAGTAATTCACCTGATCTTTTATACTCATCTTCCTTGCTTCCTCTATCGATTGCAGATTTTAAAGAATTAAGCTTAATTGAAAGTTTCTGAAGTTCTTTATTTAGATGCTTGCCTAAAATTTTCCTCTTTGTTTCAATTTGTCCTGTATAATAACGTTTAATTAAATAGAAATTAAATGCAGAGACAATATCGTCGAAGAATTTTATCTCTTTACCGGTATAAATATGAAATGTTTCAAATGCAATATTTAATTGATTGGTTGCTTTATCGAAAACAACAACGGGCTTAGCAGTAATAATTTCTTTTATTATTTCATCAATTGCCGCGACAATACTTTCATATTTATCTTTTTTATATCTGTATTTAGCTTCGAGTAAGATATCTTTGCCGATAAACGGATATACGCTTTTAATTTCGGACCAAACGTCGTTTTGAATTAAAATATTTATTTTAGGTATATTAAATCCATCAGTAAAAATATTTGATTTCATTTCCAGAATAAATTGTTCTTCAATAAAATTCTCAGGCATTTTTTTGAAATATTCTGTATTGCCTTCTTTACCGATAAAGGTAATATTAGAATATTTTCCTCTGATAGTAAAAAATATATCCCCCGTTTCTAAGACAAATTTGATTACTCTGTCTGTTTTTGATAATTCAATTGACAGTAATTTTGAGGGTATATAGCCGTTAAAAAAGTCAATTGTATTTTTTTTTGCCCTATGAAAATCTTCTTTTAGAGTAATATACGTAAAACCGGGTTCGACGGAGATTTCTATAAATTTATCTATTTTATCAATTCTACAATGAATAATTAACTTATCTTTTTCCTGTGTAAAAATGGAACAGAAGATAGAATTTTTAAGAGTAAAATTTGTTTCTACTACAAACCTGTTCAGAAAAAAATAATTTTTATACATTTTATTGAAAAGTTAAATCAAATAAAACAATAATCACGCCTTTAATATATTGATTCAAGTTAGGCATAACTTAAGGCAAATTAACAAAATTTTAATAACTGCATAACACGATTTATTAAACAGGGAATTAAAAATTATATTTATTCAATACCATGCATCATTTTAAGCAATCTTTTATAAATAAAGAATAATATAAGTGAAGATGCTGCAGCCATAAATACAAATATTAAAAAGAAAGAGGATAAATCTTTAACGGCAAAACCTAATAAATAATGAATTGTAATAGTTCCATCGACATTTATAGGATAAAGTGTGCTTAACTGCCCAGCAAGCCAATTGGCTGCGGCATTAGCAAGGAACCAAACACCCATTAATAAAGACATAAATTTTGCCGGCGACAATTTTGTAACAACAGATAAACCGATAGGGGATAAGCACAATTCTCCAAAAGTATGAAACGAATAAGCTACAACGAGCCACATAGGATTAACTTTTATACCAGTCTGAGCAATACTTCCACCAATAGCCAGTACTACATAGCCAAGCCCTAATACCATTAATCCTATAGACATTTTTAAAGGGGAAGAGGGTTCTTTGTCTTTGCTGCCAAGTTTTGTCCAAAGCCAGGCAAAAGCCGGAGCAAAAATAAAAATTACCACGGGATTGATTGACTGGAAGAAACTTGCGGGGATGCTGTAGTTCCCTAACCATCTTATAACCCTGTCTGTTTGGGATTCGGCAAAAAATGTTAATGAAACCCCTGCCTGCTCATAAGCAGCCCAAAAGAAAATAACAAAAAACGAAATGATGAAAATAACCGAAATACGTTGTTTTTCAATATGAGTCAATGTTGCGTCTTTAACATAACCAACACTCTTTTTGTCTTTTTTTACCGGAATTAACCCGACACTTTTGCCATCGGGAGTGACAAGATATTTATCCTTTTGCACATAAAAATGGATCAGACCTAAAACCATTCCAACACCGGCTGCAAAAAATCCCCATTTGAAATCAGCCGGGCTTCCGGTATCTCCTAAACCTCCGCAAATAAGCGGTCCTAAAAAAGCGCCGACATTTATCCCCATATAAAAGATTGTAAACGCAGAATCGCGCCTATGTATCTCATTTTCCGGGTATAAAGTACCAACCATAGTTGAGATATTCGGTTTAAAAAACCCATTCCCAACTATTAAAAAGAATAAACCCGCAATAAAAAATACTTGAGCAAATCCTCTATTTGAATATATTTGACCACAAAATGCTAACAAGAACTGTCCGATGGTCATTAAAGCGCCGCCGATGAAAATTGATTTTCTGTTTCCCCAATATTTATCAGCTATATACCCGCCAAAAAGAGCTGTTAAATAAACAAACCCTGTATAATATCCGTAAATAGATGAGGTAGTTGAATTATCATATAACAGGGCTTTAATCATAAAAAGAGAAAGAATAGCTCTGTTCCCGTAATAGCTGAAACGCTCCCACATTTCAGTAAAAAATAAAACGTACAGACCTTTAGGATGGTTTTTGAACATCAATTTACCTCTTAATAGCTGTTAGAATTAACTTAAAGGCATGCTGATAGAAATCAGAAAGCACTATATTATATTGTATTCATTTATTAGTAATAGATAATATAAATATAGTTTATTTTATTTTTTTTTCATAATACGAATAATATTTGAATATTATTTTGTACTTAAAATTGATTTTAATTACAAAAGCAGATTTGTTGTATTAGAAACGGTCATTTAATATATTTGACATGATGAAAAATTTATTACATATATCTTTTTTTAAAAAAGCGCTAATAGGAATATTCATTTTT
>CAZUCY010000101.1:0-13871 GCA_964618785.1 uncultured Ignavibacteriaceae bacterium | reverse complement strand
TTTAAAGAATATAAAAGAGCTTCTTTAGATCATGAAACGCCTGAAATACGCGTAAAACATTTTAAAGAATTCGACAAACGTTTTCACCGTGCAGATGCAAAAATACAGGGTGCACGGTGTATGGATTGCGGTATCCCTTTTTGTCACGGCGATACGGGCTGCCCGGTGCAGAATTATATTCCGGAATGGAACGATCTTGTGTATAAAGGACTTTGGAAAGAAGCTCTTGACAATCTTTTATCCACAAATAATTTCCCGGAATTTACAGGCAGGTTATGTCCCGCTCCATGTGAGACAGCATGTACACTTGGAATTCATGAAGACCCCGTTTCCATTAAATATATTGAACGTACTATAATTGATAAGGGATGGGAAGAAGGTTGGGTTAAGCCAAGAATGCCTTTTGTTTTGACGGGCAGAAAGGTTGCAGTAGTGGGTTCAGGCCCATCCGGTCTTGCGGTTGCACAGCAGCTTTGCAGAGCAGGGCATACAGTTTCTGTGTATGAAAAGAACAACAGGCTTGGCGGTCTTCTTAGATATGGAATTCCGGATTTTAAATTGGAAAAATATGTTATCGACCGCCGTATTGAGCAGATGAAATTTGAAGGTGTGGAATTTAAAACAAATATAAACGTCGGGGTTGATATCTCTGCACTTGAACTGGTTAAGAATTTTGATGCGGTAATATTAGCCGGCGGTTCTGAAAAGCCGAGAGATATTCCTATTCCCGGCAGGGATTTGAAAGGAATTTATTTTGCTATGGAATTTTTACCTTTGCAGAATAAAGTAGATGCAGGCGAAAATGTTCAGAATCAGATACTTGCTACCGGTAAAGACGTAGTTATTATCGGCGGTGGAGATACTGGTTCGGATTGTGTCGGAACAACAAACAGACAAGGAGCTAAGTCGGTTACACAGATTGAGCTTTTGCCTATGCCCCCTTTAGACCGGCCAGAAAATGCACCCTGGCCCTTCTGGCCCACTATTCTAAGAACATCTTCAAGTCAGGAAGAAGGAGTAGAAAGGAAATGGAGTGTTAATACTAAGTTATTTAATGGTAATGAGAATGGTGAAGTTACTTCACTCCTTTGCAATGAAATAAAATTTGAAAATGGAAAATTAGTAGACGTCCCGGGAACTGAATTTGAGCTTAAAGCGGATTTAGTTCTGGTTGCAGCTGGGTTTGTTCATCCTTTGCATGACGGAATGATTGACCAGTTAAAGGAAATCGGGCTTGAGCTTGATCAGCGCGGTAATGTAAAAGCTGAATTTGGAGATTCCGAGAACGCACATGTAACCAGTGTAGATAAAGTATTCGTCTGTGGCGATATGAGGCGCGGACAGTCTTTAATCGTTTGGGCAATAGCAGAAGGAAGAAAGTGTGCATCAGCAGTTCACAACTTTTTGACTAAAGAAGTTATTGTTGAAGAGAATGCGGCGTAATTAAACATAACACTTCAGTCAATTATTTTGCTTTTAATAAAACTTCTAAAGAAAAATCTCAGAGGTTTTCTAGCATAGATATCACTTTGTGAATAAAACTCTGAGGTTTAGAAGATATCTCTTAATTCACTGCAACGCACAATCCTTTTATTACGCTTGCAAGACGGATTGCATCAAATATTCTTGCTTCGGAAGCGCCAAGTTTTCTTACGGATTCTTCATGAGCGTTTACGCAAGACTCGCATCCGTTTACGGCTGAAACCGCAAGGCTTATTAATTCAAACAATTCTTTTCCCAAAACAGGATTCATCATTATATTCATTTTTATTCCCGCCGGCATAGCCTGGTAATTCTCATTGCTGCCTTTTATAAAATGCTTAAACCTATAAAAAACATTGTTTGATGCCAACTGCGATGCGCAGGCAATTACTTCTGCAATTTCACTTTCATTTGAACCATTACTCTTAGCATGATTTATAAAAGCGCTTGTTAAAATTTTATTTTCTTCATTTGCTGCTACTGCTAAGGCTATTAAATATGCTTCTTTTATATTAAAGTATTCCGAACTAATTGTGTTTTTAAGATTTATTCTTAAATCTTTTAAAAACTTTGTTTCTCCGTCAGCCATTGTTTCTAGGTTTGGTAGAATATTATTCTCATCAAGACCCAGGTCTTTTAATAAATCCATTTTAGTTTCTGTAAGTGACATTAAAATTTCCTTTGTTTAGGTTTTGATCTTGCCCCCGACCCCATCTCTTATGAAGGAGAGGGGAGAGAAGAAAGTATTATAATAAGAGTTAGAATATTCGTTCTAGTTATCTAACCGGTTAAACAACTTTTAAAGTTTCTTGTCCCTTTTCCCAATTGCACGGACAGAGTTCGTCAGTCTGTAATGCGTCGAGCACTCTTAAAACTTCTTTAACATTCCTACCGACACTCAAATCATTAGCGCTGACCCAGCGAATAATTCCTGAAGGATCAACTATATAAGTTACCCTATAAGCGACTTTTTCATTTGCTTCAAGGATTCCGAGCGATTCACCTAAGGATTTTGAAGTATCCGCAAGGAGAGGGAATTTCAATTCCTTTAGATCTTTATGATCTTTTCTCCATGCAAGATGTACGAATTCGGAATCGGTGGATGCGCCTATAAGATCAGCGTCTCTATCACGGAATTCCTCCCAATTTTTATTGAACTCGGCAATTTCTGTAGGGCATACAAAAGTAAAGTCTTTCGGATACCAAAACATTACTAACCATTTGGCTGCTGTAACATGATCTTGTGATGTAATTTCAACAAATTCTTTACCTTTTTCAATGGATACTACTGAAGTTTTCTTGAATTCCGGGAATTTTGTCCCTATTGATAAAATGCTCCTCATTAAATAATTCCTTTCCAATCTTGTTTATAACTATAATTTTATACCTCAAATGTACATTACCATAAAAGGGTATTCAAATAGATTTTAGATATTGTGAGATAGAGATTATTGATTGGCATGCTTGTCGAGAAGTTAATATATTTACAAATATGTTTTAAATATAGAATCTTTATTATCCTGAATTGATTATTCAGATACTACCGAATAAGTTAAACAGGGGTGCAGCATATATCTTCGTTTTTTTTATTCCAGGTTACTTTATTTATATTTATAAAAGAGATCTTATGACTTTAGGAAAGCTATATTATATTGTTGCCCTGGAATCATTCAGGCATTTCGGACAGCAGCAAATCATTGCTTTGTTACTCAGCCGACTTTAAACATGCAGATCCAAAAGCTTGAAGAAACATTTTATTGATGCTCTTACTCAAAGAATCCAAATGGTAATTTCAAAAAATTTATTGGAAAAAGAAAACCGGCTTATTGATAAATAGATGTTCAATATAAAAAAGAAAATAAATTTTTATGATTGCGATCCGGCAGGCATTCTATTTTATGGAAGAGTTTATGAACTCTGCCATTCAGCTTATGAAGAATTAATCTCGAGTTTTAGATTAGAAGAGAATTATTGGGAAAATGATAAATATGCAGTTCCTATCCTCAAAAGCGAAGCACATTATCATAAGCCGATAAAGTATGGTGAAACAATTTCAGTTGAAATAAAAGTTTCAAAATTAAAATCATCTTCATTCGAGCTGGAGTATAAAATAAAAAATGAAGCAGGGGAGAAATGCACGGTTGTAAAGACAGTCCATATTTTTGTGGATAGACCTACATGGAAAAAGAAGGTAATAAAAAAGAATATTATGGCTTGTTTGAGGAAATATTATTTAATCAATAAAGATAACGATTAGAATATATAAATCTTTTCATCTTTCAATTATTAAATTTCTCCTTAATCTTTCCTTTTTGAATTTTCCCCAATTCCGTTTTTGGCAATTCATCTAAAATCAAAATTTTTCTCGGATGTTTGAAAGACGGCAACCTTTCTTTTAGAAATTTCTTTAGCTCATCAACTGTAATACTGTCTTCAGACACAATTGCTGCTGCAACTATTTGCCCCCACTCTCTGTCGTTTAAGCCAAACGCACAAACCTCTTTTACGCCGGGATATTTAAGTATTTCAGCCTCTACTTCAGAAGGAACTATATTTTCCCCTCCTGAAATAATTAAATCTTCCCTTCTTGATTCAACGAAAAGAAATCCATCCTTGTCAAGATATCCGTAATCGCCTGAGTAAAAAATATTTCCTGAAAATTTGTTTTTACTCTCGACTTTATTATTAAAGTAAGCCATTGAAACAGAATCTGCTTTAACAGCAATTTCCCCTACTCTTTCATTGGGCAGCGTATTTTTATCAGCATCTAAAATTAATATCTGATTTGGCGGAATTGCTTTCCCTGCAGAAAGAGGCTTAATTCCAAATTCTTCAGCAGAAAGCGCTGCAACGAATGAAGCTGTTTCCGTGGTACCGTAAGATTTTGAAACATTCCAACCTTTCTTTAAGGCTTCACTAACTAATGCTGTTTCAATAAATCCGCCGCCCAATAGAATAAGCCGCAGTTCAGGATTAGGTGTACATTTGGATTTCATTAACCTTTGTAATTGAGTCGTTACTAAAGATGCCAATGAGGGTTTTAAAATCTCAATTGCATAAACTATATCATTTATCGTTAATGATCGTGGGATAATTAATGTCGTGCCGTAAAGGAAATTTCTTGTAATAATTGAGAATCCGCCGATATGATAAAACGGCAAACTTGCAAGCCACCTGTCGTTTCTTTGATGTTTAAATAATTTATTTCCGTATAAAGCGCTGTAAAATAAATTATTGAATGAAAGTACTACTCCTTTTGGCTTGCCGATTGAGCCTGAAGTGAAAATTATTAAAGCAGGATTATTCATTTTAAATTTTCTGATTGAATAGGAGGATTTATTCTCATCTAATAAATATTTATCAGCCATTTCTTCTACAAGCGGGAATCTGAATATATTTATACCGGGGAAGCTTTTTATTTCTTCATTTAATTTGCCGGTAAATAAAAAATTACACCCGGCAAATAAAATCAATTCTTCGAGTTCATTAGGGAGAAGACGTATATTTAACGGAACAGGTACAGCCCCTATTTTCCACAAAGCAAGAATGAGGATGACGTACTCTGTGCTGTTTTCACTAAGGATTGCTGCTTTATTCCATCTTTTTATGCCAAGCTTAAGTAATGATTGAACTGTAGAAGAAATTTTTTCATTAAGCTGTTTGTAAGTGAGTAAAGAATGTGGAGTTATAATTGCAGTTGAGTCCTCTCTTATTGAAAGGGCGTCGAGATTGCATTTGGGCTTTAATAATAGACCAATAAATTCCATAGTATAATCCGTCAGAACGAATTTGTTTCAAGAGAAATAATTCCATTCTTCACCTGATATGGATCCGTAAATAAATCTTTTTCGAAATATTTTCCTGTCGCTAAACCATGAGCTATTACTTCTGTTACGGTTGAAGCGGCAAAAACAGCAATCGCTCTGCCAACAACTGATTCGAAAGAGGAAGTTACTACTACCTTTAAGCCGTTTTGTTCAGCAAGATTTTTTATTTTCAGTAAAGTGATAATTCCGCCAAGCATCATCGGCTTAAGGATGAGAACCGCTGCCGCTTTGTGTCGAATATATTCGGATGCATCTTTTATTGTTCTTATTGATTCATCAACCGCAAGCGGAACTGCAGTTTTGTTTTTCAGCTCGATAAAGTCAGCTATGCCGTTTACCGGCTGTTCTGCATACTCTAAATACAACGGTTCCAACTCTTTCAAGTTATCAATTGCTCGTTTTAATTCCCACTTACCGTTTGCATCAATTCTTAAATTAATTTTACTCCCTGCGACTTCTCTAATAGCTATTATACATTTTAAGTCATCTGCAAAATTTTCCCTGCCCACTTTTATTTTTAATGTTGAATAACCCTGCCGGATAAGTCTTTTCGCCTCCTTTGCCGATTCTTCGGGCGATAAGAATCCTATAACTGCATTAACTTTAATATCTTTCTTAGAAGATTCGTTAAGAATTTCATTAACAGAAAGATTGTTTTCTTTGCTTATAAGGTTTATTAAAGCTTGTTCAAAACCGTGATGCAATGCTGGAAATTTATCAAGAATATATAAGCTTTCCCCTATACTTTTTTCAATATTCTGAAAATTCATTTTAAGATTTAACTTAAACTTCTTTAACTTATTCTCTGCATCAACGTAGGATTCAGAGCCGAATTCAGGGAATGGTGCCGCATCACCAACGCCGGTTTTGCCGGAATCACTTTTCATGTGAATCAAAAAACCTTTTCTTTCATCTATTATTCCTTTAGAAGTTTCAAAAGGTTCGATAAACTTAAGCTTATAAGAGGAATATGTTAAGTCGATATTTTTCATAATGTTAACCCTACAGCGAAAAGAAATCCGTATAGTGCGGAAAGTTTTGCAGTAAGTTCCAATGTTTTATTTAATTGAAATCCTTCAAGAGTATAAAGCATAATTATGAGCTTATACGCAATTGGAAAAGAAAAATAAGGAAGAAAGATCCAGTATTTGAAATCAAAGAAGAAATATAGAACAGCGGGGATTGCAAAGGAGGTCAGTATTAAAAAAATAAATTGAAATCTGGTAAAATCTTTACCAAAAATAACTGCCAGAGTTCTCTTACCTGCAGCCTTATCTTCTTCTATATCTCTGTAATTATTAACAACAAGAATATCGGTGATTAAAGCACCCACCGGTATCGAGGTTAAAAAAGAAACCATTGAAAACTCTTTAACCTGTATGTAATAAGTTCCGGAAGTTCCTGCTATACCAAAAAACATGAATACAAAAATATCACCCAGCCCGTTATAGGCTAACGGGAAGGGGCCTGCTGTATATGTTATACCTGCAATAATTGATAATATACCGATAATGAAAATGACAGGACCTGCTTCATAAACTAAAATCAGTCCAAGAATAAAAGCTGCAGAGAATATAAAAACAACTCCCATTCTCATTTCATTTAATGAAATTAAACCGGCAGCTAAGACTCTAAGCGGTCCCTTTCTATCTTTACTGTCGGCTCCTTTAATAAAATCATACAGATCATTTGTAAAATTTGTGCCGACCTGGATTAATAGAGAACAAAGGAGTGCGATTATAGAAAATAATAAAACAAATCTTCCTTTATGTACAGCAAGAGCTGAGCCAACTACTACGGGGACAATTGCTGCAAGGAGTGTTTTAGGCCTGCCGGCGATAATCCAGCTCTTATATTTTTTTGTACCTAATTGACTATCGCTTTGTAAAGTCTTTCCCATTAATTTCATTATTAATTTGGCAATTAATTTTTTTCAAATAATTATTTTATATATTTCAGTTAATAAACCTAAATACTATTAAGGAAGTTTTGGAAATTTATCGAATCGAGGTATTCGTTTCTCAAGATAAGCATTCTTTCCTTCCTGTGCTTCTTCGCTCATGTAATAAAGCAGGGTTGCGTTACCGGCAAGTTCCTGTATTCCGGCTTGACCATCAAGCTCTGCATTAAAAGATGATTTAAGCAAACGAATTGCCATTGGACTGTGCTCTAAAATTTTCTTTGCCCAATTTACGCCTTCTTCTTCAAGTTTTTCAAGTTGTACAATTTTATTTATTAATCCCATATCCAAAGCCTCAGATGCATTGTACTGCCTGCATAAATACCATATTTCGCGGGCTTTCTTTTGTCCTACTAATCTTGCAAGATAACCGGCGCCAAATCCGCCGTCAAAACTTCCGACCTTTGGTCCTGTTTGCCCGAAGATAGCATTATCAGCGGCAATAGTTAAATCACATACAACATGAAGAACATGTCCGCCACCGATTGCATAACCGGCGACAAGAGCGATAACCGGTTTAGGTATGCTTCTAATCAATTTTTGAAGGTCTAGAACATTCAATCTTGGTACGTCGTCACTGCCTAAATAGCCTTTATCTCCGCGGATCCTCTGATCGCCGCCGGAACAAAAAGCATATTTACCGTCTCTTGCTGGACCTTTCCCGGTCAGCAATATTACTCCAGTTGATTGATCTTCGCGTGCATTTGAAAATGCATCGTACATTTCCTTTACAGTCTCGGGCCGAAAGGCATTCCTGACTTCAGGTCTGTTAATAGTAATTTTTGCAATACTATCCATCTTTTCATAAATGATGTCTGTATAATTTTTTACTTTTTCCCAATTAAAATTCATATTTCACCTAAGGTATTAATATCAAAACATACAAAAGTATCAAAAAAAAACTTAACTTAGAATTTATTGAGGAAGCCATTTATCACTTTAATAAACGATAAAGGCTGTTCTAAATGAACATTATGCCCGGCATTCTTTATAATTATGTGGTCAGCAGCGGGGAAAATTTTGACTAATTCTGCATTAGTGCCGGTATATTTTAAATCAAGTTCACCTGAAATCAGAAGAGTCTTTGTGGTTATATTCTTAATATCATTAATAAGAGGGGGCATCTTCCCTGTGCTGAATGCACGTATACTATTAGCCAATCCAATTTTAGAATTCTTCAATTTTAATTCTTTTACTCGTTTTAATTTTTCTTTAGGAAGGTTCTTTTGTGAATTGAAAAGGCTTATATTCATCCAATAATCAACAAACTCTTCCAGAGGATGTGTCTCAATAAATTCAGCTAGTTTTTCATCCTGCATTGTCCGTTCTCTTTGTAAATTTTCTTCAATAATTCCGGCGTTTACACTTTCAAGAATCAATCCTTTTAATAATTGCGGATACTTTGCTGCAAAAGATAAAGATGCTCTTCCGCCCATAGAATAACCAACAATAATAACCGGGTTATTTGTAAAATATAATACTGACTGATGTATTTGCTCTATGACTGATTCAGCGGTATAGAAAGACAAGTCTTCAGGTGAATAGCTTTTGCCGTGTCCGATTAAATCTATTGCAATAATTTGAAAATTAGGATGTAATGACGGAATTATTTCATCCCAATCATGTGATGAACCGGTAAAGCCGTGAAAAAAAAAGATATAGTCTTTTGCAGAAGAACTGCTTGCGTATTCTTCAATATTAAGAGTTACATTGGAAAGTTTAATTTTTATATTATTTTGAGTCAAATTAATATGCGATTAAGGAATTCAAATTACAATTATGAATTATTTGCTACAGCTTTCCAAAATTTTCTTCTCGTCTTAAGTGAATCGACCGCACTTGTTTTAATTTCCAGCACAGAAAATTGCTTTGCCTTAAAAGCCGAACTTAGGGAAGAATTTAGATTTTTCCAGCCCTTGATCAATTTATAATTACCGCTGAATGCTTTGACAATATTTTTAAATTCAAGGTTATGAGCAACGAGAAAATATTTTTTGAAAATTTCTCCATATTTTGAGATCGGGAGAACCTCAAAAATTCCACCCCCATTATTATTAATTAAAATAATAACAAGCGGGATATTATAATTTTTTGCACTAAGAAGTCCGTTAAGATCGTAGTAAAAAGCTAAATCACCTGTTATTAATAAGGTTGGTTTATTATTTGCGGCAGCAATTCCTAATGCTGTGGAAGTAATACCGTCTATTCCGCTTGCGCCTCTGTTGTTATAAATAATAATTTTCTTTTCACTGAATGATGCAAAGTAGTCAAAATCCCTAACCGGCGTACTGTTGGAAATCATAATTTGGCAATCATCGGGAACGGCATTTAAGATTTCATCCACTATTCTGCTTTCATTTGGAAAGCTTGCGCTATTGATGATTTTTGTTTTTAGTTTAAGGGAAATCTTTTCTTCCGAGTCGAAAGCCTGAAGCCAGGAACTTTTTCCCCGTGTAAAACACAGAGAGTCAATTAACTTTATCATCTCTTTGCAGAAAATATTAGGTACGCAGGCATATGCAGCTAAAGCTATATCTGCCGGGTCAAACCAGTCACCAAACTCATTTACCATAAATCTGATTGCAGTACAATTACTTAGAAAAGTATCCAGACCTTTTGAAGTAACCGTCCTGCCGAATTGAATAATAATTTCCGGTTGATGAGCATTTGCAAATTTTTCCGAGCGAAGAAACGCATCAAAATTAGTAATGATATTATCTTTACTATGGTTTCCAAATCTTAATTGGGAAGTTCCATCGGCAAGTACCGGATAAGAAAGTTTGTGTGATAATATTTGGCAATTATTAAGGAATTCCGGATTATAATTATCCGGTCCGACAATAATCAACCCGCGCTCAAAATTTTCAAAATAGTTAAAAATATCTAAAAACCATTTTTGTTTAGCAATATTATTATTATTGGCGATACAGAGTTTTTCTTTTGCAGATAATGTATCATAGGCAAAAATCAATGTTTTTTTTTCTATTTCATCTGTATAAGATTTGGGTTCAAATGGTTTTTTAAAAGGAAAATTTAAATGAACCGGTCCACGCGATTTTATTTTACTATAATATATGGCACTAACTGCTGCAAGTTTAATATTTCTGATCTTTTTTATTTCGGGTTCAGGTAATCCGGTGTCAAAAAACCATCTAATATGATTTCTGTAAATATTATTTTGATTAATAGTCTGATTAGCTCCCCTGTTTAATAATTCCGGGGGTCTATCGGCAGTGCAAATAATTAAAGGGACTCTTTGTTGATACGCTTCCACAATTGCAGGGTATAATTCCACCGTGGCAGTACCGGATGTACAAACTACAGCAACGGGAGTATTGGAAGCTTTTGCAAGTCCAAGGGCAAAAAACCCGCTGCTTCTTTCATCAATATGAACAAATGATTTTATTCTTTTATTATTTGAAAAGGCAATAGTTAAAGGAGTGTTTCTAGAACCCGGCGAAAGGGAAACATATTTGACGCCGAGTGCAGAGAGTTCATTTACAAAAGACTGGGCAAAAAGAATATTCCGGTTAATTTTTATTTTAATCATTGAATAGCGACAGGATAGTTTTCAATTTTAATTCAGTTTCCTTGTATTCTTTTTCAGGATTTGAATTATTCACAATACCGTTTCCGGCAAAAGAAATAATCTTATTATTAACAGTCAGCGCGGAACGAAGGGCAACTACAAATTCTCCATTTTCTTCTAAATTGAACCATCCGATTATCCCTGAATAAAGTCCTCGACGGTAAGTTTCCGACTTTTTTATAAAATGTAAGGCAGCTTCTTTGGGGAATCCGCAGATAGCAGGTGTAGGATACAATTCTTTTAATAAAAGCATAATTGAACCGGGAGAAAGAAGCATTGCCGAGATTTTTGACCAGATATGTTGAATATTTGCTAATTTCTTAATTGAATAATGTTTTTCAATAACAAGATTTTCCGTAAAGTCGGCTAATGTCCTTTTTATATAATCGGTAACAACATCATGTTCATGCAGGTTCTTGTCATCAGAAAGGAGCTCCTTTTCTATCAATTTGTCTTCCACTATAGTAGTACCCCGGGGAGCTGAACCGGCAAGCACATCAATTTCTACTCTGCTTCCGGTAAATTTAGCAAGCATTTCAGGAGTGGCTCCAAAAAATGAAGATTTGCCATGGTGATAAATAAATATTGAGCAATTCGGGTGATGACTTCTTAGTTTTCCAACAATATTGTTGAAATCTAGTTCACTTGATAAAAGAAGCTCAACTTTTCTTGAAAGCACGACTTTTTCAATATGATTTTCGGAGATGCGCTCCAAAGCTTCTTCAACAAGCTGTTTCCATTTTTTTTTATCTTTTGGACTATCTCCGCTGCTACTTAATATTTTTTGGTCAGTGGATTTTTCTTTTGGGCTTCCCTGCTTTAGGAATTTATCAAGTTTTGCCTTGAATTTTTTCACTATCTCTTTATCCAAAGTATTTTGAATGTAAAAATTGGAAATTAAATACTTATTCTCTTGGGTGCTTAATATCATTATTTCGGGAATGAACCAAGTTGAATCATTATAGTCTTGCCATTCATTGTCATTATGATCGGTCATAAATTTCATTCCGCCAAGAAATAAAGGTATTTCCTTTTCAGGGAGTGTCCCCCAATTATTAATAAAGGAATCTTTTAAGTTTTTAATTTTTTTGTCGATTGCAGTAAATCTTCTCTCTCCATTTTCTGAGATTGTCAGAGCCTCATCAGCGCCAAAAATAAGAAAATTTTCTTCGGGCTTCTCAAAATAAAACGATCTTTCATAGTTTTTAGTCAAATGATTTATCCTTTCAAAGACAGGAAAATCATTAATGACTATAGCATAACTTACGAGTACATTTGAGGGAGAACGCTCTTTAATCTTAGAATTGTTTTCTGATAAAAATTTAGAAAAAGAAGCTACGGCACTCGAAATAAAGTCTTCCATCATAGTATTTATTTTATTACTCTTAAATATAATTCATAAAAAAAAACTATACAATCTGTTAAAATTTTATGTAATGCTTATTACACAGAAAAATTATGTATGCTATAAAATATTAAAAAATGTAGATTTATGAAACACTTAAGTCAATCAAAGCAATTAATCTTCCTCGATTGTCTCCAGAATTCTGAGATAACTTTCATACCGTTCAGCGGTAATATCTCCATTCTTAACAGCCTCGCAAACTGCGCAACCCGGTTCATGGCTATGAGTACAAGTATTAAATTTACAATTTTTTCGAAATCCTGAGAATTCAATAAAATAATAAGAAAGGTCCTGTTTCATTATGCCAAAGGGAGCAATTTCCCTAATTCCCGGGGTATCAATAATATACGTAACGGGATCAACTTTTATCATTACGCTTGTCACCGTAGTATGTATACCCCTATCTGTAAAGCTGCTTATTTTACCCGTCTTTAGATTTAATTCAGGAAACATTTTATTAAACAGAGATGATTTGCCAACGCCGGATTGTCCGAAAAATAAATTTTTTTTACCATTTAATTGTTTCTTTAATTTATCAATTCCTTCATTAGAAATTGCACTTGTAGTAAATACTTTATAACCTATTTTTTTATATAACTTTGCCCAAAAGTCAATAAAGTTATCATTATCCAGATCGATTTTATTTATTATGATGTTAATATTTAAGCCGGAACTTTCACCGGCAACTAAAATCCTGTCGAGGGTTTTGTAATTAAACGGAGGTTCGGCTACGCTGCTCACAATAAAAAAATTATCTAAGTTCGACGCAACAATTTGCTCAAGCCTTTCTCCCTTGTAGCCTGCGCCTCTGATTCTTGGAGTTTTCCTTGAAAGATAATTCTTTCTCTTATCAATTTTATTTATGACTCCGCTTCCATCTCTGTTCAGTTCATATTCAATATTATCACCTACTGCTACAATATCTGTAAGATATTGCTTATTTTTTTTTAGTTTAATATCATTTTTGAACTTTCCGGGAAGAGAACAACGTACAAAATCTTCCCGGTCTTGCGGGAAAACATAGTAATCTTTACTTTCTATGCGGCAGACTATTCCTTTAATGATCTATTCCTAAATTAGTAAAATTTTTTTTTAAAAATAATATTTGGGGAGTTCTATGTCAAATGCAGGCATTGATGATTTTGTATAAAGTAAAAACTTCTCCTGCTGTCGAAGCAGGAGAAGTTGTGAAAAAATTTAGAATCTATAAGTTGTTGAAAGAATTACCCTATCATCTGTGATACTCTGATATGTTCTGGATTCATTGGAGCCGTAATTATCACCGTAATCACTCCACCAGCCGTGAGCGTAAGCTAAATCAATGCTTACTGCTTCATCAATTAAATACCCTAAGCCTCCCGTTACATAATTCCTGTCGTAAGATGCGTTGTCACCCTGGTATGCAGAAGGCTGTCTGAGATATCCAGCTCTTAATCTTAATCCTAAAACCGGTATTGTATATTCTGCGCCGATATTAAAGTTAATTACAGATTTAAGATTATCCTTTATACTTTGATTTATGCTATTTACATCCTGATCGGACAAACCATTTGCGTTTTCAAACTTCAATTGGGAATAATCTATTAATGTAGCCTGAGCGCTTAAGAT
>CAZUCY010000100.1:0-13994 GCA_964618785.1 uncultured Ignavibacteriaceae bacterium | reverse complement strand
TACTAAACTTGGTTTTTCTCATAATCATAATACTCTGACAGTTGAAAATAAATCTGCCGAACCGTTACAAAATCTGAGTCCGTTAGATGAAGCGGCGCAATTATTTTCAGAGAAAAAATACGGGGATGCCTTATCTAAACTTCTCAGTGCCAAAAAAGAGCAGGAAGAAATACTTGGAAGTATCGAAAATTTTATTGCATTTAATTATTTAGAGTTAGACAATATTGATGGCGCTAAAAATGCTGCAGAAAGAGCGTTAAGAGTGAATCCTTTTTCTTCACAAGCTTATGCAACGTTGGGAGAAATTTATCTTCGCGGGGAAAATTATTCTGCTGCTAAAAAGATGTACGAAATTGCATTACATCATAATGCGGAAAATAATTTTGCTAAAACAGGGCTTCATAATACAAATAATGCTTTAGGATTACCAGGAGGCAATGTGAAGTTAAGTTATCAAAGCTTGACTAATCAATAATTGCTGATTATTTCCATTCTCTTTATAAGAGAAGAGGCGGGGGATGAGTTAAAATGCATAACAAGTATTTTTTACACAGGCTTTTTTGGTTGTGGTTATTTAAATATAAAATATTACGTAATATGAATCGTTAATCTTTTTAAAACATGAAATTATACTTATGGAAACAGTAGATAATTATCAGCAGGCAGCCGTATATTTTGAACGGAAAGATTTCAGTTCTGCGCAAAAAATTTTATCCGATCTGTCTGTCGAAAACCCGGCTGATTTTGATGTCCTTAACTTTTTAGGGATTATAATGCTGAACTTTGGCAGCTACAATGAAGCAATTTCTTATTTTGAAAGGGTAATTGCAATTTGTGAACTTCATCCTATAGCACATTATAATCTTGGGCTTTGCCTTCATCATCTCAAAGATACGCAAGCGGCTTGTTTGCATTACAAAAGAGCTGTTGAACTAAAACCGGATTATATAGATGCAATTAATAATCTGGGAGTTGCATTTCTTGATCTGAAAGATTTTCCAGAAGCTGAAAAAAACTTTAACACAGTAATAACTTTACAGCCTGATAACGGGAAAGCATTCAACAATAGAGGTAATTTATTCTATAATCAGGACAAATTTGACCTGGCGGAAAAAGATTATCAAACTGCTATAAAACTTGAACCTTGTAATCCTGAATTTAATTTCAACATCGGTAACTGTTATATGCAACAAAAAAAGTTGAATGAAGCATTAAAGTATTTTTTTAAAGCTTTGGAATTAAATCCAAATGATACTCTTGCGTATAATAATATTGGACTGACATTATTTAAACTTCATAAATTCAAAGAAGCAGAATTATATTTTAAAAAGGCGCTTTCTAAAGATCCTCAAAATGCCGAAGTACATTTTAATTTGGCAGGCTGTTACAGGTAACTTGGCGAATCTGCTTCCACGAAAGAGAGTTTAAATAGTGCTATAGAAAGCTATAATAAAGCCGTTGAAATTGATCCGAAGCTTAGAGGCGCACTTATAAACATAGGTAATATTTATAAAAAGTTGGGTAACGAAAAAGAAGCCGAACAATATTTTGATAAAGTTGCGGATGACAATAATGCAAAGGTAATTGCTTTTACAAACCTCGGTGTATTAAGGATGGGCCTTGGTTTTGTAGAAGAGGCAATTGAATATTTTAATCTTGCATTGAAAGCTAATGACAACATTACGGAACCCCATTATAACAAGGCTCATGCACTTTTAATAAGCGGTAATTTTGCCGAAGGCTGGAAGGAATACGAGTGGAGGAAGAAAAGAAAAGAATTTCTTCCTAGAGAATTCTCAAAACCGGAGCTGGTACCGGGAATCGATGTTAAAGGAATGCGAATTCTTGTATACGATGAACAGGGACTTGGGGATGCAATTCAGTTTATCAGGTTTGTCCCGCTGCTTATTAAACAGGGTGCCATTGTAATAGTGGAGTGTCACGAATCGCTTTATGAATTATTTAACGAGTCTGTCCATAATACGTCAATAATAAAAAGAAATGAAGCTAAAGAACCGGAGATAGAATACGATTATCAGATCCCGCTTTTAAGCCTGCCGCTTTATCTTAATATAGTGACTGAAGATTTTACAAAGGGAATTCCTTATATTTTTGCCAACCCAGCCAGTACTCAAAAAATGTTCGATCTAATTGGTGTAGAAAATAATCTGAAAATTGGAATCGTTTGGGGAGGAAACCCGAATCATACAAGTGATTATAAAAGATCATGTAAGCTTAGACATTTTAAATCTTTGCTTAGTATTAATGGTACTAAACTTTTTGCACTTCAAAAAGGCAATCCCCTGCAACAAGTAAATGAAATTGATTTCCCGCTCGTTGTTTTAAATGAACATTTGAATACATTTATGGATACTGCCGGAGCAATAGCAAATCTTGATTTAATAATTACTATAGATACTTCTATTGCACATCTTGCAGGAGCAATGGGAAAACCTGTTTGGCTCCTTCTTCCTTTCTTCCCTGATTGGCGATGGATGCTAAAAAGAAAAGACTCCCCATGGTATCCTTCAATGAGGTTGTTCAGGCAAAGTGAAGATGATAATTGGGGATTTGTTTTTACTGAAGTATTTAATGAATTGATGAAAATAATAATGCAACAAAAATGTAATGCTCAAACAAATTTAGACTTAAGCACACAATCAGATTACTCTGCTTTAGCAGCTTTAGATAATCAATTTAATCATAACGGTGACTTGAAACGAAAAGGTAAATTGTTTTTAGGACTTTCGGGTACCGGTGATTTTGGCTGGGGAGTTGTAAATAAGTACTTAAAACAAGAAGTATCAAGCAAAATTGAAGTCCGAAGCTTGGAAGAAAACCAATATCCGGCTCTGGATGAACTTAAACATGCGAAAATTTTCCAATTGATAAAAGATCTGGATTTTAACCCACTTTTTGAAATTAAAGGGAAAGAAAATTTTGGTTATACGGTTTTTGAAAATGAGTTGAATGTTAAGTCAGTAAAAAATGCTAAAAATTATGATAAAATTATTACGGCTTCTACATGGGATTATAATAAACTACTGGCTACCGGAATAAATAATGCCGATCTGCTAATTCAGGGAATTGACCCCAAAATGTTTTATCCTGATGACAAAAAACGCGTCGATAATTTGTTTGTAATCTTTTCAGGTGGAAAGTTTGAAATTAGAAAAGGGCAGGACCTGATTCTAAAAGCTATATCCGTACTTCAAAAAAAATATTCTGATATCATTTTAGTAAATGCTTGGTACAATGCCTGGGTTGAATCATTAAGATTAATGAGGTTTTCTAAGTATATTAAGTATGAAGAGAAGGGAAATACCTGGGATGATTTTATGAATAATATTTATTATTGTAATGATATTGACCCTAAAAAAATATTTACTCTTCCTTTAGTTCCCAATAAGGATTTGCGAAAAGTGTATTTAAAATCCGATATAGGCCTTTTCCCCAATAGATGTGAAGGCGGTACAAATTTAGTAATGATGGAATATATGGCGTGCGGTAAACCGGTAATTGCTTCATTCAATTCAGGGCACAAAGATGTATTAACCGAAAATAATTCAATTATGTTAAAAAATATGAGAGAGTTTAAGCTTTTTGATTCTGAAAATACTCTATTCGCTGATTGGGAAGAGCCGGATATTGATGAAATAATTACAAAAATTGAATTCGCTTATCATAATAGGAGTGCTTTAAAAGAAGTCGGCAATAAGGCTGCCGAAACTATGAAAAAATTTACCTGGGCTAATACAGCGTTGAACCTGTTAAAAGCTGTGGGGCTTTAGTTTTCTAAGCTTATGTTAAACCATCAATTATTAAATAAAAACGAAATTCTTAATTACTCACATTTTGAAAATAACGAAAATCGTCTCCTCTTTTTGGTTAATAAAAGCTGCCAGGAAAAAAAATTTACAGAGGCATTATATTATTTAACAAAGCTTACTACCAATTTCCCGCGTAAACCAGAATATTTTTCGGGAATGGCAATAATTCAAAAAAAACTGGGTGATTATAAAGAAGCAGAAAAAAATTACAAAAAGGCGGTTGAGATTGATCCTAAATTATCTGAAGGCTATTATAATCTTGGTATCCTTATTTATGAACAAGGTAATCTTGATACAGCAATAAAATATTTTTGGAAAGCTATTGAAGTACAGTCAGATCTATATCTTGCATATTATAATCTTGGAAATGCATATCGGAAACGCAATGAATTAAATTTATCACTTGATTGTTATAAAAAAGCAATCAGTTTAAAAAAAGATTTTGATGACGCTCATTATAATCTTGGTGTCGTTTTTGAAAAGAGAAGAGAACTCGCAAAAGCTATTGAATGTTACGAAAAAGCAATTCATTGTAATTCAAAAAATTTGAATGCTCATTGGAACCTTGCACTTTTATATTTACAAATCGGGGACTTTTCAAAAGGGTGGGTGAAGTTTGAGGTAAGGAAAAATAGAATCAAATCCCTTAAAAGAACCTTTTGTAAGCCTGAACTTATTTCAGAATCTGTTAATGGTAAGAAAATACTCGTTTACAGTGAACAAGGATTAGGAGATATAATACAATTTTCAAGATATCTTAAAATGTTAAAAGATTGCGGTGCTTTTGTAATATTTGAATGTAAACCTCAATTATCAGAGCTATTTAAAGACTTTGATGAAATTGATTTATTGATTCTTGTAAATAATTATAGTGAAAATAGTATAGTGTACGATTATCATATATCATTGTTAAGTCTGCCTTTATATTTTAATACAACTTTAGAATCCATTCCTTTGGGAATCCCATATCTTAGAGCCAATCCGGATAAAGTTAAAGAATGGGAAGCAAAAATTAAAAATGTAAAATATATTAATATTGGTATTGTATGGTCCGGAGCCGAATCAAATATAACCGGGAAAGATAGAAGCTGTGCGCTGAATGATTTTATACCATTGTTTGCTATTAGCGGGATAAAATTATTTTCTATCCAAAAATCCGGGAATAAAGAAGAAATAAATTATTCCGACTTTCCTGTTATAAGTTTTGACAGCTTTGATTCCGTACCTTTTTTGGATACAGCAGCAATTATTGAAAATCTCGATCTCGTGATTTCAATAGATACTTCTATTGCACACCTTGCTGGAGCTCTCGGCAAGCCCGTGTGGACCCTGCTTCCGTATTATTCAGATTGGCGCTGGCTTTTAAACAGTAATGATTCACCGTGGTATCCAACTATGAAATTATTCAAACAATCCGAACCTGGCGAATGGGGCAAAGTATTTTCCGCGGTTGCAGATGAAATAAGGAATATACTTATATTAAAAAATCAAGACATGGGCTTGATATGATCTCCCTAAGCATGATTGTAAAAAATGAGGAAAAGTATTTAAGGGATTGTTTGGAATCCGTAAAGGGTATTGTTGATGAAATTATTCTGGTCGATACAGGCTCTGCTGATAATACTTTGCAATTAGCCGGAGAGTATGGCGCAAAGATTTTTTATTTCAAATGGATAAATGATTTCTCGGCTGCACGAAATTATTCTTTAGATCGTTGCACGGGAGATTGGATCCTTTATTTGGATGCCGATGAGAGACTCTCAGAAAAATCAATAAATCAATTAAAAGCGCTTACCTGTATAAAAAATAAAATTGCTTACTATTGTCAGGTATGTTCTATTGATGAAATTAACCAGAGACCGTCTATTATGTCTTATGTCAGGCTCTTTCCAAATGAGAAAGCATTACGATTTGAAGGAGCTATCCACGAACAAATTGAATATTCACTAAAGAAAAATAAAATCAGGATTACAAATTCTGAGATTAAGATTTTACATGTCGGCTATAACCTTACTAAAGACGGCTTGATTTTAAAAGCAAAACGAAATTTAGACATCCTATCAAAGGAATATCAAAAGAATAATTCTTCATATTATGCATTCCAGCTTGGGCAAACGTACGGTATTTTGGAAAATAAACCGGAAGCTGTTAAATATTTTAAAGTAGCGGTTCGGGATAGTTCGTTGAAACCGGAATATAAATCTACGGCATATAGATATCTTTCAATAGATTTTACTGATAAGCAGGATTGGAATAAGGCATTGGAAATGATAGATGAAAGTATACGATGCGATTCAAATCAACCTCTGGCGTTGTTAGTAGCATCTCAAATTTATTTAAAATTATCCCGTATTAAGGATGCAGAATCTTACTGTGTAAAAGCGTACGAAGTGAATTCAAAACTTCTTAAAGAAAGCAGTTCTTCAAATCAGGTCATATTACTTTCGGAAAATAATATTCTTTATCATTGTCTGAATATTGCCGCATTGTTGCAAAGTGTCGATTTATTTAATTTTTTTTATAAGAAACTTGAAAATTTCAATTTTGCAGCGTCTGATACAGACAATAAAAATGAAATGATATTATTTGATATCCTCTTAAATAATAAAAAACTTGAAGAAAATAATTTAGTCGAATTATTAGAATGTCTTAACGTAGATAATTTGAATATTTTTATTACAATTTTAGAACATTATAATGTCATTGAGTCCAAAGTTGCTATTCTAAAAATAATCTCCGATAAATTTACTCAAAATTCCATTATTTTAAATAAGTATGGTTTGGCGTTAGCCAATATAAAGAATATTGAAGAAGCAGTGTTAGTATTAGAAAAATCGCTCGATATTAATCCCGATGATCCCTCCACAGTGCTTTATCTTATTTCAATTTATATTCAAAAAAGTAACTTTCAGAAGATTAATTCCCTCTTAAAGTTTGCCAAGAACAAATATTCTGACTTCCCTGCAATAATTGATAAACTAAAATTAATAGAGCAAAAATTGAGCATCCGATAAAAACAACTTTTTTACCTCTAAACTTTTTCAGCTACCCTATCGATAATGTTGTAGAGATGAAGATCTCAATAAATAATTAAAACATCGGGAAAGGATTCCCGGCAAACAAAACTACATGGAGGTTTATTATGGCTTTCTCAATTTATGGAAACTCGGCCGCAACTCAGGCCTACAATTCGTTGTTAACAACGACAAATTCAACTCAGAATGCTCAGTTACAGCTTGCTTCAGGAAAAAGTATCAACAGTCCTTCTGATAATAGTTCTGGTTTCAGAGTTAGTTCTGAACTTAATACACAAATTACTCTAATGCAGGCGGCTTCAACAAACGTTAGCTCTGCACAAAACTTATTATCAACCGGTGAATCAGCTCTGAGCAATGTTAATGATCTTCTAACCCAAATTCAAGGAACAATATCTTCGGCATCTGATCCTACAGCAGATCTTTCATCTCTTGCCAGCGATATAAACTCTCTTGGAAATGAAATTAGCGCCATCTTCACTAATACCAATTTTAATAGTACAGCTTTATTAAGTGGAAGTACATTGCCGACCGGCGGAAACTTTGTATTTGCAACAGGTCCAAATGAAAAAACAACCATCAATTTTGGTAATTTAACTACCCTGAACCTTTCTTCTATTACCGGTTCCGGTGCAACTGCCTCAAACATTACATCAATTAATATAAGTGCTCTTCAAACAGCAGTGCAGAATGCATTAGGCAGCATAGGTAATTATGAACAGAGAATGTCTGTAAAAGCAAATTACCTTACTTCAGCTATTACAAATGCCCAGTCAACAGTAGATAGTTTGACAGGTGCAGATACTGCTAAAGAACAACTTGCTTCTACGCAGGGACAGATTGCAGAGCAAATATCAACTTCAATGCTTTCGCAATTAAGCCAGGCTCCTCAGCAATTGTTAAAATTATTCCAATAATAGATAACATTTAAAGTATCTTATCCCCGCTAAAACCGGGGATAGGATATTTAATTTATTAATCAGCCTTTAATTCTTATGTACAGTTCAAAATCTAATAATAACAGGAATAGCAAACTGAACCCTTATTTCGTAAAAGAAATATTGGAGGCAAGCCCACAACAGTTGCTGATAAAAATATATGATTTTGCCATCGTTAATTGCCAAAAACATGACCTTTATAAAACAAATGCTGCACTTCAGGAGTTAATAAATGGGCTTAGATATGACAGAGAGGATGTAAAAGAAATATCTATTGGATTTTTAAAACTATATCAATATTGCCAGAATGAAATGAGACACAAAAACTATGATATAGTTCTTGAAATTTTAACGGGATTAAGAAATTCCTGGCTTGAGGCATTTAGTAAATTAAGGTTATAATATGGCGGCTACCAGTTCAATAGGTTCAACTAATTCAACAACTCCTTCTGGACTTACTAGTCCTGTTATTTCTACCCCTATATCTGCTTCCACTGCTGCCTCGACTGCTTCCACTGCTGCCGGTTCTTATACAAGTTCAACTGCCCAACAAATTGATCAGTTGGTAACTCAATACACGCAATCGTTAGATCAAGAAAAAGTTACGCCTTTACAAAACCAGGTACAAAAATACCAAAATATCACAAACGCTTACAGTACTCTTTCTACTGACTTAACGAATTTTCAATCAAACTTAAAGAATCTGCAATTGACAGATTCGAATGATGTTTTCGGTTCAAAGACTTGTTCTACATCGGATAGCAGTTTTGTAACAGCAACTGCGACAAGTTCCGCTTCATCAAGCGGTTATCAAATTCGGGTTAATCAACTTGCGCAAAGCGATGTCCTTGTTTCACAGGATGAAACTTCTTCCGATACATGTTCTTTGACAGGAACACATACTTTTAATATTACATGTGGAGGTGGAACTAATGGAACTTATTCGGACCCGGTATCGGTGACGTTTGGTTCCAGCGAAACCAATCAAACAGCAATGCAAAAAATTGCAAATGCGATCAATCAAAGTCAGGCAGTCGTTACATCAAGCGCTGTTACAGGCACTACAGCATATACCGGGGGACCAAGCACTTTCTCTGTAAATTTAAATGGTACTTCCCAAAACATTACTGTTAACGGAGGCGGTACGTATGATGACCTTTTGAATGAACTGGTTTCAAATATTACCTCTAAAGTTACTGGTGTTACTGCGGCGAAATTAACTAATACACCCAGCACCGGACAGGAAGAACTTCAATTAACTGTCAATGATCCTTCAGATTATATCTCTATTTCACCCGGCAGTGGAAATGATATTGTAACAAGTCTGGGAATAGGAGCTACAAACTTAAAATCTGCAGCCGGTTTGGTTACTGCTTCTGTTTTTTCGCCGACCACTACTACTTCGCAATTATCGCTAACTGCTTCAAAAACCGGTCTCGATTATAGAATTGAAAATCTGTGTGATACAAACGGTTCTTCTGCTTTATCTACTTTTGGGTTAAATGTCGGAACTGCCCGCCCGACATTCAATCAATCTTCAGAACCCAATACAGCAGGGTATATTTATCCGGATATTACTACTGATAATAATCAGTTGAATTCTAAAATTGAATTTAATAGTTTGAATATACAACGGGATTCCAACTCTATTAGCGATCTTGCTGCCGGTGTAACTTTCAATCTTGCATCTGTAATGCAATCGACTGATACAACTTGTGATATTACCATTTCTACTGATGAAGCTACTATAGAATCTGATATTAAAGATTTTTTAACAAAATTTAACGCTGTTTATACTAATATTCAAACCAACAGTGAGGACCAAGGTATATTTGTAGGAGATTCTAATGCAACAACTATTATGTCTGCACTAACTTCTACTTCATATTCATCAGTACCCGGAATTGCTAAAGGAGATTTAAATACCCTTGGGGAAATAGGAATTACTCTTAATTCCACAAATGGACTTACTATTACAGATGAAACTCAACTCAAGAATGCAATTACTAATAATGCTTCTCAGGTAGGAGCTATTTTTAATTCTTCAAGCGGAATTGCAAATACGCTTTATAATACAGTAACTCCATTTCTTGGAGCTGGCGGCTATCTGGCAAAAGCAACACAAATTTATAATGATGATATTACTAATCTAAACGATCAAATTGCAAGTCAAAATACCGAAATTGCTAGCCAAGGTGATAGTCTTAGGCAGGAATATGTAAATCTGCAGACTTCTTTGTCTGCAATGCAAGGTCAATATGCCATTTTTGGATTCGGTTCAACTAGTTCAAACTCAAGTCTGTTTGGGTCGTCATAAAATGCTGGTAAATGAAATAAATAAGATTAAATTTCTGCTTAATAATGTGATTTCTGATCTTGAATTAGCCGACTCGGAAGAATTTAATGGTAATTTTGAAAATGCCAAGATCAGAATGTATTTAATTAAAAAAATGAAAGATAATTTGGTTAAAGATTATTCTTTGGAAGAATTGCAAAGATTCGACGTTGAATTAGTTCCGCTGGCTAAACAAATTCAGAAAATATACGATAATATAATCAAGAAGAAAAAACAACAACTTCAGGAAGTTGTTAAACAGCTAAGACAGATTCAAAATAGGAAAAAATTGACAAATTATTATAGGTAGATTGTATGGATATTAATTCAGTGTCTAATTTAAATGGCGTTTATCTTCCCCATGATTTATCCCAAAAACAAAAGGGCCAACAAAATGGTCAGGATATAAAAATACAGGATAAATTGGAGCTTTCGGAAGAAGCTAAAAGTATTCAAAATTCTGCAAGCGTACAGCTAAGCAATCTGGATAAGATTTCTGATAGAATTAAGAACGATTTTTACAACTCTGATGAAGTCGTAAGTAAAGTTGTTGATAAGATTTATCAGGAAATTGGACAGGCAAATTAACTTTGACTTACAAAATATAGTACTCATCTCATATTATTTACTCACATTACGCAAAAGATACTTTAAATTGCCCGGTACTTGACTGCCGATAGGTTTACGCCGGGGACAACTAATTATACAATATTTCTGGCTTTTCTCAAAATTGAATGCGGCTTTCGACTTGGTCATCCATCTCTTTGAGAAAAGCCAATAATATGTAGGCAATCATTTCAGCCATAGTAGATTGTTGCAAAAAGGTCTAATTGCCCCTTCTTTTAAGCTTGGGGCAAAATGATCTCACTTATACTTGGCTTCAGTCAAAAGAATACATCTCATATTGGTTTAAAATCTATAATTATAAGAGGTTTTTGTACCCTGATTTATCACAAAGATGGTTATACATTAATCGTAGCAACTAAAAAAAATTTCGTTATGCAATATCCTGCTTAGACTGATAAGCCTCCCGCTCAATTCCCTTAGTTAAACTAGTGGCAGTTTGCTAAAATATTAATGACTGCCTAATATTAGCAGTGAATTAAATAAAATTTAAATCCCCTTTTAGTAAAAGATTGTTTGCTAATTAGAATTTAAATATTTATAATTCTAATTAGGATTTTAAATGGTGTAGCTAATTTTTTATTTTTTCGGTTAAGATGCCCCTAACAGACGATAATATTCAGGAAAATAAACTTCATTTGGTTGGCAAATTAACGGCCAGTCTGATTCATGAAATACGCAACCCGCTTTCTGCAATAAAATTAAACCTTGATTATTTAAAAATGATTGAGTCTCAACTTCCTGGTGAAGCTATTGAGTCTATCGATATGTGCAAAGATGCACTTGGGAGAATTCAGTATTTAATTGATAATATGCTTACTTTTACAAAGCGAAACAATAAAAGTCGATCTTTTTGTTCAATAAATGAAATAACGAATAGCGCCGTAGTTATTATGCGCTCTAATGCAGAAAGAAAAAATGTCCATTTAAATGTCCAATTGGATGAAGAATTACCTAAAAGCTATTTTGACAAAAGTAAATTATTACAGGTTTTTCTTAATTTAATTACTAATGCAGTTGAATCTTGTGAAAGCAACGATATAGTTAAAATTTTAACTTACCGCGAAAACTATGAAGTTATTGTTTGGGAAATAGTTGATACAGGTGTGGGAATCTGCGATGAAGATAAAAATAAAATATTTCAAGATTTTTTTACTAGTAAAGAAAAAGGTACAGGACTCGGTTTAAGTGTCTGCAGGATGATTCTTGAAGAATATCATGCATACTTAAATTTTGAAAGCAAATTAGGAGAAGGTTCCAGGTTTTTTATTAAGTTTAATCCAAATCTTATTCATGGTAATGATGAACTGCAAGATATTAATTATTGATGACGATAACCTTGTCTGTATCTCACTAAAAAAACTTTTAGTAAAACTCGGATACGAAGTTGAGACTTGTCTTGACGGAGGTGAAGCGCATGAAAAGATTGAAGAGTTCAAACCCGATATAATTCTTCTGGATATTTACCTAACTACACACAATGGATTAGAACTTCTGATAGAATTCCAAAAAAAGTATTATCACATTCCCGTAATTATGGTTACGGGCTATTCTGATGTAAAAATAGCAGTTAAGGCAATAAAATCCGGAGCATATGATTTTTTGTTGAAACCAATCGATATTGATCAGCTTCAAATTGTTCTTAAAAAAGCCTTGGAGAATTTAAACTTAAGGGCTGAAGTAGATAAACTTCATCAATTACTACACGAAGATGATTTGACCAACGAATTCTTTGGGAAAAGCAGTAAAATAAGGCATCTCCTTATTTCCGTCGAAAAGCTTGCAAAAAGTTCCGATACTACGGTACTAATTGAAGGAGAAAGTGGTACGGGAAAAGAGATATTTGCAAAATTTATTCATCAGAAAAGCCCAAGAGCCGCAGGCCCTTTTATTCAGATAAATTGCTCGGCAATTCCCAAAGAACTTGCTGAAAGCGAATTATTTGGGCATGAAAAAGGCGCTTTCACGGGCGCTCTACAAAAAACAAAACTTGGCAAATTTGAACTTGCTCAAGAGGGCACAATTCTTCTTGATGAAATAGGAGAACTGTCGCTTGATCTTCAAGTGAAATTGCTGAGAGTTTTGCAGGAAAGAAAATTTTACAGGCTTGGCGGTGAAAAGGAAATTTCTGTTAATGTTCGTATTCTTGCTGCAACAAACAGAAATCTGGAAGATGAAATTAAAAAGGGAACATTCCGGGAAGACCTATACTACAGACTTAATGTTGCCCGTATTGTAGTTCCGCCTCTTCGTGAAAGGAAAGAAGATATTCCTGTATTAGCTTTTAGTTTTTTGAAAGAATTCACTTCCAAATTTAATAAAAGAATAAAGGGGATAGATCCTGAAGTCCTTGAATTATTGGAACAGTATTCATGGAAAGGGAATATTCGTGAATTAAGAAATGTGATGGAAAGAGCTGCATTACTGATTGAAGAAGATGAATTAAAGGTACAGCATTTACAGTTTCTAATTGATTCAACATCGGTTAAACCTGAAGACGATGACAAATTTTTATTGAAAATTCCCCCAAAAGGAATTCAAATCGATTTGGTGTTACGTACCTTGATTCAAAAAACATTAAAAATAACCAACGGTAATCAGGTCAAAGCTGCAAAAATATTAGGCCTTTCAAGATCAAAACTTAGATACAGAATGGAACAACTTGATATCGAGGTTACAAAAAATATTAGGTAAAATTCAATTTACCGCATTAAATATTAATGTAAATTTACTACCTCTACCTTTTTCACTTTCAACTTTTATAATAGCATTATTAATCTCTACATATTTTTTTACCAGTGCAAGACCAAGGCCCGTCCCTTCGAAATTACGTGTGATTTCCATATCTTCCTGTGAAAACAAATTAAAAAGATGCGGCAGAAAATCAGATGAGATCCCAATTCCTGTGTCACTTACACTAACACAAACGACATTCTCATTATCATTAGCTAATTCTATGTTAATTTCACCTTTGGAAGTATATTTTATTGCATTATCAATTAAATTGATAAAAATTTGTTCGATTGAATAAAGATCAGCAAAAATTCTTGTTCTATTAGCTTTGTTCTGATAGCATAGTACAATATTTTTAACTTTTGCCCGAAAATAAAATTCATATGTTAAGTCTTCCAGTAAGTCTTTATTTAGATCAATTTCTTTAAAATGGGTATCAAAATTTCCCGTCTGAATGCGGGAAAGGTTAAGGATAAGATCTATTGTTCTTACAAGGCGT
>CAZUCY010000099.1:0-14031 GCA_964618785.1 uncultured Ignavibacteriaceae bacterium | reverse complement strand
CGGTACAACGACATAAGTAGGTAAATCATTTCTATCGTTAGGCCGGTTCAAATTTGCAAGTCCTATAAATAATTCAAGATCTTCATCTCTAACATTACGGAACATAAATTCTCTAATCGGTTGTATACCTTTATCATAAGCCTGTTCAGGTGTAATTTGGCTATTCATTAAAGGCTTTAATGCCTGGTCATTAACCTTACTCCAAGTGGGAGCCATTATAAAAAATGTCATAAATAATGCAATTCCTGCTACTAATTGACTCGGCGGCATTTGAGGAGTTCCTAATGCGGTTTTTAGAAAATGGAAAACAATGATTATCCGCAAATATGAAGTAGTCATAATCATAAGTGAAGGAGCCAACGATAGTACTGTCAGTAAGAAAAGTATCTGCAATGTGACAGAAATATCCCCTGGATTACTTGAAGTTCCGACATTAAAACCTATTTTAGGGAATGGAATGGATGTAGCTTGTTGAGCCTGAGTCAACGTAACTCCGGAAAATATAACAAGTAAAAGTACAATAGTTACGGTCTTTTTCATCTCAAACCAAAATTATTTTTTAATAGCTCAATAAAGTTATTGTCCTTTTTAGGATTAACATATGTTTGCTCTATCTCTTCAGAAGGTTCAAGTTCTTTTAAAAGAGTTATTGAACTTTCACTAACGCCTAATACCAAAAGTTTATCGTCTACTCTAATAATTGAAATAAACTTCTTTGGCATTATCATTTGAGAGCTTAAGACTTTTATAAGAACACCACTTTGTTTATTCCCTTTAATTGAAGAGCCATATTTTTTGATGACTATTAAAACACCGTATAAAAGGCATAAGATAATAATAAGAGGTATAAAAGCTTTAATAATATCTATAAAAGACATTAGAGAACTCCTTTAAGCCGGTTATTGACCTCATTTAAGTTTGTAATTCTAATGCCGAAATGTTTATCAATTACTACAACTTCACCTTCGGCAATTTTTTTATTGTTTACATATATATCGACCGGCTCGCTCGCAAGTTTATCCAATTCAATAACATATCCTCTTTCAAGTTCAAGAACTTCCTTAATCTGCATTTGGGTACGTCCAAGTTCGATATACACATTTAACTGAAGGTCCTTCAGAAAATTCAATTTTTCACTTGAACCAGAACCTTTAATTTTAGAATCATCAAATTCCTCAAATTCGGCAATATCAGCATGGACCTTAGAATTCTCCCTATTTCTTTCGGAACCGGAAAATATTGACCTTTCTGAATCTACTCCATCATCAGGGGAAAGGTTGCTATTATTATTATTTTCTGCCATTTTTTTTCCTTATTCTGGTTTATTGTTTTGTTCTACTTTTCTCGTAATTTTTATTGCTTTATACTTGTTTGATACGCCTGCGCGGCCATAAAAGAGAAGTTTGTTGCCTACTTTTACGGAGTGTTCGTCTGCAATCGAGTTCTCAAGTAATATGATGTCACCCTTTTCCAAATCAATTAAATTTTGAAGTAATATCTTAGCTTTACCAAATTCAACAATAACCGGGAGATATGTCCTATATAAATTATTTGCAATAATTTCATCAGTTGTTATTCCAGAGCGTCTGGTTGCCCTACTAGTTGATAATTTCTTTGTAGAAAGTTTTGCTAAAATTTTATCAAAGGCAAAAGTAGCAAAACAGAGATTCATCATATAGGATTGTTCACCAATAATAATTTCGAAAGATAATAACAACACAGATTCACTTTGTGATGTTATTTGTGCAAAATCAATATCTGATTCAAATCTTTCGATTTTAAATTCCATATCATCCACAATTTGCCAGGATTTTCTCAAATCAAGCATGATTCTTTCAGCCATGACTGAAATTACTTTTTGTTCAATCGGTGTAATTACATTTGACTGTTTAGTGCCATTGCCGTTGCCTCCTAAGAGCCTGTCAACCAGCATTAAGGCAAAATCGAGGTTCAGCTCCAAAATCCCTTTAATATCTGTATTTTTTATTTCAAAAGTATAAAGACATGCAGGATTTGAGACGGAAAGAATATATTCCGAATAATAAATCTGATCAATTGAAGTTACGTTAATATTAACTATTGTCTGAAGCTTAGAAACAAGAAATGAAGCAAAGCTTTCAGCAAAATTCTCATTAATATTTCTTATTGTTCTAAGTTGATTTTTAGAAATCCTGTTAGGAAGGCGAAAATCAAAAAGAATTGCTTCCTTTTCATTGCCTTGCGTTGGCGCCTGCTCTTCTCCATTTTTAACTTTATTAAGAAGTTGATCAATTTCGATTTGTGATAATACTTCTGCCATAATTATTGGATGATATATTTACTGAAATATATATTATTGACTATTATACTTGGTATATTCTTTTTCATTTTTAATGTTATCTCGTGCTTTAATGAATCCCTATAGGTTATATCATCTAATTGACTTATACTTTTACTAGCCAATGTCGAAATGATAATGTCTTTTACCATTACCTCCCTGGTTTTCACCTCATTTTGCATTTCAGGCTTGCTTAAATCAATGCCAACTGATGTAAGAAGCAGTCTTTTACCATCTGTATCGGCAGGATTGATAACGATATCATCGATCGGATAAATATTCTTTCCAAGTTCTATGGCCTGGCTGCCTGAATTTTGAACTACAGAATCTACTTTTATACTTTGATTAGATGATGAAATATCCCGATTTTCAAACTTTTTCATCAGTATATTTGCTGTTACAAAATAAACCACAACCAATTGCAGGATGAAAATCGGTATTCCAAATAAAAGTACTTTTGAGCTGAAAGGTGGTTTTTTTGAACCGGGGTCTAATTCCCCTGTTTTTTTTGCTTCTAATATCTCTTCTTGTTCTGGCATATTATTTTATAAGTTTTTCATACTATTTCACAATTGATATGCCAGCTTTTCAGATAAAAGATTTGAGAAAAACTATAAGAAATCTGTTTCTATTGTGGTTATTATTCTACACTTGGTTAAATTTAGAAGGATTTATTGTTCGTAACTTGAGGCAATAAGAAAAAGGAGTACCGAATTTACGGTACTCCCACTTAAGAGTGATTACCCTTGAGAATTATCTAATTAAACTTGTAATGGTCTGTAGCATTTCATCTGCCGTTTGTATTACCTTAGAATTTGCCTCAAAACCTCTTTGGGAAACAATCATATTGGAGAATTCTTGTGAAAGATCGACATTTGATTGTTCTAAAGCGCCTGATTGAATAGTAGTACCGGAATTTCCACCAGGGGCAGATACAATAGGATCACCTGAATTTGCAGAATTTGAATACAAGTTGTTACCTACACTTGTCAACCCTCCTGTATTTGAAAATGTTGCAACCATTATTTGCGCTAAGGTTTCCGAATTACCATTTGAGAATATGCCAACAATATTGCCATATTGATCAATATTCATATTTGAAAGAGAAGCAGCAGCAGAACCATCTTGTGATGTTGCCGCAACTTGAGATGACAGAGATGTTTGTGTTATACCAGAAGTTCCCTGTCCAAAATTTAATTTTATTGGTTGAATTTTTGCACCATTTGCAGGAGTAAAATTAATTGTAGGCATGGGTGGTGTTGTAGTTATCAGATTGGGCGGATTGGTTCCATTATATATATTTAAAATAGAACCGCTTGAATCAAAAGAAATTTCACCGTCTGAGGGAGAAGCTAACGTCCCATCTGCCGTGGGTATAGATGCCGCCCACTTCCATGTACCATCATTAAGATGATCAAACGTTAAAGTTAAAGTATGAGCATTGCCAAGCGAATCATAAATTGTTTCCGCTGCAGTGACTGGGGCTTCCGTTTCTCCACTATTAATCACATTTTCAGTTTGAGTATTTGCAAGTTGTTTTGTCAAAGATGCAAAATTCAAATTAAAATTTAAATTTCCTGTAGAATCAGTAACATTAGTTTGACCTGTTGTGCAATCACCGGAAGTACTATCAAATGTCAATGACTGGGAACCCGGTCCACTCAATATTTCTTTAGTATTAGTTGAATCATAAACGTCATAGTTAGCCGTCCAATTTCCAGAAGCATCCGATGTATACCAGGTTCTAAGTGTATATGCAGTAGTACCATCTTTACCATATATAGTGGACTGCTGGTAAGTCGTCGGATCAGCCGCATTGTATGCGGCTCCTGGAAAAGTCTGTGAGCTAGCCAAAGATGTATTCGAGTCCAAATTACCGTTAAGTGCAACAAGAGTTGACTGAATAGTTGGCGAACTGCTTTGTAAATTACCGCTCCAGGCAACAGTTGAGGAAGCTACTGCAGGCAACTTCATACTTTGATTAATTTGAATATCTTGAATTGCAGAGCCGGATGAAATTTCACCAGCACCGTTTGCGACCTTGCCTTGTACGACGTCACCGCTTGAATCTACTAATTTACCGTCGGAATCAAATGTAAAAGCTCCTGCACGAGAATAATAAGTTTCCCCATTGCTCTTAAGTAAAAACATGCCGCTGCCTTGAAGAGCTAAATCAGTTGTTATGCCTGTAGTTTCAAAAGTACCCTGAGTCCAGTTTTTATCTATAGAATTTATTTTCATTCCAAGACCTATCTGGAAACTGTCTGTACCGCCGGTAGTAGAAGTAGGATTAGTACCAGACTTAATAAGATCATTAAAAGTATCACTAAATGTGACCCTGGAACTTTTATACCCGATGGTATCGATGTTGGAAATATTATCGCCAATAACGTCCATCATAGTTTGTAAGTTCTGTAAACCTGATACACCGGAAAAGAGCGAATTAAGAAGTGCCATTTTTAACCTCCATGGATTTATAGAAAGATGATTCGACATCAGTCAGTCAGCCGAACCCAGAGCGTCCAAAAAGGTCCCGCTCTGATTATTTAATTAAAGTTATTTAAACAAAAACTACACTGTCTATATTTGTAAAGACATTTTCATTACTATCATTAACCGGCATAGCCGTTACTACGGTCCGGTTGGGTATATTTACTATAAAAGCAGTATCATTAACCATAACCAGTGAGTCTTTAGAACCCTTCTGTTCTGCTTTTGAAACTGCGTCCTGAATTTTATTTATATCTGTTTCATTTAACTGAATGTTCCTGTTTTCCAATCTTTTTAACGCATGGCTGGAAAATTTAATTTTTTCCAATTCCTGCTGAAAAATTGAATTAAAACTGTTTTCGCCGGACTGAACCTTACTGCTAGTAGGTTCTCCGCTCTGCGTAATCGGAATAAACGGAACACTAATTCCATTTATTTCAGCCATTAGTTACCTCCACTTGAAGAATTACCAAGAATTTCAAGAACATTCGATAGGTTATAGTCAGAACCGTTAATTGTAAAAGTTGTACCTGAGCTTGTATAATTAACCGCATCAATTGTACCGACCTCAAATAAAGTGGGTGATAAGCTGTTTCCGCTTGAATCAGTTGCAGCAACAGAAAATGAATATGTACCTTCCGGTAAGGTACTTCCATTATTATCGGTAAAATCCCAGGAAAGTTGATTGTCACCGGATGAAGTCTGTAATCCGGTCATAGTTCTAACCGGAACTCCCGCGCTATTGGTAATAGTTAAAGTAACATTTGATGCGGTACTTGGCAAAGTATATCCAATTTCTGTTGAACTCTGTCCACTATATGTAACACCACTTGCCGTAACTTTGACTTGCTGACCTATCAAATTTGCAGCTAAAGTATTGTCAATTGACTGAGTTAAAGTATAATTAGCATTAATACTTGTAGTCATGTTAGTATTTAAGTCTTGCAGTTGCTCTAAAGAGCTAAATTGGGCTAATTCTGCTACATATTGGGTTCCATCCATTGGATCAAGAGGATCCTGATTCTTCATCTGAGCTATAAGTAATTGTAAAAAATCATTTTCGTTGACTGTAGGGTCAGAATTGCCTGTAGAAGCTGCACTTGTAGAAGCTGCACTTATAGTACTATTTGTTGCATCGGTCACTGTTGACATTTTGATTTCTCCTACTAAATTAAATATTCATAAGTATTATAGCCCATACTCTTTAAAGTTGCAAAACTTGGATTATCTTCAATTCTCTTTTCGGTTGTATGGTAGCCCGATTTTTTCTTTTGCGCATGCAATTGATTAGGTTTTTGCTCATCACTTGAAACATTAACTGATAACGAACTTAATTGCATTCCATTTGAACTAAGAGATTGTCTGAGTTCTGTTGTACTATTTTGAACTATTTGTCTGACTGCTTCCGTATCAACTTCAACTCTTGCATTTACAGAATTGTCATTTACATTTAATGTAACCTTAATTTTCCCGAGACTTTCAGGTTTTAGCTGCAATACAACACTTTTTGAATTGTTTTGTTGAATTAAAGTGGAAATTTCTTTTGTTATTTGAGTAATTTTTATGGTTTTTGCAGCCGAATCTGTTGGCGATGTTTGATTCAAAAATTTTTCTTTTACGGAATCAGTTGTCTTTATCGAAAAATTGTTTGCTATTTGTTCAACTGTTTTAATATCTGAATTTTTATTATCATCAGAAGGTTTTTTTTGCAGCTGATTATAAGAAGAATTTCCTTGATTGTTATTTAGTACCTGTAAAACTCGCTGAGGATTGTTGTTTCCAACAGAAGTTGAATCATCCAAAAATTCTCGTGAAGAATCATTAGACTTACAATTTATGACATCGGCTTGATTAATTTGATTAGTTTTTTGGGTATCATTAGCTGAAAATTCTTTTTTGACTTCTTTTGCAGTGGTGTTAAAATTTTGCACTGTTGAACCCGCAGTATTTTGAGTATCGAACTTTTGTTCCGATTCGTTTGTTGTATTTAAGATATGATAATTAGTTTTCATGGATATATTAAAAGTACTTTTATCAGAATCATTTGCTATAGTCGCAGGACTTACTTTTACTTCTGTGTTTTCACCTGTTTGATTCTCAGAATATTTAACCTCATTATTATCCAGGACTTTAGTTTCTATGTTGTTAGAAATTCTTGCCTCATTATTATCAGAAATTCTTGCGTAGTTTTTAATTGTAGTTTCGGTTTTGCTATAATCCGAGGTTTTTATTTCAATTCCTTGTCCTGTAATCTTATTAATTGCTTCACTATTATTTGAAATTTTTAGATTGTCTATGCCACTTTTTTTAAATTGTGTTTTTGTGCCATCTGTAGATTTAATATTGGCACCTTGTGGGTTTGTATTTATTTTAGAACTAACCGTTACAATTTCTTTATTTTCGCCTTTTAAACTGGCTGTATCAGTAGTACCGGATTTGCTTGCGGGGCTGATATTATTATTTTGATATGATGGGATGGTAATATTATCAGCGATAATATTAATACTAGTTTGTAAATTTACAATGGGAAGTTTTAGCATTTCGTCAGTATTGGGGATGATACTATTCTGAGCTTTTCTAACTGTTTCGTCAGTAATTACAGCACCATTATCGAGAATATTCTCTATTCTTTGGTTTTTAGTCTTTTCAGGAACGGATTGCTGATTGGTATTAATTGAGTTATCTTTTTGATTTTGAGCATTAATAATATCATCTTGACCGACTTTATTGGAGTGAGGCAAATTTGCTATATTACCCGAAATTTCAATTTTTATATTGTCATCGCCGGAATTGACATTTATTACTAAACGATTATTATTTTGATAAAGATTAATTAATGAAGCTGCTAATTGTTTAGCCTCTGTTGAAACTTCCTGATTTGCAGAATTGGTTTTATAACTATCCGGCAATTTATTTTCAGCATTTTCTGGAGAAACATTATTAGTGGAATTAGCTGCAATCGATGAGATGGTTTTATAAAAAAAATTTAACACACCTGACTGATTAGAAGAGCCGGTTTTTGAAGTTTCTGTTGAATTTGAGTCCTCAGATAGGTTAATAACCAAATCAGTAATAGTACTACCGGAATGATCAGAACTGTCTAAAGATTTATTTAAATCATTATTATTTTGATTTATTGAACCTGAACTGTAATTAACAGATTGGACCTGTTTTATTGAACCCGATAAAATATTGAGTTGTAATAAAGATGCGGCTATGGTTTGAAAAAGTTTTTCCGGATCTGAATCTGATAAAGCGGAGGTGAGATTATAAGATGCTGAACTTTTTTTACAGCTATTATCAACTTGTTTAGAATCTATAACCTGATTGGAATTTGAAGGAATTAACAAATTATTCAATGAAATGCCTGTATCATCAGTATTTGACTTATTTTGAGCCAAAGCAATTAACTGCTCCAAAGATTCAGAAGAATCGGGGTTATCTTCATCTACAACAGACGAAGAGAAACTTTCAGCACTTGAATTGAGGGAAGATTCATCTAAAGTATTTTTATTTATTACTTTAATAATATTAGAAAATAAATAAGTGGAACTATTTAATTTGGATTGCTTAATCGAATTTAAAGCACTCGTTTGATCCATAGAATGAATGAATAGTGGATTAAAATGCATTTGATTTAGCCATTGTAATTCTATTTGCCGTAATAGGATTTAATTCCGATAAAATTTCCGCAGCTTTTTTTTGCTTCATAGAATAAATTATATCTCGTGCTATATTATCGGAATAACTCTGAATTATTTTAGCTGCTTTCTTAGAATCCATAGATTCGTATAATTTTGCTGTCTGCTTCATCCAGACTATATAACTACTATCTGCTTGTATTTTTGTATTTTCTATCGGAAATTGGCTGTCATCCTGTGATTTATTAGAAGAAGTCCGAATTTCAGTTGGTTTTATTACATTTTGCAGATGTTTTAAGGTATCTGCAGAAGAAGAATCTTGAGAATTAATTACTTGAAGAGAATCTTGATATTTATTTTGGTTTAAAGCTTTTAATGAATCGGAATTATTCCCGGCGAACGAAACATTCATAGTATTAGCGAAGTCTTTGACATTAGTGGTATCAGAAGCCGTAACTTGTCCAAAATCAAAATGGAATATATTTGCGTATATTGAATTTAAAAAGACAACAGCACCGGTAGTAAATACAAAAGCCACTAAAAAAAGGAATACATATATAATTTTATTTTTCACTTTGATTGCCTAACAAATTTTTGGGTCGCTAATTCATCTATAAATTTCGATTCCAAACGATTTTCTTCTTTTCTAAAATTTTCAAAGTGTACGTCTTCAAGTGAGTCAAATATTTTATGCTCTTTTCTTTTTTGAAAAAGCTCCGCAAGTTTGACTTTTTTCTTTTTATTTAATTTTTCAATTTTCTCTCCGATCATAATTTTTTCTCTTTCAAGGCACAACTCATAATTTTTTCTAAATTTTATTTCTCCAACAAATACATCTTTTTTCAGACATTTTTTTTTACTTTGAGTTACTTCATTAGAAATGTTGATAAGTTCATTTTCTAATTTTTCTATTTCAAGATCAATTAATGCGATTTCCTTCTGAACTTTTTTCTGAAGAGATTCCTTCACTTTTTGTATTGAACGAAATTTATAAATGAATTTTGACATAGATTACCCTAAAGGCTTTTCAATAATTTCATTCAATTTGTCTATTGTTTCATGGAATATTGCTTTTTCTTTCATATCCTGACGAAGGAAATTTCTGAGGAATTTTATTTTTATTAAAGCATGATCAATTTGGGGATTACTTCCCTTGACATAAGCGCCAATATTAATTAAATCTTCAGCTTCATTATAAGTAGCTAAAATTTCATTAAAAACGACAGCCCTTGCTTTATGATCGGCGCTGACAACATCCGGCATAACACGACTGACGCTTTGCAGGGTGTCTACAGCGGGAAACTGACCTCTGTTAGCAAGCTTACGGGAAAGGACAATATGTCCGTCTAAAATGGACCTGGTGGCATCTGCAATGGGTTCAGTCATATCATCACCGTCAACCAATACCGTATAAAAACCTGTAATTGAACCTTTCTCAGAACATCCGGCTCTCTCAAGTAATTTCGGCAATATTGAAAAAACGGATGGAGTATATCCTTTAGTTGTCGGAGGTTCACCAATTGATAAACCAATTTCTCTTTGTGCCATGGCAAATCGTGTTATTGAATCCATCATAAGAACGACATCTTTACCTGTATCTCTGAAGTACTCGGCAATTGTGATGCCTATAAAAGCTCCTTTCATTCTTAGCAAGGCAGATTTATCACTTGTTGCAACTATTACCACTGACCTTTTTAAACCCTCGGGACCCAGATCTTTTTCAATAAATTCCCTAACCTCTCTTCCACGTTCACCAATAAGCGTTATGACGTTTACGTCTGCATTTGTATTTCGGGCAATCATGCCAAGAGTCACGCTTTTGCCGACTCCGCTGCCGGCAAAAATCCCAATTCTTTGTCCTTTACCAACTGTGAGGAGTCCGTCAATAGCTCTTACACCTGTCTGAAGTGGCAGTTCAATTCGTTTTCTTTCTAACGGATTCGGAGGTTCGTTATAAACAGTAACATAAGAAGGACATACAATTTCACCTTTCCCATCAATGGGATTACCAAACCCGTCAATTACTCTTCCAAGTAATTCAGGTCCCACTCCAATCGTAAAGTTTCTACCGGAAGCAATTATTTCACATGAAGGGGAAATATTATGAACTTCGCCAAGAGCAATAGAAAGGACTTTCCCTTCCTTAAATCCCACAATTTCGGTTTTGCATACTTCTATTCCAAACTTATTTATTACAATACATATTTCGCCAAGAGAAACATTTGGGCCTAAAGACACGATAATTAGTCCGATTACGTCTGTAACCTTTCCGTTTATTTTTATAGTATCAAGTTTTTTAACTATTCTCTTGTACTTCTCCGTTATTTTATAATCAATACCCATTATTCTAAAAAACATTAATTATTGTGGATTCAAATTGCTTTTTCATCTCATTAAATTGGGATGATATTCTAGCATCAACATTTCCAATCTCTGTCTCAATAAAGCATCCCCCGCGTTCAATTCTTTCATCGCTATCAAATTTAATTTTTGAGAATGAATCGTCAATGAAAAGATTCCCGCTATCCTGATTAATTATTTCAAGGTCGCTGGGATGAAGCTTTACAATTATTTTGTTTGAGCCGATGACCCTTTTTAAAGATTCTTTTAATACGGCATCAATTATAGGCTCCTGTAAAATTTCTCTCTGGACAATTTTTTCCGCTATTATAAGTGCTATATTAATAATAATTTTTTCGAATGATCTATCATATTCCGCAATCGTTTTGTCAAATTCTGAGATAAGTTCGGAAATATTTTTATATTTCATTGCCAGTTTGTCATTATATTCTTTTTCGAATTTTTCAAATGTAGATTTCTGACCATCGTTATAACCTTTTTCATAATACTGCTGTAGTTGTTTCTGAAAAAATATCTCTTCCTTTTCTGTTTCAATACCAGGATTTTCTACTGGATTTTTCATCGAGACATTAAGTTTCTTGGACTTTACATTTACTTTAATAACGCTAGACATAAACTTCGTCAGCCCCACCTCTCATATTAAGTGCAATTTCACCGCTTTCTTCAAGAGCTTTAACAAGATCAATTATTTTTGCCTGAGCACCTTCAACTTCTTTTAATTTTACCATACCCATATACTGAAGTTCTTCTTTTAAAAGATCAGAAGCTCTTTCAGACATGTTTGCAAATATTTTTTGTTTTAATTTTTCATCGGCAATTTTGAGTGATAACGCAAGATCTTTTCTGTCGACTTCTCTAAGTATTTTTTGAATATCTTTATCTTGAATGTTTACTATATCATCAAATAGGAACATTAATCTTTTTATTTCACCGGCAACATCGGCATCTTTTTGTTCAAGACCAGCTAATATTTCTTTGCTAAGGCTTACGCTTGTTCTATTTAATATTGAGGCAATGCTCTTTGTACCGCCTATTTTGCCTAAAGACTGGCTCATACTAAAGCCTGCCATATCATCCACCACTTTTTCAATTTGCTTTAGAGTCTGAGGTGAAATTTTTCCTAGAGTTGCTATCCTAAAAACAATTTCTGTTCTTAAAGGGTCAGCCAATTCCTTTAGAGCGGCGGCTGTTTGATCAGGATGAAGATGAGAAAGGATCAGAGCAACAGTTTGCGGGTGTTCCTTGCTTAAAAAGCTTATTAATTGAGAAGAGTCGGCTTTTTTAAGTACATCAAATCCCCGAAGTGTCGTTAGATTTTTTACCTTAGTAATAATTTCAACTGCCCTGCTTATTCCAAAAGATTTTTCAAGGACAGCCTGAGCGTATTCTATTCCGCCTTCCAGAACATATTCTCTTGCCGTTACCATACCGTAAAATTCTTCCAGCACTTCACCAACAGTATGCGAGGGAATATTTTTCACCTTTGAAATTTCAGTAGAAATCATTTCAATTTCAGCAGCGTCAAGGTGTTTAAATACTTCAGCAGCAGTTTCAACATTTAGAGCTATTAAAAGCAATGCCGCTTTTTGAACACCAGGAATATCAATAGTTTTTGATTCTCTTGATAAATTCATAATCTAATACTCATCCTCATGCAACCATGCATTAATTAATTTTGCGGCATCAACCGGATTTTTTGATACGTAATTTGTAATTTTTTCTTGCTGATTTTTCTTTTTCCTAGCTTCATCGGAAATATCATCTTCAATGTCCCCGATAGGCAGCAATATTTTCCTCGATTTTAGACCTATCTGCGGTACGGCAGCGGGAGCAGCCCCAGATAATTCGGGAGGAGAAAAGCTGTTAATTGCTAATTCGGGATTGTTATAAGTCCCGATAATTATTTTTTCCGTTTTCAGTCGTTTCATAAGGCCTTTAAGCAAAAATATAGAAGCTGCTACCGCAGTCATCATAAGAAATGGATTTACCAATTTATTCATATCGTCAAACATACCGTGTTCTGTAATTTTTCCCTCATCTAAATCTTTAGTTTCAAACGGGATATCAACAATAGAAACCTGGTCATTCCTTGTCGGATCAACTCCTACGGAGTTTTTCACAATTTCCTCAAGTTTAGTCATCTGGTCCTTAGGCCTGGGTTCAGACGTATTAATTACTTTATCTCCTTTTTTCGTTTCCGTTGACTTATCATTTATTACCACAGCAATACTTAAACGTTTTATATTTCCTGAACCAGCAATGACTTTTTCAATTGTTTTATTTATTTCATAATTGGTAGTAGAATTCTGGCTAACCTGTGCAGTAGAATCACCTACATTTTTGCCATTATTTTCCGATTTCACACTTTGTTCGCTAATAGCAACCTGTGAATTGGGATCATAAGATTCAATCGTTTTTTCTACTTGATCAAAATTAAGGTCAGCATTAACTTCAGTGATTGAATTCCCGTAACCAAGCACATTATCCAGCATACCTTGAGCCTTTTGAGCTAAATAATTTTCAACCGATTTTTTAATTTCATATTGTTTTGCACTTGATACGGCAAGCGGGTCGTTATCATCGTCTTTTGAAAGAAGCTTCCCTTTAGAATCAATTAATGTAACCTTACCGGGCAACAGTCCTTCAACACTGCTTGATACCAAGTTGACAATTGCAGCAATATTATTTCTTGAAATTGCATCACTATTTTTTAACTTTAATACAACTGCAGCGGTCGGAAGTTTTTGCTCATCTTTAAAAACCGATTTTTGAGGCATAACGATATGAACTCTGGCAGCTTCAACTTCATCCACTTCCATTATACTTTTAGCTAATTCTCCCTCCAAAGCTCTTTGATAATTTAATTTTTGCATAAAGTCAGACATTCCCATTGTTGTCTTATCGAATATTTCGTATCCAACAACACCAGAACTTGGAATTCCTTTTCCCGCCAGAGTAATTCGTTCTTCATATACCTTATCCTTCTGAACCCTGATTGTTTTGCCATTTTCGGTTATTTCATAAGGAATTTTCTGAGACGTCAATTGATCAATTACTTTTGAAGCATCTTCCTGAGAAAGATTTGAATAAAGAGAAGTATAATCCGGTTGATTAAGAAAAAACAATAAAATTCCTAACAAAATCATAGTAGCGATGACAGCGCCTCCTATAACCATTTTCTGCTGAAGAGTCAGTTTATTAAAAATATTTAATATTGAACTA
>CAZUCY010000098.1:0-14087 GCA_964618785.1 uncultured Ignavibacteriaceae bacterium | reverse complement strand
CTTGCATGCCCTTGAACTTACGTACATTACTGACCAGTTGTATATAATAATTATCCCCGTTATCTCCCCATGATTTTACCGGTTCTATATCCCGGCTCTTTTCCCAGTTATATTCGTCTACAAACCCAAACGGTTTTATTGGCGGCATATTGGGATATACTCCAGTATAACGTCCTACGTTCCATTCATTCCATCCGGTAACAAAAACAAGATCAGGATCCAGTTGAAATGCACGGCTCCATTGTTCTTGAATATTGTGACCATAAAAATATGCATCGGAACTCTTATCTTGTCCTTTAGCTTTTGTGTAACTGCGTCCAAAGGTTCCCGGCGCACTAAAAGCGTACCAATGCCCGCCGCTGGCATCATTAGTATTTTGAGCTACTCCTACGGGCATTTCTTCATAACCACCTCCGTCTTTTTTACCATATCCGTGCTGCGGATAAACTTCCAACCATCCCCACTGGTCTTTTCGCGAAGGACCATCAACATAATCCGGCTGGCCAGGTCGGAAAGTAAAAAAATTTCTGATCTCACCTTTCAATTGAGTTTCTTTCGGATCATTCAGTACATCGAAAAGCATTTCCGGATAAGCCATTATCAAAGGTTTTCTATCCAACTTAAACCATAAATCTTTGTATAACCCCGGCTGGTATAAATCGTAATAAAGTTCTTCAATTTCCGACAATGACTCTTTACAAGCTTCAAAATGAAGTATAAAAGCAATTTGCGGAGTCTTTACACCGTCTTTTCTAGCCTGTTCCCATACTTTTAACAACTCCATATAAGATGATTTCCATGTCCATGTACTGTTTGTACAATCAAAAAAGACGACATCGACTCCGGCATTAGCAAGCATTTGAGCGTGTTTTCGTAATACCCAGTCATCAGAGGATCTATAATAACCAAACAAAGGCTCATCCCACCAGCCACAACTCTGAGTATTCCATATAGGACCACTAAAATCGCCAGCCTCTTCCGGAAATTGTCGTAAAACTTGTGAGATATTCAGAACCTTCATTTTGTTTTGAATGTCCGTACGCCATGTCCAATAAAATATTCCCACGTATTTCCCGCTTCTTGGTTTACCTGCAGTATTTCCGGATGGGGTCGTTCTGCCTAAAGCATCTGTCGCCGTCCAGTAATCGGGGTTCACATTCCAAGTTTGTGCCTCAATAATTAATGGGAATATGAATAATGCCAGGATAAGATAATAGCACAATTTAATTTTATTATTCATAAATACATCACCGTATTAAATTTATTTAAATAATTTTATGTAATAATTGGCTGTCTGGAAATAACCGGAAAATTTGAATAAAGCCGGAAAGTTGAAAATATAATTTGATTTAAATAGTAAATATTATTTAACATCATCTGAAAATATTATTCAATATTTTCTATTTACTCCTGAAACTTATTTGGAAGTAATACTCCATTGATCTCTCAAATTAGTTGCATTAGATGGAAGGAAATAGGTCTTTAAAAATTCATTTAAATTATCATCAAGCAGTTTTATTGCGGAAGCAATTGGCTCATATGTCGCTTCATTCTCCTGGTCTTTGATAAGGATTTTTCTTAATTCCGTTATGTTTTCCTGCCGCTGATCCTGAGGCATTTTCAATTCGATAGAACTTCTGATGTCGTTTGCCAGGTTAGTTTCTCTAAGATGATAACTATATGCCAAAACCCTTCTCCTGAATTCTTTTAATTCATCAACGCTTTTGTCAAATTCTGATGTTAAATTTTGCGGGACATATTCTTTTACAGAATCTGCCGCGTTTATAGCCTGAGTCATTAAAGATGCAGATTGTTCAAATCGTAATTGCATATCTTCACGCATCCAGAAATTCGGGTCGTCAGCTTCATCGGTTCTCATGAAATATGTTTTGCGCGAGGATTGCCAGTCGGGAGTCTCCGGACATGCGCCCTTTAAAGTTGCTGCTGTCATTAAATGTTCAGGATTGCTTCTGCCGACTTCGCGCGCCAGCCATGTTACATCCCATGGATAAAATGCAACAGCTTCTGAAGAAAGTATCCAGAATTTTTTAACTCCTTCAGAAGAATTAAGATATGGTCTTGTAAGTTCATTCATGGCAGTGCTGTCGCTTATCTCCGGATTATTAAAAAATAATCCCGTCATCCTTAGATTAGGATCCTCTTCATTAGGAACATTTCCGTAATATTCTTTAATGCCCCTTAAATCTCCGGAATTATACACTGCTCTTAGTTCTTGAAGTGTCAGCAACGGAGTAGGAATATGAGTATATGGTTCCATTTCTTCTGTCGGGCAGCCGGTCCACACTTCGGCTATTACGGGAATATTTCTCGTTTTTGCTAAGTAAAGAACATTTTTAAACCATCTGCATGCCGGAAAAGCAATTTGAACTTCCGCAATATTAGAATGAATAGTTAATCCGACACATATCGGGTCAAGCAATTTAATTGCACTATAAACTTCACCCGCCGATAATTCCCAGGGTTCCCACCATAAAATGCCTTTCGGATTAAGCTGCCTCCATGTTCGCGCAAGTATATTTACAAAATTAGCTGCCCTAATTGAAACAGGTATTCCATGACATTGCGGGCATGCGCCGGATTCACTTCCCAGCCACGCATCCTGATCATATGTGTACATCATCAGATCATCTACACCCGGAAACTTTTTGTAAAATTCTTTTATTAAAGTTTTGTACCGGTTAATAGTAGTTGTATCCAATGTACATTGAGTCAATGGCTCTTCTATTTTTAGCGGATAACCCTGAAATGGAGCCCCGAACTGAAATATTGTATGAAATTTATTCTTTTCACACACGGCTATTCGTTGTTTTATTTTTTCACTGCGATTTTCAATGCTCATGGGTGAGTGAAGTGTTTTAATTAGTTCTTTATCCATAGCCAATTCGAATTGTCCCGGTACTTGAACTACATCTTCCAGATTAAGTGGCTCGTCATTTGGTCTTGATCCCCATGCTATATTTAACTGAATTGTATTGAAGCCGAGATCTTTCATTAGCTGCATATTCTCATCATTCCATTCCACTTCAGGATTATCGGGTACGCCTAAAAATCCGACCTTATATTCCATTTGTTGTGCTTTAAGATTGTCCGCAAACAGGCTTATTAATAAAAATAAACTAATTGCATAGGGAAATACATGTAAATTCTTAGTGCTAGATATTATTCGCATAACTCTCCAATCAATATGGTAATCACTTTCATTATAAACGGGATATTCATTTATTATATTGCTTAAATATTTAGTATTAATCCGATTCTACGGTTCATTTATAGTTAATATCATTTTCAAATATTATTCATTCATTTTACTTATGAAATTTATTTTGAAGTGATACTCCATTGATCTCTCAAATTAGTTGCTTTGGAAGGAAGGAAATAAGTTTTAAAAAATTTATTCAAATTATTATCAAGCATTTTTATTGCAGAAGCAATAGGTTCATTCGTCCCTTCATTTTCCTGGTCTTTGAGAAGAATTTTTCTTAGCTCCGTAATGTTATCAAGTCTCTGTTTTTCAGGCATCTTCAATTTGATGGAACTCCTTATGTCGTTTGCCAGGTTGGTTTCTCTAAGGTGATAGGCATACGCTAAAACCCGTCTATTTAATTCTTTTAATTCGTCAATGCTTTTGTCAAATTCTGATCTTAATATTTGCGGAACAAATTCTTTTACAGAATCTGCAATGTTTATAGCCTGAGTCATTAAAGATGCAGATTGTTCAAATCGTAATTGCATATCTTCACGCATCCAGAAATTCGGGTCGTCAGCTTCATCGGTTCTCATGAAATATGTTTTGCGCGAGGATTGCCAGTCGGGAGTCTCCCAGCTTGCACCTTTTAAAGTCGCTGCCGTCATTAAATGTTCAGGATTACTTCTACCCGCTTCGCGTGCCAGCCATGTTACATCCCATGGATAGAACGCAACTGCTTCTGAAGAAAGTTTCCAATATTTAGAAACGCCTTCAGCAGCCTTAAGATAAGATTTTGTAAGTTCATTCATGGCAGCGCTATCACTTACCTCAGGATTATGAAAAAATATTCCTGTCATCCTCAGATTGGGATCCTCTTCATTAGGAACATTTCCGTAATACTCTTTAATACCTTTTAAAACACCGGCATTATACACTGCTCTTAATTCTTGAAGAGTCAGCATGGGAGTAGGAATATGAGTATACGGTTCCATTTCTTCTGTCGGGCAGCCTGTCCACAATTCTGCAATTACAGGAATATTTTTCGTTTTTGCTAAGTAAAGAACATTTTTAAACCATCTGCCTGCAGGGAAAGCAATTTGAACTTCGGCAATATTAGAATGAATAGTTAATCCGACACATGTCGGGTCAAGCAAATGGACAGCGCTATAAACTTCACCCGCCGATAATTCCCAGGGTTCCCACCATAAAATACCATTCGGATTAAGCTGCTTCCATGTTTGCGCAAGAGTATTAACAAACTTAGCTGCCCTTATGGCAACAGGTATCCCATGACATTGCGGGCATGGTCCAAATTCGCTTCCCAGCCACGCATCCTGATCATATGTATACATCATAAGATCATTAACACCAGGAAACTTTTTGTAAAATTCTTTTATTAAGGTTTTATATCGATCAATAGTAACTGAATCCGATATACATTGAGGAAGCGGTTCTTTTTCTTGTCGCGGATGACCCGCAAATGGAGCTCCGAACTGAAATATTGTATGAAATTTATTCTTTTCACACACGGCTATTCGTTGTTTTATTTTTTCACTGCGATTTTCAATGCTCATGGGTGAGTGAAGTGTTTTAATTAGTTCTTTATCCATAGCCAATTCGAATTGTCCCGGTACTTGAACTACATCTTCCAGATTAAGTGGCTCGTCATTTGGTCTTGATCCCCATGCTATATTTAACTGAATTGTATTGAAGCCGAGATCTTTCATTAGCTGCATATTCTCATCATTCCATTCCACTTCAGGATTATCGGGTACACCTAAAAATCCAACCTTATATTCCAATTGTTGCGCTTTAAGTTTAGGTGCAGATATACTTATAAATAACAAGAAACCAATTATATTAATAAATACATTTAGATTTCTAATATTAGAATTTTTTATCATAGCATATTCATATAAAAATGTTAGTTAGAAGTGGAAAAAATTAGAGCCGGAGAAATTATTCCGCCTTACTGCGGTATAAATTCAATGATTTAAAATTTTTGAATAAAAACCTTTAAATACCCTTGTCACTGCATTATCACTACTTGAGCCGCTGCACGTGATGATACGATTTATATTTTAATTCAAATCTATAATCATACTTCGCAAACATGACAAAATGTTTTAGTTATTTCCACTTTAAATTTTTCTCTTAATAATTTCTTTTAAAGTATACGGAATAACTTTCCGTCTCCCTCATTGAATTGTAATTTTATTTCTCCTTTTTTCGCTTTAAAAACTGTCTGAGCTTTTTTCGCAGATTTTGATACCTCCTTAAAACCTTTTACCTTTTCAGAAACTGAGAGTGTAAAGTTCACTTTCTTTTCATAATTCCGATTGACAAGAAGCAAATATGGATATCCGGATTTATCTGTAAAATACCCAACCACCATTGACCCGCCTGTAATATTTTTTATATAAAAATCCTCTGGTAATAGTTTTGTCCCTTTCGGCAATGGTTCTGTATGATATACTCCAATTGAATTTAGTTGTTTGAGACTGTTTTCGAGAGAATGAATTTCTGAATTCACTCGCTTGGCTATGTTATATAAATATGTCGGTTTCCCATTAGCATTTAATATAGCTGTATTAAAATCCTCCGTATTAGAATGCGGCAGCGCATACGTAAAATACTGAAGACCCTTTGAACCATAAGCAAGATCGGTATATAATTGCAATCTAATCCATGATTCTTTTGGTCGTGGATATGGAGGATAGATCTGACAACTCATAGTAAACGACCAGAAAGGAATCCCCGCCTTAAGCGCTGACTCACGAATGATTTCTATATTCTGAAAGTATGTGTCCCTAAAACCAGTATTTAAAAAAGGATAATAGTCATACGAAAGGAACTGGGGCTGGAATACATGTATATAATTATCAACATATTCCTGATAAGTTTTTGCCCCTAATTGTTTATCAGAAGCGTAATCAGGAAGAAGATTCGCATACACTATGTGAGATGAATCCCGAAGAGAAATATGTTTTTTTATCGCTGCTATATTTTCAAAAACAGCAGAATTAGGCTCATCCACTATAAAATATCCCAATAGTGCCGGAAAGTCTTTGTAATCCTGTACAACCTGATCTAATTTTTCCAACGCCGCTTTATCAACGGGTTTACCGGGTTGTATCCGATTATCGCCAATGAGCAGTTTAATACCGACCTTCTGAGCCAGGTTTAATGCTTTTTTATTTAGTTCATACGTTCCCAAATCCGAAAAATTAACATTAAATCCCGCATTTGCTAATTCTTTAAAATGAGAGATATCGAGTTGCTCAGCTGTTAGTCCGTACCATGTCATAATAGGAAATGAAACTGATTTTGAAACCGGTTTTTGTAATTGGGGCGCCTGTGCAAACCCCAAAAAACTTGTAAAGAAAAAAATCAGTAACGTAAAATAATTCATAATATTCCTTTCCTTTCGACCATGTAATATGGCTTATTTGATAACATTCAGAAAATTATTCATTTTTTTAATTTTATAATGACCCGGGCGAGATAATCTCCGCAGCGCTGCTCCATTTCCACGGATTGTCCGGAAATGAGTTTTGGAGTCAAATCATTATTGTAGAAACCGGTTAGCGGTGCATCACATCCTGTTATCATAGTGTAGCGCGAGGGGATGCATTCGGGAGTGGGCTCATAGGCTTTGCTGAAATTTACCCCCCGGTGGACAAGCCGATCGATATTGGAAGTCTTGAGATGATAGTTGCCTAAAGCTTCAATGGCATCTGCTCTGTACTGATCGCAAATAATGAATAGGATATTCGGTCTGCGGACTGGATCAGTTTCAGCCAATATGCGTTCGGTACCGGGCAGAGTCAAAATACCCGATAACAACGCAGATGTTTTTAAAAAATCCCGTCGAGTTAAGGTTCCCTGATAACTTAGCATAATATATTCCCGATTTTAATCATTGCAGTTTGGAGTAAAATAAACAACAAAACATGTCGTATTGGACAGATAGTTGTTTGACGGTAAAAGGAACCCTTTTAACCAAATAAACTGCCTTGTATGACCTTGATTTCAAAGTCAACTTTAGGATTAAAAGAATTATTCAACCAGTTTTTAAGATTAATTTTTATAAAAATATTTATTCCTAAAAAAGGACTTATAAATAATCAAGTTGTGCTCTAAATTTCAGCGCAATTCGATCTTTTGCGAGGCTCGAAGCGTCACCGGCCCGATCAGCCCGGATTCCAAAAGCGAATCATTTTTTTTCCATGACTGCCAGCTTTCAAAAGTAAACCGCCCTGTCGGATTAGGCTTGTCTTCTGCAACCCACGACGGCCAGGCTTTTAACATACCGTCCGGTTTACGCACAATACCTTCCGGAATTTGCTCATCTCCAATCAAGCGGTTCACCCAAAGGTTGACAACTTTTATTTCTAACATGTTAGCGCCCGGTTTCACAGCATCCGTTATATCTATACAGAAAGGCGGCGTCCACAGATTGCCGAGATCGTGTCCGTTTATTATTACTTCTGCCATAACCTTGACTTTTCCAAGATCAAGATATAACCTTTTGTTTTTCCCTGTCGGATTTGCCGGAAGATTAAATTTCTTGGTATATGTAGCTGTGCCTGAAAAATATTTTATATCGATATTCGGGCATTCGTTCCATGGGATTAGTTTATTTAACATAATATGAGCAGGTGCACCCCAATTCGGCGGAAAACTCAAATCCCAGGTACCTGTTAATTCCATTGGTTTTATCAGCGATTTAACAGTACATTTCAATTCTCTGCCTGAGGCGGTTCTGAGCTCATATTGCCCGTTCTGCCAGGCTTCAAGCATTAAATCTCCTTTTACAGTTCTTTGTATCTGAACCGTTGTTTGTGGAATGTCGAAATCTTTGAAACTCACATTCTCGCCGTCCAGAACAGTCACATTGTGAGGGTTACCGTCTAGCGTGTACTCAACTTGAAGTTTTTTCTGCTCTGAAGGTGCTGGGTCATCGCCTTCGCATAATCTATTGGTTGGGAATTTAACTTCACCATTATCAACGATCTCTTGAACCTTGGCTGTTACATCCCGCGTTTTTAAAGAATCCCCCAACACACCATACACAGCTTTATGCACTCCAATTTTTATAGAAAACGGCTTTGAATACAAAACACTTTGTCCATCCCGGGTTACCGAGATCACTGGATCAAAAGTCGTTTGTTCAGCAGGAAATACTACAAATACAGATTCATAAGGATTTAACCGCAGTGGGATTCGAGTAACTCCCTGAGCCTGTTCATAGACAGCTATGGACTCTATGCGTCCTGTTTGAGGCCACCAAAATTCGGGTTTTCCTTTCGCCGCGCGGAATACGCACGTTCCCTGAGTCAAGGCATCGATTTTATTTGCCACAAAGTAAATATCCATACCGGCATCTGTTCGGCGATGTGTATAGTTCAACTTACCACTGATCAACGAATCGCATACGAAGTCTGCAGGAAGCTTCATACTGGTCAGGACCTGCTCCGGTGTTGTTCCCCAGAGTAAACGTCCTTTGCCCAATTGGTGCTCACCGCTTCCATCATACCCGGCATTTTTGCCCCAAAGTTCATCGGCTAACTGTGTTATTTCTTGATCGGATTCCGGGAACCCAACTAAACTTGGAGATTTCAAAGGCCTTGTCCCAAGCACTGTAGCCCCGTCCTCCACAAGTTTTTTGATTTTCCTCAACAATTTGGGAGTCATTGTCTTAACTTTCAGTAAGGGGCTAACAGTATAAACGTAGTTTTTCTCTAAATGCATGACCGGTTTATCATTGGCGTTAAAGGTTGGCAAAACTAACAGGGAATAACTCATCCCTGATGGTAAAACAATGCGCCCGTCCTGGACATTCATGCCGTTTAGTACGAGTTCCGCAGGACAACCGTCAAAGTTATACGCAGGTCTGTCAGGGATCAGTCCTCGAATGGATTCTGGAATTGGCGCTTCAAAACGGTAAGGAGCGCCTTCAGGTGCAACGAAACAGATATCTGCTACAAATTGCCCTTGTCGAAGCATGTTCTGGCAGCGCGAGACATATTCATTCCATGCCTTGGACTGTTCCCACCATGTTAACGAACGATTGAATACAGTACCGACGAAAGAAAAGGAGAGACCTGGTACACGTTTAGGTGAAGGCTGCATGATCCATTCACTGTAACAGAAACGGTTCACTCCGGCGCAAAACGCCCAATCACCCAAAGGTTTGAGTGTGGCTGGATAGTCAAGGAAATCACCATGCCATGATGTAAAAGCTTCGGCGCCGATGATGGGACGACCGTAGACATGAGCTGCTGACGTTATCTCTTCAACAATGTCACTTAGTGGAAGTCCCGTATAACATCCCCTTTGCCAAAATTCGCACATAGGTTCGTCAGCACGTCCTGCATAGCGTAAATCATCACACGTTCCATCGTAGGCTTCGATTGAGAGGTTTAGCTTTTTCTCGTGAGCAAGTTCCTTTAAGTGTCCGGCGTAATTATCCAATAGCATCTCGGTAACCGTTTCGCGGTAATCCCAAAGAAATCGCTCGGACTGTTCCAGGCTATTGACAACCAGACCGTTAAGCGCCGGCAAATATGGCAACAAATCGTAACCGCGCCGTTTGTGGAATTCCTCTCGAAAACCGTCTGTCCAGTTCCCTGAGCCTGCTTCCCAACTGTCTACGTGGGTTGTAACCAATGTTTTATCGGCAAGTGACCCCACATCTGCCAGCAATTTTTCTACATAAGAGGAAAAATGAGCCTCAATCGCGGATTTACTTAGTTTATCGCATTCTAAACCTGTAGCTTCAGGCTGAGAAGATCTTGTAGTACCACCGGCTACAGTATGTCCAATCCGCAATATTATCCAGCGTCCATCCGGAACATCCCAGCTTAGTCGCCCGTTCTGATCCATTCGGGTTGTCAAATCTTGAATCCTGGCTGAAGCAATACATTGAGAGTCAGGAATAATCGCCCACTGAGAGTTAGTAGGTATAGACCGGGGCCAAGGTACTACACCTGCAAAATCCTGATCACCGGAAAAAGACTTAGTAGAGTTGAAATTCTCGATCCGGCAAAATTTACCGTTTGCATCCAATGCCGGTTCAGGACAAGCCAATACGGCGATATCACGATAGAAATCATGAGCCATTTTCGGCTGAACCAACTCCGCATCGAAGTGTACCGGACCCTGCACTATGGTTTCTGAGATCACAACCTTTTGTGATGCCTGTTCGGGTTTCACCCACGGTCCGCCGCTGCCTGCCCAGCCAGGATCGTTGTTCAGATTAATCTTCAGTCCCAACCGGTTTGCTTCCGACACCATGTACTTGAACATCTCACGCCAGGATTCAGACATAAATCGATGGGGTCCTGGAGGATTTCCCATATCGCCGTCCATAAAAAGCAATCCTCCGATACCGGCGCGCTGCATTGCCTCTAAGTCGGCAGTGATGCCTTCTCGAGTTACGTTACCTTCAAGCCAGAAACAATAGACCCAGGGTTTAGATGAGTTTGGAGGTGTGATGAAGTTATATGCTGCAGTATCTTCAGCCGCAGACAGGTATGTGCCTATTATCTTCCTGGAATCTGTATTTACATTCGTTATTTGCGCTTCAATGCCTGATGGAAGGAAAAAATATAATAATAATATTAGCAAATATTTTAATTTTTTCATTTTCATAACTTTATTTTTTAGATGGATTGTTTAGAAGAAGGTGATATATTGCAGCAGCAATTCTTCTTCTATTTTTTCTTTTTCTATTTTTAAATTATTTATCTTCTAATGGCTTCCAGGCAATATTTCGCAGATGATCTATCCGGATAAGTTCTTACTTACCTTGCAGCTAATACCTTAGACCCTTCGACGCCCGGTGTAGAATCATTATTTTCCGTTATTCGAAATAAAATGATAGCTGCCTGAACCAATCTCATAGACTGCCCTTCCGTCTTCAATTTTTACAAATTTTATCCCGGCAGCCTTTGTAATTTCTCTTCTACCTTCGGTTACATCACTTTCTTTTTCAGCGGGGATATAAATGGCAGCAGTGGTATTTGCGGGAATGTTTATGTCCCAACTAAACTTATTACCATTCAAATGCCATTCACTCTGAATAGGTCCATACATTGATAGGTACGAAGCTTTAACAAATTTCAAATTACCAACAGGATAAGGCTTCATGATTATATGTTTAAATGCAGGATAAGCGGTATCGGATTTAATCCCTGCAAGGTCTTCGTAATACCAGATGATGAGATCCCCCAGCAGCATAACGTGATTGCCCGAATTCATAGCAGGATCAGCGGTGTTCCCATTCCACAATTCCCAAATTGTTGTTGCCCCGTTTTCAATCATATATCCCCAGCTCGGGTATGTTGTATTGGTTGCAAGTTTATATGCTAAGCCGGGGCTGCCGTTATCAGTAAGCGTACGCATTATCCATTGCCCGCCTACCAAACCTGTACTTGTATGACTTTTATATTCGTGAGTTGTTATATTTATAAGGTTATCGAACACTTTACTTCTTATTTCTTTCAGCGGTATACCAAATGATAACGCCAGTGCATTGGCCGTTACGGTATTATTTGCATAATATAGACTGTCTTTATTGAGGTAAGTATTATTTATGGCATCCTTTACTTTACCGGCAAGCGACGCAAATTGGTCCTCATCTTCTTTTTTATTAAGAAGTCCGGCATTCTTTTCCATTATTTTTAGGCATTGATAGAAATATACAGAGCCGATATAATCGCCCGGAGTAATCCTCTTTGGGTCTTTGGAGAGTATCATTTTAAGGTTTTCAGGAGGCATACACCAATCACCGTAAGAATCTCTTGGCAGGAGATAATCTTTCATATAAGTATCACGCATATAAAACAGCCATTTTTTCATTGCATCATAATTATCGGCGATTACTTTAATGTTTCCGTACTGCCTGTATAAATTATCCGGAATTATTATAATCGATGAAGGCCATGTCATGTTATCAGAGTATAAAGGCCAGGAATCAGGACATACATCAGAAATACTTCCGCTTACTTTCTGGGCATCTGAAATATCTTTCATCCAATTTGCATAAAGCATATTATTATCAAAAATAAAACTCTCACCGTAAGAATTCATGGATCGATCGCCTAACCATCCTTGTCGCTCATCGCGCTGTGGACAATCGGTTGGTATACTCCGGTAATTTCCCCGTATCCCCCAATATGCTGCGTTGTATATCTTATTTATTATTTCATTCGAACAATTAAAATTGCCGATTGTTCTTATGTCATCATAAATGACCTTCCCTTCTATTGTACTTAAATTTGGTCTGCCCGGATAACCTGTCAATTCTACATACCTAAATCCATGATATGTAAATCGAGGTTCCCATTGCTCTAACCCGACACCTTTTGATATATAAGTATCCGTTTGTTTTGCCGAACGAAGATTTGCCGTATATAAGCTCCCATCCGGTTTTAATGTCTCGGAAAAGCGCATTTGAACTTCTGTCCCTCTCTTTGCTTGCACTTTTAGCGATACCCATCCTACCATATTTTGACCCATATCTATAATAAATATTCCAGGCTTTATCTCTTTTACCGACTTGGGCTTTATGGTCTGCATTATTTTAATAGGGCTTATCATCTGTGCAGATAATTTTTCAGATGGTTCAGATACTCTTTCCGCCTGCATCCATTTGGACTCATCGAAGCATGGTTTGTCCCAGCCAGGTATCTCTTTTCCGGCATCATAAACTTCACCGTCATATTCATTATTAGCTCTGATTGGCCCATCGGTAGTAATTTTCCAGGTCGTATCGCTTACTATACTTTGCATTGTATTATCTGTATACTCAATATTCAATTGAAATATCATTTTGGGAAAGCCGTAGTTTTCTGTCTTTGTAGGAACAGTATGGCGCATCGCAAAAAAACGTCCGTTGCCAAGTATTACTCCAACTGCATTCCCTCCATTTACCAACTCTTTCGTAACATCAAAAGTCATGTAAAAAGTCCTCTTGGGATATTCTGATAAAGCCGGCGCAAGTACCTGATCACCTATTTTTTGCCCGTTGAAATGTAATTCAAACAGACCCTGACCGCTGATGTATGCAATAGCGCGTTTTATCCTTTTCTTTACATCAAATTCTTTTCTTAGCATGCGTGCCGATAATCTTGTGCATTCACTATCCGCTATGTCGCTGCCGATTGCTTTGTCAAGTCCGATCCAGTTTGCATCCCAACCTGCCTGACCGGAAGGCAACTCAGTTTTATTTAATAATCCCATAGTCCATTTTGCAGCCCGGCTCCATTCCGATTCGTTACCCCGGCTATCCCAAACTTTTACTTTCCAGAAGCACTGCATACCTGAAGTCAATTTTTTACCGCCGTAAATTATATTTATGCTCTGATCGGAAAATACCTTTTTAGCATTCCACAAATCACCTTCATTTGCATTTAGGTTTTCAAGAGAACTTGAAACAAGTATTTGGTAAGCGGTTTGTTTTTGTCCCCTTTGAAAGGATTCGGAATACCAGCTTAACCGGGGAATTAATACATCTATCCCGAGAGGGTCAACTAAATTTTCGCATCGTAAATATTTAGGATGGAGTATGTTATCTTTGCTTTTGGGGGAGAATCCTCCATATAATATCCCTGTAAGTAAAAATAAAATAATAATTATACCTTTTTTCATGATATCCCTTTATTTAGTTAATTTACAAATAGTATAACAAGTTTTTAATTGAGATAAGAATGTTATAGTTCTTCTACACATGCCGGGGCAAATTTATTTGCCAGTTAATGAGTTCGGATTTATAGGACGAGTCTTAGCCGAAGGATCAATAAGCCTCCATATAGGTGAAGGATACATATATGCCATATACATTGGCTGCGGCATCCATACCCGGTATGAATTT
>CAZUCY010000097.1:0-14572 GCA_964618785.1 uncultured Ignavibacteriaceae bacterium | reverse complement strand
GTAACAATATTTGATCTGCTTAGCCCCCTTATATTTACATCGGCACCCCAAATGCCGTCTCTTTCAATAGTAACTCCGGGCTCGTTTTGCAGAAGTTCCGGTACCGATGTGGAGGGTACTTCACTAATTTTATCCTTTGATACAAACGAAGAACTGTAAGTGAGGTCGTTGCTATTTTGTTCGTATTTGCTTGAAGTCACCATAATTTCTTTAAGTAAATAACTTTTTGGTTTAAGATATATAACAATTGAAGTATCCGAATACACATTTAATAAAATTTCTTCGGTTTTATATTTGATATGTGAAATTTTTATTGAATAAGTTCCCGGCTGCAATTTATCAAAGTAAAAATCACCCGAGTTGTTACTTGCGGCAAGTTGAGACTGCGAAATGGAAATGTGAACATTTGCAACAGGAAGTTTTTCATTTAAATCTATAACCTTGCCTTTTAGTGATATACTTTGAGCATAAAGTCCGATTTTGATAAATAGAATACACAGCAATAATATTTTAATTCTCATTTTATTTTTGTCCTATTAATCTATCTGAATTATTATTAATAATATTTTTGATTCAGCTATATATAAATCGTCAGATAAGCGCCCCAATTAACCCAATCGGATTTAAATCACAGTATTATCGTTTCCAATTTTGTTAAAACCTCACTCCGTGCCCGCTTATAAAAGCTTACTGTATTAATTTAAAACTTCTATATTTTATTAACTTATGTCCCGCAAAACAAATTTATTTATAACCCTTACGCCTGCCGGTAGTTAGGTTCATGCCTCAAAAAACCAATTACAAAATAAATCCGGCTTTAGCCAAAAGATAAGCTTCATAATGGTCTAAAGTTCAAAATTTGTAGATGCTTTACTATATCCAGACTTAAAAGTCGGGGTTATTTAATAAAATTTTGCGTAATGTGAGTTAATAATATAAAAATATTAAAAGATCAATCTTTTGATATAATTTTCTTCATTAAGTCGGGAAAAAGGGATAATCTTCTCTCTTTCAAATTTATATCACTACAAAATTATGAAATTATTCTGATACTTACTCATTTTGTATAAGCATAAGTAAGTGTTTGCATATTACTAAGATATGCTTTAGATGGTTGATTCAGAATTATTGCCTAATGTCTGATTAAATAATTTGCGGATATAGCATCTAAAAAAGATAAGCAATAAAACTGAGAGATTTCAAATTCCGGTGGATTAGCCTATAAGGGAAATGGGAAAAAACATATTGTTGTTTTTTTAATCAGCATTCTCTTGATTTACGGATAAACTCCAGAACCCGCAGCATTAGAGGATGTGAAAGAATAATTATATTTTGATGTCAAGCTATCAATTTGTTTCATCGAATACTTTTCTGTAACAGGCTCTGAAACATAGCCATGAGCAGTTCTGATCGCAGCCGTTTTATCAGACAGATCGTCACCAACTATATCAACGGCAAACAAACCGCCAAAAAGGAACAAAAGACTAATCAGCACTGCAAAACCAATAAAAATTTTCATATAGAATTCCTCAAATTCCTACTTCGATATTCAATTGCAATATAGTCATATCGTCAGGGATGAATATCTTATTTGAAATAAAAAATATCTTTCTTCCCTTTTTTCACGAAAATAAAATGAACTAATTCTTAAAATAGGATTTTAATCCAAAAAGTCAATACTTATTCGACAAAGTGCATAACTTAAATCACACAATTGTAAGGCGATTCAAAGAATTGCCCATAATTATTAAATATTTGCAATTCTGTTGAATTTGACAAACCTGCCGGAAGGCAAGTCAAATTTCTAAATTAAAATCAATTATTACTAATTCAATAAATGCGGTTTTGTATGATAGCCTTTCAGAATTATTTCTCCGAATAATGTATTTATCAGGCAAACCGGCTTCTTGAATTCATTTATTTTTCCGGATATATGGAATTTTGACTAAGAAGTATTTTGTAGTCTCGTCACAAGATAATTTATATTCATGTAATATTGCCGGTATCAGGAAGGATTCGCCTTTTGAAAAATTTTCAGAGTGTTCATTCCCGTTTTCCACCCATTCAATATTTAATAAACCTTCCATTATTAAAATGACTAAAAGTTTGTTAATATTTGAAAAATCCCTGCTAAAGTCTGCATCTTTCTTATAAGCCGTAACTTCAAATTCTTCAGCTTTGGTAATATAATTTACACGGTCGGTGTTTTGTTCTTTATTAATTATTTCATAATCTGAAAAAGTATAGTCTAATATTTCAAGCAATGTATTAACATCCTTGAATTTATTAGTAAGCCCGGCTCTTACAACATTATCGGAATTAGCCATACATTCAATAATGTTCCCTTCTATGTAAGCATGGGGTATTCCTGCACCTGTATATATTGCCTGTCCCGGCATTAATTTTATTATATTGAAGAAAAAGAATGAAATGAGCCCGACATCCGGTCCGTATAATTCATGTTGTTTAAAAAACTGCTGTTCTTCAAGTGTTAAATCAGCTTTCCCTGATAATTTTTTAATTATACCGTCAATTACTTCAGATAGTTTTTGGTTATCTGAAGAATTATTCATTACTTTACCATAAAGCATATTTAAACGAACAGATAACTCAGTTTGATCTTTTAATTCGAATATATCCTTTATAAACTCTTCAGAGGCAAATTCTTGAAGTTCCGGATATTTTTTTAGATTAGCCACAATTTCATTAACAGGTTTGAAGCCCGCAATAGCTATAAGGGAGTCTAAGGCAATTGCAATTTCCGGTTTATGGTTATCATCAGGATAATTAGCGGGATCGGAAGCATGTAGTTTTATAGCCTGTTCTTTATCCGGATGAGTCTGAATAGATAATGCTCTTGCTGCCGAAAGAACCTTAAGCAGGAAAGGTAACTTCTTATCGAATTTTCCCGAAGCATATTTACCAAGTATTTCAACCGGAAATTGTTCAATTACTTTATCAAGCGGGTACAATTTCCCGTCAATTTCAATTTCTGAAGGGGCTTTGGGATGTGCACCTATCCAAAGTTCTGCATAAGTTAAATCTGGCACAGCCGGAATCCCTAAAAGATTAGGGATATACGCATTTTCGTTTTTCGTTCCCCACTCATAATACTGAATTTTATTTAAAAGCTTATATGGCCTGGCGTAAACACTTTCCAATTTTATTTCCTCTCATTTTTCAATTTCCCAAAAATAAAAAGAAATATCATAGCATCAATTATAAATGATACTACATTATTTATTCTGATCCATTTTATTTAAAGCAAAGGCATAAGCGCCTATTGCAATTGCCTTACTTGTGCCGATTTTAGATATGCCGACGCCAATTTTTTGCGAAGGATCATAAGTGACTTTTTCATCTGTTCCATATATATTTATTTCCTTCGCATTACTTTCCAGGAATTCTTGCAAGCCGGTTTCATCTTCAAGATTATATACATCCGCAACTAACCTTTTAAATTCAGTTCCGTCGGATTTTACGAAGCAGCCGTTCATTTCATTAATTAAATATTTCAAAAACAACGGATGAGCGCCTGCAAGTCCGCCGCCTATAACCACAAGCCCGTCTAATAACGTGACTGCATTTGATATAGCGTCTCCGGCGGCTTCTGCCAAGTGCTTATATGCAGCTAATGCAGCTTCTTTATTCCCTTCCGCTTTGCCGCTTCCTATTTCAAATATTTCTTTTGGCGAAGGGACTTCTTCTTTCTTAAGTCCGGCTTTCTCTGCATATACCCGCTGGATACATCGTATACTCACTGATTCTTCAATATTTACCGCTGGTATAAGCTTGTTTCTTAAAAGCCAAATCTCACCGGCATTTGAATTATCACCTAAGTACAACTCACCTTTAGATACAATACCGCATCCAAAACCCGTGCCAAGCGTTAAACCTATTAGATTATTGTATCTCTTTCGATTTCCAGCTTTTTCAAGAAGGCTGTTAATGCACGGTAAGAATCCGGCAATAGCCTCGCCGTAAGCATACAAATCTCCATCATTATTTATATAAACCGGCAAGCCGAATTTTCTATGGAGCATTGGACCAAGTGCAACTCCGCCTCTGAATGCAGATAAATTCGGCAAGTCTCCTATTATCCCGTTTGGATAATCCGCAGGGCCTGGAAAAGCAAAACTGATTGAAGCAGGTTCACGCGGTAATATGTTTCTTACTCTAGTAAATCCTTCGATTAAATTAGATAAACATTTATCTAGATTATCAGCAATGGCATCAAGCCTTATTTCTTCAACAATTTGTTTACAGGCTTGAATTGCTGAAAATACAAAATTAGTCCCCCCTGCATCAAGGGTCATAACTATTCTTTTATCACTATTATATTTCATTTGTTATTCCTTTTGCCCTATGCCTTAGCCGCGGCAGTTTTATTTGATATATAAGAAGTAAACGCTATATATAACAAACATATAAACGGTACAATAAAACTTGTAAGCACATTAGTAAGATCTGCGACTTTTCCCATAATAAGCGGGACAATTGCACCTCCTGCTATTGCGGTAACCATTAAACCAGATAATTCATTAGACCGTTCAGGCATACGGTCGATTGTTATTGAGAAAACAAGCGGGAAGATATTTGCAAATCCCAAACCTACAAGTATAACGCCGGCAAAAGCCAATAATTCATTTGGAAAAAACATTAATATTATGCCGATAATAGCTGTAATTACAGTAGCAATAAAAAATTTATTAGCCGGCATACGGCTCAAAACCATTGAGCCTCCGAATCTTCCTATTAAAATTGGAAGAAAGAATATTGCCCAACTAACCCACAAGCTTAATCCCTTTATCCCGAAATTAACTTTTAATAAAATCGGAACGCCTGAACTCATAGATATTTCTGCTCCTACATAAAAGAATATTGCCATCACCATAAGAAAGACATAACCATTTCTTAATAGAGATAAGCATGATTTAACGGTAGCGGGTCTCGAATCCGGATTCTTCTGTTCCGAAATTTTAAAGGAACTTACTAAGAATAAAGTTATTAAGACCAAAATTGCATATACTGGAAACAGAATACTCCAATCTCCGCCAAAAACCAAAGCTACAAAAGGCGGAAGCAAAAATCCCAAAGAAGTACCTATCGCTTTTATAGACTGGGCTAAAGAAAGGTTTCTAGAATATGTACCTTCGGGCGATACATCCCTCATAATAGGATTTCCGACAACCTGCAATATAGTAGCGCCCGCACTCAATAAAAGAATTGCTAGAAGAAGAAGATAAAAACTAAAATACTCACCGGGATTAAATATTACTGTTTTCCCGTACATACCATTTAGCATTGGCAAAACCAATCCTATTAAAGCAATTAAAAGACCAAGTATCAGAACAGGTTTTTTCCCTTTTTTATCCTGGTATATACCCATAGGCACAGATAATACACCAAACATTATATATCCCGCGAAAGGAATAAGCTGTGCCATTGTATAAGAAATTTGAAAAGTGTCTTTAGCAAGCCCAACAAGCGGACCTACTACATCACCAAACCCCATCGCTAAAAACACTAAAAATATAGGAAACGTCTTTAGTTTCATTGTCTCTCCATAATTAGAATAAGTATTGTTTTCAAAATTAATCAAACCGAATGAATTTTATTTAAAAATTTAAAAGATATCACTTACTTACAACAAACATAGAAATAATTCACAGTAATTAAAAAACGACAATAATATTTTTTGATAGTCTCTGAATTTTTGAATTTAAATGCTAATAAAAATTAAAAAGAATTGAGGGCGGAAAGCAAGTGATTCCTACGAAGGAGGCACAGTATGATGAAGAGCGAGAAAAATAATTGTCCTTTTTATAAAAGTAGTAAACAGACTATTATTAGAATTTCGGAAAGAACCCTGATAATATTACAAAAAACTTTAAATTGAATGCGAAATGCAGATATAAAAGACATTGGTATTTTAGTGCATTAATGTCCAAATAATTGTCAGATTATAAAAATGTTATGGAAATCTGCTTGCACCTACCGGCAGGATGGTTCTTATGGTGTATTGTTATTTTCACCGCATGGTATCCATCTTAACTTCTTTAGCCTCCTTATTCAATATTTATCCGTACCCAGATATAATTCGTTAAAGCTGATTGAATCAAATGAATCCGTTTTGCGTTTTAATTTAATCCGGCTATACGGAAGTGTTGAATTATTCAATGACCTACTTAGAGAAATAGATAATCTTAATCTTGAAAAGTCTTACGTAAGTAAGGTATTAGATTTTGAGAATCTTAAAGAAGCTGTAAACGTATTCAAAGCAGACAGCACAACAGTCAAAGTGGTAGTAAAACTTTTTAACCGCAAGAATAGTGTTAATTTCCGCCAGCGGCGGATAAGCATCTGCCGATATTGCATAAAAGACTCAACCCAAGTTTCCTTTGTCGTTTTACTTTACTATTAATATGTAAAATTAAGGATTTCGCTCACCTAAAAAGTGCAGTTCCTTTTTCATTTCTTTGCACTATAGAATTAGTATATATTTCTTTTTAGCTTACTTAAATATTAATGGACATTTCTAATATTGAATTTGCCGGCAGGAATTATATTAAATTAATAAAACTTCACAAGGAGAAATTATATGCAAGATTCTGTATTTATCTGGCTTGAAATAATAGGCATAATTATTGTCTTTTTATTTGTAATTGGGATACGAATTATTCGGCCTACACGCAGGGGTTTAATTGAACGACTGGGAAAGTATCATCGCTTTGCTAATCCCGGTTTTCACTGGGTTGCTCCTTTTATCGATAAAATGTACAGGGTAAACATTACTGAACTACTGGTAAATGCTAACCCACAAGAAATAATAACAAATGACAATTTGAATGCAATGGTGGATGCACAGATTTATTACAAAGTTAAAGCTGATGAAGAAAGCGTCAAGTGTTCCCAGTATAATGTTAATGACGTCAACTATCAAATTGTTAATCTTTCCAGAAGCACGCTTAGAAACATTATCGGGACTATGTCTCTAAAATCTGCTAACAGCGAAAGAGGGAAAATTAATGATGAACTTCATAATATTTTAATCAAAGAAACGTCACACTGGGGCATCGATATTGTAAGAGCTGAATTAAAAGAAATTGACCCTCCAAAAGATGTTCAGGATACAATGAACAAAATTGTGAAAGCGGAAAATGAAAAAATTGCAGCAATAGATTTTGCCACTGCGGCAGAGACAACCGCTGACGGTGTCAAACGCTCGGCAATTAAACAGGCTGAAGGAGTTAGGCAGGCAAGAATTTTACATGCCGAAGGTGAAGCCGAAGCAATTCGATTAGTAAATGAAGCGGCAGATAAATATTTTGTCGGAAATTCCCAACTTTTAAAAAGACTCGAAACAGCTCAAGCAGCGCTTGAGAACAATGCGAAGATAATTGTCCCTGCAAATCAACAGCTTGTAAATATTATAGGAGATCTGGCAGGTATTTTACCTCAGAAAAACAAACCCGTTTAAAAAAGCAATAACATAAAACAAAAATGTTATTAATAAAGCCTTCCTCCCGGAGAAGGCTTTATTATATTCAAATTATATTTTATTGTACTCCAGTGGCGTAGTTTTTAAAAGGATAAAACAATAAGCCATCAACTTGGATTACTATAAATAAGCTGATGTAACTCTTGTTAAAACAATGTGATTATTATAAGAAAGACATTACCCGGAATTATTTTTTAGCTTTTAGAAGCATTTCTAAAAACTCAGCTACCCCATCATTATTATTATCCTTAGATATTTTAATATCAGCCATATTCTTCAGTTCAGGTAAACTGTTGCTTAAAGATATTTTCAATACTTTTGGCAGGAAAAGGCTAATGTCATTATACCAATCCCCAATTACAGCCGTTTCTGAATATATGATACCAAGATTACGAAGAAGTATTCTTAAAGCTTTACCTTTATTAGTTCCTTTTTTTCTTATCTCAAGGTAATATATGCCTGGATGACTATGGGATTTAAAATATGAGATGTTTAGCCCAAAGGAATATGGGAAGCACATTCTATCACGGACATATTTAATATTATCTTTATAATCACTGGCTATACTTATTTCGAGCGTATTATTAACTAATCCGCCATATTCCGGAACCTCTTCATATACAGCACCACCCTTATCCATAATCCTTGGTATTATTGAGTTTTGTTCCGTAAAATAAATACGATCAGCATGGCATAAAGCAATATTCAATAAGAATTGCTCGGAATATTTCAGCGCTTTCCTCACATATCGTGAAGGGACAAATGATTCATACAAAGCAATTCCATTATGATGATTTTTGATAAGACTTCCGTCAAGTGAAATAATCGGGATTTCCAAATCAAGCTCTTCAGCATAATAAGTAAGCGCACTCTGAGGCCTTCCTGAAGCAAATGTAAATCGTACACCCTTCTTTTTTAATTCATTAATTAAGTATTTGGTTTTTTCGGTAATTTCGGCATTACTCGTTAAAAGGGTACCATCAAGGTCAGCGACAATAATTTTAATTCGTCTTAATCTTTCGTAATCAAACATTATATTTTATTTTTAAATTCTTTTTGAGTCAAATTAATTCACTTGATATCTTAAACCATAATAATATATTTAACGCAAATTACATCTTCAATTTTTTTAGGTGCTATTATAACGCAAATTATTACTTTAAGTTTTTTTTAAGAAATTTTTTATCGTCTTTACTATATAACTTATCTGCTCTACCGTTAATTCCGGATAAATAGGCAATGCTAAAGATTTATCTGCAGAAAAGTCCGAATTCTCAAAACCTTCTTTTGATTCAGTATAGAGATGTTTGAAGCACTCCTGTTTATGGAAAGGAACCGGGTAATATATTTCGCATCCGATTTCTTTTTCTTTAAGATATTTAATTAATTCATCTCTTTTCCCCGTCCTGATAATATATTGATTATAAATATGGTAATTTATTATTTGCAATTGAGAACCTTCCGGCGGTTTATAAACAGCTTTTGGCAAGAGAACCGAATTATTTTTATCAAATTTAATTTTCCCTTCTTCCGTAGATAATCCAGCTTCTTTAAACAACTTTGTATATAGTTCAGCGTTTGACCTTCTTTTTTCAGACCATTCTTGCAAATGAGGAAACTTTACATTTAGGACAGCAGCCTGAAGAGCATCTAATCTAAAGTTGCCACCAATTATTTTATGATAATATTTTGGTTTGGCGCCATGATTTCTAAGTATTTTTAACTTGTCGCCTAACTCCTGATTATTGGTAACAACAATTCCTCCGTCACCGTACCCGCCTAAATTTTTACTGGGAAAGAATGAAAAACATCCAATATCACCAATTGTACCTGCATAGCTGCCGTCTTTATACTGAACACCGATTGCCTGCGCACAATCTTCAATTACTTTCAGATTGTTTTTTTTAGCAATATTCATAAGACCGTCCATCTCGGCGCTTTGACCGTACAAATGAACTGGGATAATAGCCTTCGTTTTAGCAGTAATTTTTTGTTTAATCTTCTTAATATCAATGTTAAAAGTGATGGGATCAATATCCACAAATATGGGAACGGCATTTAATCTTGATACAACTCCGGCTGTTGCAAAAAAAGAATAATCCGGTACAATCACCTCGTCACCTTTTTGAATATCCAAAGCCATAAGAGCTATTAGCAATGCATCCGTTCCAGATGATACGCCTATAGCCTTTTTTGCTCTAAGGTACAAAGCAATTGATTCTTCTAATTTTTCGACTTCAGGTCCAAGTATAAAGTACTGAGACTCCGCAACTTTAATCAGCGCTTTATCTAATTCATTTTTTAAGGCAGCATATTGTGCTTTAAGATCAAGTAGTGGGACTTTCATTTTATTCCTTTAAGCTTTAAATAATTTACCGCTGTTTATTACATCACCGGCTGAATTCCTATCTTTTAGGGAAAAAACATTCCTTGTATCAACAATCAGTTTTGAATTTTCAAAAATGAATTCTGTATTTTCCTTATAATAAGTATGATCTGTACTTAAAAGGATTAAATCATATTGAGATAGATTTTCTTTTGTTAATTCAACGCAAGACATATTATATTTATATTTTCTTGTAGGGGGAAGCTTTAGGATAAAGGGATCGTTATAATCTACCTGTGCCCCTTTCTCCTTCAAAATTTCAATTAATTTTAATGTTGGTGATTCCCTTATATCATCAATATCTTTTTTATAAGAAGCGCCCAAAATTAAGATTTTTGTTCCGTTTAAAGATTTTTTATTTTTATTCAAGGCTTCAATTATTTTCTCAACGACATAATAAGGCATTGCTGTATTAACTTCTCCGGCTAATTCAATAAACCGTGTATTAATGTCGTATTCCTTTGCTTTCCATGTCAGATAAAACGGATCAATGGGAATGCAGTGTCCTCCCAATCCTGGTCCCGGATAGAAAGCCTGAAATCCGAAAGGTTTGGTTTTAGCAGCTTCAATTACTTCCCAAATATTTATATTCATCCTTTCGAATACTATTTTGAGCTCATTTACCAGAGCAATATTTACCGAACGATATATGTTTTCCAATAGTTTTGCAGCTTCAGCAACCTTTGGTGATGAAACCGGAACTGTTTTCACAATTATCTTATTATATAATGCAACAGCAACTTTAAGACATTCCGGTGTAACTCCTCCGACTATTTTGGGAATGGTAGCAGTTGAAAAATCATGGTTATTAGGGTCTTCACGTTCCGGGCTGAAAGCCAGATAAAAATCTTTTCCAACAACTAATTTTGACTGTGAGCTATTCTCCTTCTGCGTATCAGCCAGGTTATGACTTTCTTGAAACATGGGAAGTAGAATTTCTTCTGTTGTACCCGGATAAGTGGAAGACTCCAATACTACAAGCTGTCCTTTTCTGAAATTTTCGGCGACAAGCTTACCCGAATTTACTATATAAGTTAAATCAGGTTCTTTATGTTCATCCAACGGAGTAGGGACGCAAATAATTACCGCGTCACATGATGATAAACGCGAAAAATCGGAGGTAGCTGAAAATTTTTTATTTTCAACTGCATTTTTTATTTTTTCTGCTTTTATATGTTTGATATAACTTTTACCGCTGTTTAGAATAGGAATTTTTGTCCCATCAATATCAAATCCCAATACAAGGAATCCCTTGCCGGCAAATTCAAGGGCCAGTGGTAAGCCGACATATCCAAGACCGATTATTCCGATTATCGCTGAGCAATTATCTATTTTATTTATTAATTCCATAATATTCTCATCTTAATAAATTCAGAAAATAAATGTGATAATTTAACAAAAATGATTCTTTTTTACTAAGGATTAATTCTTCAGCTTTTGCTTTATTACTTACATTGATTACCAAATGTGTTAAATCAGCTCCAGGATATTCAATTAACTTAATACAGCCGAATTTGGAAAACATCTCTCAATGATTTCGGATAAATTGATTGGTTCATGTAACGAAAAAGACACTTTAAAAACCCCCACATTTATGTCGAGGATAAATAGTTACTCTAATTTTCGTATGTGCAAAAATATGGACATTGAATTGGACTAAAGTTCAAATTTTTTGAATACTTTACTAAACCCCGACTTATCACATACAGATGGCTATACCAAAAGCCAGGGTTAATTAATAAAACATTTATAACAAGAGTTAATTAATAGAAGCCTTCAGCAATTCAAATGATTTGTACAACTTTATTTGTTCCCCCGCCTGCTCTTCAATCATCTTAATTAACTCAGGTATTTTACTATCCAGTATATTTAATTCAATTATTGCAGACGACGGATTTAGAGTAATTCTATTTCCTGTTTGTGCTGCGGCTATAATCGAATCGGAATTGGTTTTACTTTCATTCCAGCCGGATATTTGGATTGCTTTTGCAACTTTCATTAAATTACTAAATAATTTCTTTTTACCCGAAAGTATACTTAAATCATTTTCAGGAAATTTAATTTCAATGTCAACCTTTTCATGCACGTTTATTGCCGGAGTCAAAATATACGTAGTTAATTCACTTCCGTTGTAATTCCATGAATAAATTTTTCCCTCATCATTATATTTATATTCTATCCCGTTCACTTTAACCTTAGACGGCGGATAAGAGATCAGCAATCTTAACTCGTAGGATCTTGTCTCTGGCATTCCAGGATAAGCTCCCTCGATTGGTTCAATTTTAATTTCCAAACTTTTTTCATCAGGTTTATAAAATGAGACGTTTGTAAAACTATATTTCCCGTTTTTAAAATTCTCATTGTTCCCTTCATCATCATATATTTTAGTTTTGCCGGAAACACCAGGAAAAATATTTAATATCAGAAAATCTTTCTTTTCATCAGTCGTATTATTTACATCCTGCTGCATGGGAATTATTGCTCCCGCTTTTACATAAACAGGAATTTCTTCAAGACAATACGGCCTTTCAATAATTTTATCGCCTGTTATAATAGAACCCGACGACCATTCAATCCATTTGCCTTCCGGCAACCAGACTTTTTGAATCGTGTATAAATTATCCCGGCCTTTTTTATCCTGGCCGAGAGGATTAGTAACCGGGGCAACAATCATATCATTGCCAAACATATATTGGTTCTTCAATTCATAAGCAATTTTTTCTTTCGGATAATCATAATACATTGGGCGCAGCATAGATATTCCTGTATCATAAGCATCTCTGGCGGCAGTATAAATATAAGGGATTAAAGAGTATCGAAGTTTTATTGCATTCCTCATTGCATAAAAATAATCCACAGGATAAGCCCAAATTCTTCTTTCAATATTGGGGTTCTTTGTAGAGTGCGTTCTCAATATCGGGCTGAATGCACCCCATTCAACCCATCTGGTATAGAGTTCCGGATTCTTCTGCTGATCGCCGCTCATGTGTCCGCCTATATCGTGGCTCCAAAAGCCATAACCGACATTTGCAGCGGTTGAAGTAAAGTAAGGCTGATAATCGAGTGACGCCCATGTTATATGCGTATCACCGGAAAATCCAATCTGGTAGCGATGATTTCCCAATCCTCCCCACCGGTGAAATAATAAAGCCCGCTTTTCATTTCTTCTCTCCATATCGCTGAACAAAACATAGTTAAGATAAAATGTCGGATTAACCCCTTTTATTGCCGTCTTGCCCCATTGCTGCCAATCAAGCCACCAAAAGTCTATTCCTTCTTTTTCCATAGGATGCAGAACTAAATCAAGAAAGTTCTGAGCGTATTTTTTATTTGTTATATCGAAGGGAATATATTTTTGGGTAACAGGATCAATCCCCATCGCATTAGCAAAAACAGGATATACTTCTTCGTGAGGTTGAATTCCTGATGCTGGATGAAGATTCATACATGTTTTAATATTAAGTTTATCAGTATATTCAAGAAATTTTTTCGGATCCGGAAAAACAGATTTATTCCATGTAAAGCCTGTCCAGCCATAAGATTCCCCCGATTGATCAAATAATTTTTTCCCGTCTTTATACCATTCTGGCCTATCTACAATATGCCAATCCATATCAATAACGAGCACATCAAGCGGCACATCGTGAATCTTAAATTCGTTTATTAAATCTTTAAATTCCTGGTCAGTATACTTCCAATAGCGCGACCACCAATAACCAAAAGCAAATTTAGGAGGCAATGCGATTTTCCCGGCAACCTCTGTGTATTCTTTTAATATGGTTTTGTAATCATAACCGTATACAAAGAAATATAAATCCTGTTCTTTTTTATCAGGACGCGGCATAACCCATTGCCAATCGGAATTATCAAATAAAGGCCTTTCCGAATCGTCAATTAAAGTCCAGCCTTCCATTGAAAGAAGACCGTCTTCCAATGTAGTAGAGCCGTTTACACCGTCAAGTGTCCGGGTAGTGCCAAGTAAATTCCCTTTATTTTCAATCCCGGGATTCCATATTTTCTTATTCCCATCTATTTCAAATTCAATTTTAAGATTATCTGCTGTGAATCTTCCGCTGTTTAATTTATATTTTAATAATGCTGCATCTGTTTTAATTTGCAGATAACCGTCCGCTTCAGTTTTTTCAAATTTCGGAACAGGTAATTTTCTATCAACAAATGTCAGTGATGCATTATCTTCAAAGCTTCCGTCTTCTGACCATTCCATTCTAATGATGTGACGTGTGAGAATAGTAAAGCGGACATTCCCAGATATTACCGTTGCTTCTGAATTAGCCTTGCCCTCATATTGCTGTGATAATAATTGAACTGAAAATAATAACAAAAGGAAAGTAAAAAGAAGTATTTGTTTTTTCATAATGCACTTTTAAGAATATTACTAAATATTTATAATTTAAAAGTTAATTTATAACTGTGCAATTTAATAAAAAGAGAGAACTTAGTACAAAATATTATTGTCTATTAAGCAATTTAGAATTAGAAGTCAAAAACATTGTATACGGAAATTACAATTACAGAAAAACTGTAAGGCTCCCACGTTTAATTCATTCAATAAGCTGCGGCTGCAATTATGTGCGCAGCTAAAAATGCTGAAGTAGTCAATGAGCCAGCAGTTAAAGCGCCTCTTCGCCGGTTTCTTCTGTCCGCACTCTGATTACTTCTTCAAT
>CAZUCY010000096.1:0-14699 GCA_964618785.1 uncultured Ignavibacteriaceae bacterium | reverse complement strand
CAAGCGGAATATATTTCTACCGGATGCAAGCTGGTAGTTTTGTTCAAACAAAAAAATTAGTGCTGCTTAAATAAGGGTTGGTCCAAAATGAAGACAAAACTTTTATCCTTAATAATTCTGTTTTTTTCAATCAGCCAAATTGCCGCACAAACAACGGGCAATAACGACTGGTTTTGGCAATACCCAAAGCCGCAGGGTAATACGCTGAGGGATATTCATGTGTTCAACAATGATACTGCCATTGCAGTAGGTGATTTTAGTACCATAATAAAGACAACTGATGGTGGAAATACCTGGAATGTACAGGGAAATGTATGCCCGTCGCAAATATTGTAGAGCGTACAATTTCTTGATGCAAATAACGGCTGGGCAGCGGGCGGGAATTATTTACTTAAAACAAGCGATGGCGGGAAAAGCTGGACTAGCATAAATAGAGACACGACATTTGCCACCTTTGCCACCTATTTTGTTGATGCAGATACAGGCTTTGTATTTGGAGCGGATGGTTACCTTTCAAGAACAACTGATGGAGGAAATACATGGAAAACCCGGAACATGGATGATTATATTGGAAATTATCTCGATATATACAATTTTACTGCTGCCACCTTTACTGATAAAAACACAGGCTGGCTTGTAGGTTTTGGCTATTATGGTAACGAAATATATAAGACATCTGATTGCGGAAGAACATGGACATATAATGAACAGATAATTACGCCCGTAGATTATAAGGCCTTTAATGACATCTATTTTGTTGATAAAAATCATGGTTTTATTGCTGGTGATGAGATTTACAAGACTATCGATGGCGGAACTACCTGGCAATTCATAAATCAAAGTCCGGGAGGCGGGTATTACCAATCTGTAGCTTTTACAGATTCATTGAGAGGCTGGATAATAGGAGGTGAGACTGGAAATAATATTTTTAGGACCACCGATGGAGGAAATAATTGGACAATTATTGTAGATTCAACTATAACTTTGTCAGATAAATTTTACAAAGTGAGGTTTTCAGATAATAGCAATGGCTGGATTATTGGCCTGGATGGAATAATTTATAAAACTACTGACGCAGGAAATGATTGGATTTCACAAAGAAAAGATGATATACATAATTTCTTTTCAATTTATTTCCTTGATGAAAACAAAGGCTGGGCAGTCGGCGATAGCGGCACAATACTCTATACAACTAATGGCGGTGATAATTGGGTAAAAAAATATACAGCTAATGATTTATCACTTTTTTCAATTTGGGCAGCAGATTCTCAAAATGTGGTTGCAGTAGGTCATGCAACAGTAGATTTATATTCACTTAGTGCGGTTATTTTACGGACAAACGATGGAGGACAAAGCTGGAAAAGTATTTTAATTGATACTATCAATGTGTTAAATTCAGTCTGTTTTTCTTCACAATTGATTTGCTGGGCAGTTGGAGGAGAGAAACTAAAAACCTCAGATGGCGGCATAACCTGGCAATCGCAAAATAATATTCCGGGTGGAGGATGTGAGCAAGTTCAATTTATTAATAATAATACAGGCTGGATTGCTTTATATGATAGTAGTCTGTATAAGACTACAGATGGCGGCAATACATGGGTTCGGCAGACAATCAATACTAATCTTAGCACTGTTTCTTTTTATTTTGTAAACGCCAATATTGGCTGGGCAGTTGGAGATTATTACCTGGGGTTAGATAATATATATAAAACTACGAATGGAGGAAACAATTGGAATCCTTGCGGAATTACTTATCCTGGTTATAGATTTACAATTTATTTTGCAAATGAAACTTCCGGCTGGATAGCAGGCAATAATTATTCAGGCCAAAAATCCATAATGGCAACGACTGATGGCGGCAGTTCATGGACGGGTCAGAACATCCCCTCTAACTATTTAACATCCTTATTTTTTGTAAGTTCAAATACGGGTTGGGTTGTTGGTAATGGTATCTTCAAGACTACCGACTGAGGAGGAATAGCTGCTGTTAAAGGTGTACCAAACAATGGAAATCTTCCGAACCAAATAACCCTGTATCAGAATTATCCAAATCCCTTCAATCCATCGACAATTATCAGCTGGAAGTTAACAACCAACAGCCATGTGACATTGAAAGTATATGATATTCTTGGAAGAGAGATTGCAGCATTGATAAATAAAAACATGGATGCCGGTTCATATAATATTAATTGGAATGCCTCTAAAATGGCAAGCGGTGTATATTTCTACAGGCTTACTGCAGGATGCTTTGTACAAACAAAAAAGCTGATGGTGATCAAATAGGGGATGAGATTTTAATGAGAACGAAAGGAGGTAAAAATTTGTTAAAGTTTATATAGCTAAGGGCGACGTTGGCGCGCCGCCCATAGCAGTTTTATGCGCTAAAGGCGCAAATGGTAAGTAAACCGGCTTAAAGATGTCAATATCGGCGCAAACGTTGCGTCTGTCGGAACACGAACAATGAGTTATAACAGCTATCCCCAGAGGGTTATGAATGATAACGACTTTCTTGACATTAAAGACGCCTACGTCCCTTTGGTTATTGACTTTACAAAGAGTTATTGCATTGAGCATTTAGGCGGGCTGGCTTCAGGTGATCTCACAGCTTCAATAGCCGCTAAAGTCGCTGCTGTTAGACAGAATATTCTTCTGAGGCAGCAATTAGTTGCTAAACAATCGGAAAATAATCAATAAGAACCGGTAACTATAAATATCACTAAGAGAGAAGAATAAAAAGTAATTTGTCAGCTCAGAGCATGCTCACTTGTTGCCCCATAATATAGGTAACCTGACGACCTTTTCCCAGGTCTGTTTCGGTTACCTTATTTATGAACCAATGCGTATGTTTGGTTAGTTGTTCGATATAATTAACTTTTTCTGATAACTTTTTTAGGGTGAAAGCATGAAAACTTATTGTTGTTCCTTTGTTCGTATTATTTTCCCATCATTTCGTTTTTTCATTATATTCTAAAACTTCAATAGCTAAAATAAAATTGAGGTGTCCGTAAAACAATAAATTAAATGTATTTAAGGCAAAGGATCTTTATTTATGAAAAACGTACTACTGTTATGTGTAATGCTTATCTCATCTCTTTATGCGCAACAAACAAATTTAAAAAGTGCATTTGTCACAGCAAATCTGGGCGTGTACGATGTTGCACAAAGTCAATTTGATCAGGTATATAATTCAAATATAGGTTTTTTACCCGGGATTAGTCTGGGTTTACCAATTTCAACACGAACTTATTTTTATTGTAAAGCTTCATATTTTTCTAAAGACGGAGTTCCGGAAGCTTATGAGTTAGAACTTCAAAATGGAAAATCAGTAATTGTATCAGAAGGCAGGGAAGGCACAGCTAAGTTTAGAGAGTGGTTATTTAATGCCGGTTTGCTGTATAATATTTTCTTATCAGAAGAATATACGCTTGGTATAAACGGTGGAATATCGTTTGTCAATTTTTATGAAGAGAAAGAAGGCCCAGCGGGTTCTTATTCAGTAATAAGTACAGGTGGCGGATTTTTGGGATTTTTCGGCGGCGTTAGTCTTGAACGTAATTTTGATAGCAGTCCCTTTTCTATAGTTGGAGAAGTACAATACAATTTATCTAGAGTTGACATTCAATCATTTGTAGGTGCCCTTCAATCATTCACAAGTAATTATGGGGGACTTGATATTAACCTTGGAGGGAGATTTTATTTTAATGAGAGAAGAACTCAATAGTTTCAATTGGAATCTATACTAAAAATAATTTAAATGATAAAAACCATATAATTGTCTATCGGCATAATGAAACTGATTTTAATAAATGTTAAAGCTTCCTTTTGCTATTTATGATAGGCATTTTGGTCTATAGACAAAGAAATAAATACGACCTTCATGAAAATATTTATTAAAAATAAAATAGTAATATCAGTATATATAGTAAAACAAATATTAAATTAAAAAAAACCTCATTAAATATGAGAGGAGGTCAAAAATTTAGATAGATTTATTAAAGCTCATTCCCGCTGGTCAGAGCAGGAATGAGCAATATGCAAATTAAAAGATTTCACATTCTTCACAAGACAAATGTCAATCCATCTATGTGGTGGAGTGTGCTTTTTTTATTTGCAAGGGTAATATAATTAATAATCATAAAACATTTCAAGGAGAATAATATGATATATTTAAGAAAACTCAGTCTTATACTTATTTTATCTATTTTGCTGGTTTGCATCTTTACTTCAACCGGTTTCGGACAGAATACCGTGTCAGTTGATTTACAGGTTGATGCCACGGCAATAAACCGGTTTATTGCATCTCAAACTTTCCCAACATTAACCGGGTCGGTTTCCGGTAATACATATAGTATATCAATTACTACACCGGTTGTTAAACTTTCTCCAGGTTCTGCAACCGTTCAATTCACGATTCTGGCAAATACAAGTGCAGGAAATTATTCGTTTACAGTAAATCCAACTTTTACTATTCCAAACCTAAGTGTATCTTTAACACAAGTTGTAGCAGAAATTCAACAATTTGATGTTTTAATTAATTCCATGACAAATATTCCATCGTGGCTACAACCTATTATAATCAGCGGTTATAATAATCTTAATTTAATGGTTTACCCTTCAAAAATGCTAGATTATGCAAATTCAGCTGTTCCAGCTTTTATGAGTATTCAAGTAACTAATATAGCCATTTCGTTTGCTGTTATTCAGGGAGCGCTTGATTTTACTATCGCTGCAACAGTTCTTGGGACACCGCCGGTTTTTACCGCACAGTGGTTAACAAACGGTAACTATATTAACATTGAATTTGGGGCGAACATTGCAACAACAGCAACACAAGTCGTCGTATTCAATTCAATTGGGCAGAAAATATATGAGAATACAAATCTGAATCTATCTATCCCCAAAGGAGGAGTTTCAACAGCATTTAATGCAACTATGAATGCGTCTACGGGTGTATATTATTATATACAGGTTTTGTTTGATTCCCCATATGGTGAATTTGCAAGAGATTTTGAATTCACTTTTTGGCCGACACCAATATGGACATGGACTAGCATTACTCAGCAAACAACTCCAAGTATTAATTAAAAACAAAAGGTGTATAAAATGATTACCAGATTAAATATGAAATTAATTTTCTTTGCATCGTTATTTTCCTTTTCTTCTGCCTGTTTTGCACAAGGAGATATCAATTTATCACTTAGTACAACAAATATTAACCAGGCAATTCAAGCATTAGTATCTTCTAAATCTATTAACTTCGGTAATGATAACCTTAACCAAAATTAAGGTGTTGAGGATTATAACGTTAATATAAATAGTGCTCAAATAACTCTAAATGGGAATAGCTCAAGCAATGTATCATTGAATCTCGGTCTTGAAGCAAGAGCTACTTTCGATGTGGTCTTATTCAGCTTCAGTATAAATGTACCTGCGTCACTTACAGTAAACGGAACTGCCACTTTGGCTCCGCAAGGTGCAGGGTACCAGCTTGCTTTTCAACCCCAGAGTATTTCAAATTTTAAAGTGACGGGAACATTTTTAGATCAACTTATACAAGATGTTGCTAACGGCTTTATACTTCAACTACCTCCAATAACAATGGGCTCTTATACATCTTTGCTACCCGGGGTTATTGCCCAATATTTTACATCAAGTACTCCAACGCTGACAATAACGAATAGTGCTGCGATTCTTTCACTTACCATGAGTAGTTTAACAACTTCAGGAACACTACCTTCTAGTCAAACATGGTATGGGGCTGTAAATCTTACCGGTCCAGTTACTGTTCCGGCAGGTGTAACACTTACGCTATTACCAGGCACAACAATTAATTCTGCTAACGGTTCAACTTTAACAGTTAACGGTACATTAAGTGCAGCAGGTACTTCTGCAAATCCGATCTGCTTTAACTTTATTTCACCAAACTCATCAACTCAAACGGTATAATATTTAACAACAGTTCATCCGCCGATACAATCTCGTATTGTAAAATTCTTAACGCATACAGCGGAATTTATGAAAACAGCGACAGCGTAAATGTTTCAAATTCTGCGATATGTCATTGCATATTCGGTCTCTACCTTTATAATTCAAACCCTACTATTCAGTCTTGTACTATCGATACTAATTCTGAATATGGGATTTATTTAATCTCTTCTTCGCCTTATTTGTTTGGTAATTATATACAAAATAATTATATGGGCGTTAACTGTTCAGCTACTTCAAATCCAACATTTGGAAACGGCAGCACAAAAGGTGACAATAATATTACTAATAGTACATACGGGATCTTTTGCCAAAATAATTCAACTCCTATGATTGGCAATAATTCACCGTTAAACGGCGGATATAATAATCTTGAAAATACAAACTATAATGTATATAACATCTCTTCAAACAGCGTTTATGCCGAAAATAACTGGTGGGATACAACTAAAACAAATTATTTTAAAATTGCAGGTGAAAGCTATGTAATTTACAGCCCGTATCTTACTTCAAGTGTAGTTATACCTAACCCGCCTTTGATGAAAGCCGCCGTTAATCTTTATACCTCTCAAGGCAGCTCAACACCATTATTATCACAGCTTAATCAAGTAAATCAATTGATTGCGGCAAATAATCTGGTGCAGGCAAGATCAATCTGTATGAACATGATTACTAATTATCCGGATTCCAGTTTTTCATATAATGCTCTGAATTTATTGAAAGGAATATATCCGGCTGCTGAAACTGATACCGTTAAAAATATTTATCAATCATTATTCAATAATACAACAAAGAAAGATTTATATGCAATGGCGGGTTTGATATTAGCGGATGTAGATACAGCAAATAAATTGAGTCATATAAACGATGTGATAAATAGTTATGGTCAAGATAGTGTTGTTGAACTGGCTTTGTTTGACAAGTTTGTATATTATCATTTTGAAAAGGGGGATAATCAAAATGCACTAGCAGTCTTAACCAATTTAGACAATATGTTTTCACTAAGTCCGGAAGACGTTGAGGCGCATATAATTCTTGGAGACACGGCATATTATCATTTAGAATTAGCAAAGAAACCTGCTTTTCAGACGGCGGCTCAAATTCCGACTGTATATAAACTTTTTGATAATTATCCCAACCCGTTTAATCCGTCTACAATAATTGAATATCAGATTCCGGTGAATGGAATGGTAACAATAAAAGTGTTTGATGTATTAGGCAGAGAAATAAGGACATTGGTAAACGATTATAAGACAGCCGGGAACTATTCAATCAGCTTTGACGCTTCAAGACTTGCAAGCGGAATATATTTCTATCAACTAAGATCAGGTAATTATATTTCTACAAAGAAGATGCTGCTGATTAAATGATTACTTAAGAATTACTATTGGCGTGCAAAAATCTGCGCGCCTTTTTTACTACTTCCAATCGCATTACATACTTGTAAAGAATTTCCAACATTCTAAGATGCTGGGTGGCTGATTGGGCTCGTCTCGGTGAAAAAATACTTGGTGGCAGATAGGGCAGTAATACCCAGCATTACTTTAACATTAAATAGTTGCTATCCATTCAGCAATGCCCATTTTGTGCCCATAACCATTTTTTTTATGGTAATAATGGTATTATTTGGACAGTTTTAGAAAAGTAAAACCTCGAATATCGCTTATTTTGCAATAGGCGAGGTTTTCAAAATCCGGGCGGAGAGACAGGGATTCTCCGCAATACACTTAATTATTGCGAATACTAATCGAATTAAAACTATTTATTCTGTGTATGTCCATTTTATGCCCACGTTGTTTTTAAGTTAGTAACACTTTCAAATGACCATACTAATTTAATAAATTTTCCTCATTCTAGATGCTGAAGCAAATCGATAGGATTGATAGTCTTGATAACTTCTATCGCTTCTGTCAGGAAAGAATCCTGAATTTCCGTGGCAGGGACCTGAACAAGCTTGCAGAGACACTGCAAGAATTAGTATATCGTTATAATCATAGGAACGAAGATATTTTCTCCATACTAATGAACAAGATTACTTTATAAATGTTAGTTCGGATTTAATATAAAATCCGGCTTTCACTGGATGTGAATGTTACCATAATGCCTGGACGAATAATGTCCGGGCATAAATTTTATCACATTATAAATATAGTTGGTATATTATATTGTTTTGTTATTAGATACTTAAGAAACAATAAATCAATTTGATGGTTGTTGACTTGAAAAACACACCTTAGGAATTTGAAAATTAAGGAAGGAATACAGACTCCATACCATTTAGAGATTAATAATTATAGCTTTATAAATGAGTGGATCCTTTCTTCACTAAATATCAATAAAAGTAGTTTCATTATTTTAATTGATATCATTTTACTAAATAAAGATGTTTGTTGAATCACAAATACAATTTCTCATTGAACTTTAAATTATCCTGTTGCGTCAAATCCCTAAATGATTTATGAAAAGATCAGTTGCCGATATTATATGTATTTACATTATTTGTTGAATTGCAAAAATGCTAAAGTTTGTCTCATGCTTTTATTTAATGATTGTTATAAGAAATATTATTTGCAGTTTAAAATTAAAATATATTTTAATTTAATTATTGAAACTAAAAATGTAACATCCCTAAAAGCCTTAATACTATTATTGTTGGAAAGGAAGATGTATTGATTGGTATTATTACATTAATTGATATAAGAGAGGTTATATTAAATACTGATCTTTATGATGTTATCCTGGCTTATGAAATTATGAACACTGATTTTCATTCAATTGAAATCGATACTGAAATCAATAAGGCACTTAAGGAGTTTGAACTTAATGATTTCTGGAATCTTGTTGTTACCGAAAAAGGTAAATACAGGGGATTTATTTCTAAGTCAAATATCTTTAGCAAGTATCTTTCTTCATGGACAAAAAGACAAGCGGAAGATATTTAAACTGCAGTGTCTGAAATAATCTATGCCTGAATACTCTATAGGCAGATGCATTTCAAATTCTTTTGGTATTCTTCACTCAGGTCTTTATAAACTTTAAATAGAAACTCTTTATTTTTATACAAATCATTTTTGTTTGTAGTTATTCAAGAGATTTACAATGGGAACAGAAACAACTTTCATATTATTTTTCGTCGTGGCCACAATTGTGGCGATTGCAGTACAACGCCTGGCAGTTCCTTACATAGTGGCTCTTGTATTAACCGGCCTGGCGATGGGGCTGTTTCATACCTTCGAAGGCCCACACCTGACAAAAGCGCTGCTATTCAATGTCTTTCTACCAGGGCTGATCTTCGAGGCCGCATTTCATATAGACTTTAAACAATTCTGGAGGAACCACCTCACAATTTTCTCACTGGCTCTTCCGGGCGTAGTGGTGGCTATGTATTAACAGCTTTGATTTTGACACCTGTAGCTAATGCACTTAATTTAGCGCAAGGTTTTACCTGGAAACATGCCCTTGTATTTGGTGCACTGATATCCGCCACAGATCCAATTGCAGTTGTCGCAATCTTTAAGAATATGGGTGTCCCTAAACCCCTAGCAGTTTTACTCGACTGTGAAAGCCTGCTCAACGATGGTACGGCAATTGTTTTCTTCATACTAAGTATTGCCTTCGTGATCGGGACAGTTGTAACACCGGGCGGTTTAGCTATCGATTTTATTAAGATTGTCGGAATCGGTGCGCTCATTGGAACTGGAATAGGTTTTACAGTTTCTCAAGTTATCAAAAGAGTTGATGATCCAATGATAGAAATCATGCTGACGACAATTGCAGCATATGGTTCATTCCTTGCTGCAGAGCACTTCGGTTACTCCGGTGTTATTGCATGTGTGTCGGCTGGTATGATTTGCGGAAATTATAGCGCCCCGATTGGAATGTCTCCAACGATCCGGATTGCAGTGGAGTCATTTTGGGAGTACGTCGCTTTTGCTCTCAACTCCATAGTCTTTCTTCTAATAGGCCTCGGCGTTAATTTTCAGGAATTGTTAGCTTCCTGGCAAGCAATCCTGGTTGCTTATATTGTTGTTACCGCAGGCAGGGCGCTTGTCATCTTTGGTGCACCTACTTTGTTTTTGAAGACACGGGAACGAATTCCATGGTCCTGGAGTGTGGTTCTAACATGGGGAGGGTTACGTGGCGCAATACCTATGGTTCTGGTACTTAGCCTGCCAAAGGATTTTCCGCATCAGGAATTATTAGTTTCGATGACTTTCGGAGTTGTTATACTTTCGATACTGGTTCACGGGTTGACGATGTCCCCACTGCTACGTTTGCTGGGCATTGTCCATAACCATCAGCGCTTGAAATAAACCATTCCAACAAAGACGGGCAAGTAAAACTGGTGAAAAGTTTATCCAATAATAAAGTATCGCATAATTTACATTGAATGAATGTCTTTTAATCTTCTTGTGGTATCATTCTTCAGTTTTTATTGTAGCTTCATTATCATGAATATGACAAACGTTGAATGAATAAAGGTGATGAGATAAGCAGTATTAGTTAGATGTAGATTCCTGCCTTGCATGACCAGCTTCGTAATGTTTTATTAGTAACTATAAAATATCTAAACTGGAATTATTGACTATAATTGATCAGTTTAAATGAAGAGGAAGGAAAATGTTATGAAAGCTTTGGTATTTCACGGACCTGGTAAACATGCATGGGAAGAAAAACCTAAACCCAAAATTAAAAATTCGACCGATGCAATTATCAGGATAACGAAGACAACTATTTGCGGAACAGATCTTCATATCATGAAAGGAGATGTTCCGGAAGTTGTAGAAGGCCTGATACTTGGGCATGAAGGAGTTGGAGTAATTGAAGAAATCGGACAGGGTGTTGCGAATTTTAAAGTTGGCAACAAAGTGCTGATCTCGTGTATTACATCTTGCGGAAGTTGTGAAGCGTGTAAGAAGGGAATGTATTCGCATTGTGAAACGGGCGGCTGGATTCTTGGCCACATGATTGATGGAACACAAGCGGAATATGTTAGAATTCCTCATGCCGATAATAGTCTTCATCATGTGCCGGATGGTGTTAGTAAAGAAGCCGTTGTAATGCTGAGTGATATTTTGCCAACGGGATTTGAATGCGGAGTTCTTAAAGGACAAATTAAACCGGGAGATACTATTGCAATTGTTGGCGCTGGGCCTATCGGGCTTGCAACCCTGCTTACAGCTCAGTTCTATTCTCCTGCCGAGATAATTATGGTTGATTTGGATCAAAACCGGTTAAATATTGCTAAAACATTTGGAGCAACAAATCTTGTAACTGACAATGCTGTTGAGAAGATAATGAAACTAACAAATGGAAAGGGTGTTGATGTTGCTATCGAAGCAGTCGGTGTATCTTCTACGTTTGAAATCTGCCAATCAATAATTACAACTGGTGGACATATAGCAAATGTTGGTGTACACGGCAAAAGTGTTGAATTACACCTGGAGAAGTTATGGTCTAAAAACATTACTATTACAACCCGTCTTGTTGACACAATAACTACACCAATGTTACTTAAGACAATCTTATCAGGAAAACTAAAACCGGAGAAGTTGATCACACACAGGTTTGCACTGAATGAGATAATCAAAGCGTACGATACATTTGGAAATGCTGCTAAACAAAAAGCACTTAAGGTTATTCTTACAAATAAATGACAAAAAATTCTCACCATAAAAAATAGAACTGAGCTTTTTATCTGCTGCCTATTATTAAACACGAATTGATGAAGCTTTAGATAATACAAATTATTTTACAGGCTCTAACCGGATTTGCTGAGCGCTTAAACATTTACATAATGCGTATGAAAAGAGTCCAGCCTTCCTAAAGTTTGCAGTTGATGACTTGTTCAATTAAATAAACATTCACTTAATACGGGTTTTACTTCATCATTAATTTGCAAATTGTGTTTCACAGCTCACCTAAAAGATGTAACCTTGTTTTCATCCTTTTGGACTATTGAATCTCTTTATATCCTTATTTACATTATAGCTGAATTTGAATTATGAACAACAAAAAAAGTCATCAGAGTACTTAAAGAAAGAACAATGAAAGTAAGCCCTCATGCAGGAAAACCGGCTGAACAAAATCTACTTGTTAATGTGCCGAAGCTTATTACAGCTTATTTTACCGAAGTCCCGAATCCGGCGGTACCTGGACAAAAAGTTATGTTTGGCACCTCAGGGCATCGTGGATCGTCCTTTGACAAGGCATTTAACGAATGGCATGTTCTTGCTATTACTCAGGCGATATGCCTTTACCGCAAACAGCAGAAAATTGATGGCCCGCTGTTTCTAGGCATGGACACACATGCGCTCTCTGTACCGGCTCTTGCCACTGCTATTGAAGTGCTGGCTGCAAACGGTGTTGAAGTTATGATAGCAGAAAATGATGAATACACTCCAACCCCTGTTATTTCCCATGCTATTATCACATACAACCAGGGACGAAAGACAGGGCTTGCTGATGGAATAGTGATCACCCCTTCTCATAACCCGCCTCATGATGGAGGTTTTAAGTACAATCCACCTAATGGCGGGCCTGCTGAAACGAATGTCACCGATTGGATTGAAGTGAAAGCAAATGAAATTCTCAGGAATAGCCTTCTGGATGTAAAGAGAATTTCATTAGAGAGGGCTCTTCGTTCTAACACGACACATCGGTATAATTTCCTCGAAGCCTATGTAAGTGATCTCGGAAACGTGATCGATATGAAAACCATCCATGGTGCTAACATTAGCATAGGTGTGGATCCGCTTGGCGGTGCCGGAGTCCACTACTGGGAACCTATTTCAGAAAGGTATGGGTTGAACCTGACAGTTGTCAATAATGTAGTAGATCCAACCTTTCGTTTTATGACGGTGGATTGGGATGGCCAAATCCGCATGGATCCCTCATCGCCTTTTGCTATGCAAAGATTGATTGATATAAAAGACCGCTTTGATATTGCCTTTGCCTGCGACACGGACCATGACCGTCATGGAATTGTAACCAGAAGTAGCGGACTACTTTCACCCAATCATTATCTTTCTGTCGCTATCTTCTACCTGTTTCAGCACCGGCCGAATTGGCGCAGGGAAGCGGCAGTCGGCAAAACAGTTGTTAGCAGCCGGATGATTGATCACGTTACCGCGAAACTTGGCCGCAAGCTCTACGAAGTGCCGGTCGGTTTCAAGTGGTTCGTTGATGGACTGTTCGACGGCTCTCTTGGTTTTGGAGGTGAAGAGAGTGCAGGTGCATCTTTTGTCCGCTTGGATGGCAAAGTTTGGACAACCGACAAAGATGGATTCATACCGGCATTACTTGCCGCTGAGATAACTGCAAAAATGGGAAAGGATCCCGGCCTAATTTATAATGAACTTACGCATGAATTTGGTGAACCTTTTTATGACCGCGTTGAAGCACCAGCCACTCCTGACCAAAAAAAACTATTAGCAAAACTATCTTCCGGGCAAGTTAAGTCTACCGAGCTTGCGGGCGAGAAAATTCAGGCTATCCTCACCAATGCACCTGGCAACGGCCAGTCCATTGGTGGATTGAAAGTAACAACAAAAAGCGGATGGTTCGCTGCACGTCCATCGGGAACTGAAGATATTTATAAAATTTATGCTGAGAGCTTCAATGGATCGGATCATTTGCGTAGAATTCTTGAGGAAGCGCAGATAATTGTTAACGATGCTATTGCGGCAGCTTGAAATGCCTTGATAGACTAATGAAAAGGAAAAATCATGAACAAACCGATACTCAACAGCAAGCAAAAATTGACCCGCACAAATCTGGAATCCCTTATGAAAATGCTGGCAAGCAAAAATGGTGTAGCCCGTCAGAAAGCCAGAAAGTTGTTGGTAGATTTCGGTAAACCGGCAGTTCCTTCCCTTACCAAGGCATTACAGAACTCAAAGTTATATCAAGTACGTTGGGAAGCAGCCAAGGCACTCGGTGCAATCGGCGATATCAAAGCAATACCATCATTAGTAAAGGCACTTGAAGACAAATTCCCCGATGTGGCATGGTTGGCTGCCGAAGCTTTGAGAAAGCTTAAAAAGGCTGCATGGCCGGTATTATTACGCACGTTGATTAAAAGAGGGTCACATTCTATTTTATTGCGCCGTGGAGCTCATCATGTTTTAAAAAATCAGAAAGAGAATGGATTCAATGATCTACTTAAAACTCTAACTAAGGCTTTGGAATTAGAATCCCTCACGGTTCAGGAATCTACAACAATGGCTGCATATATCATTCTTAAACGAATGAAGGCAAAATCATAAAAATTAATTCATGCACAAGTTGATTTAAATACTTTTAAATAAATAGAATGTAGAGACTATGAATAAACAAACTAATATAAGTAAACCTTACTCTTTGTTACCGACAGGTGCGGACGGCATTGATTCTCTTGCTGAGCTTGCTCTGGATATGCGCTGGTCGTGGAGTCATTACGCTGATGAAATATGGAGGCAGCTTGACCCCGAACTTTGGGACTTTACTCAAAATCCATGGGTAGTTCTGCAAACTGTCTCGCGAGACAAGCTCGAACACAAATTAGCTGATCCATTATTTCGCAAGGATTTAGACGGCCTTATCCAAAAAAAGAATCAGGCCGCAGAATCGCCTGCGTGGTTCCAACAAAATCATGCACAATCTCCGGTAAAATGTATCGCTTACTTCTGTATGGAATTCATGCTAAGCGAAGCTCTGCCTATATATTCAGGCGG
>CAZUCY010000095.1:1812-14855 GCA_964618785.1 uncultured Ignavibacteriaceae bacterium | reverse complement strand
CAAATAATTTATCTTCGGCAAAAACATTTGAGCTTGTTAATAAGTTAAATAATGTTGATTTGCCTGCATTGGTATAACCAACTAATGAGATTCGTATATACTCTTTTCTTCCACGGCTTTGAGTCACCCGTTGTGACTCGATCTTTTCAAGTTTTTCTTTAAGAAGACTAATTCTGTTCCTGATGATACGGCGATCTGTTTCGATCTGTGTTTCACCGGGGCCCTTTGTACCAATTCCGCCAATTTGCTTTGAAAGATGCGTCCATGCTCTGGTTAACCTTGTAAGCATATACTGATTTTGTGCAAGTTCTACTTGTGTTTTTGCTTCTTTTGTCTTAGCTCGTGACGCGAAAATATCAAGGATTAGCCCGCTGCGGTCAATAATTTTTTTATTTAAAAGTTTTTCCAGGTTTCTAACTTGAACCGGGGTTAGATCATCGTCAAAAATTATAAGGCTCACATCATTAACATCAGCAAGAGACACAAGTTCTTCCGCTTTACCTTTGCCGATATAAAATGCCGGGTCAGCTGCATATTTATCCTGAGTGACTTTCATGATTGTTTTAGCTCCTGCCGTAGCGGCAAGTTCTTCAAGTTCGGTCAAATGTTCTTCAACTGCTTCCCTGCTACACTCCCTCGTCATAATTGCAACCAATATTGCCCGTTCGATTGTCTTTCTCGGTATTTCTATCATTCTTTATAAATCTTATTATTATCTCATAATAATTAATCAAAAACTTTATCAATGTCCACCTACACAATAATATAAAAACCTAAATCATTTTAAATTAAGTTTTTACTCCTATTAGCTCTTTCTTAGTATTTCTTGCGACGGCCATTTCTATTAAGGCTAATATAAGTACAATAAACAAAAAGTATCTCCAGAGTTCGGAACCAAAACGGGACTTAAGGATAACTTTTGCCGGGTCTTCATTTTTTCCAACATTAATAAACTTTCCTTTGAAGTTTATTTTCTTGAGATATTCTTCAAACTCACTATTAGATAAATATTTTATTACCGATTCATGCGGATCGACATTAACAGAAAATTCTGTCAAAATATTAGAACCGGAATATACTTTATAGTTCCCTGCAAAGTCGGTTTTCTTATACTCATAATAATTTGTATTTGCCTGATCCTGAAGATCTATGTAATCATTAGTTTTATCAGGCCTTTCAATTTTTATCTGGGGTGAAGCATTATTACTCAAATCAATAAGAGCGCTGCCACCTGCAAAATATTCATTTTGTCCCTGGTTCTTTGTTGCAAGATAATAAACTGACTTATTTATAAGCGGCGCAAATATACTTTTTAAAGGAAAGTTGCTCCAATCTAGTACAGGGGCTGTGTTAAACGCTAAAACTTTGCCCCTACCAATTTTATATTCACTTAAAAACGCCGAACCATCAAGTAATGATATTATACTTTCACCCTTCCCTTGAGTATTTGTCTTGAAATGAAAATATATTTCTGGTGATTCAATGTTTTTCTTTTCCCTATCAGCATAAAGATTGCGAAAGATGGTATGATCAAAATCTATTTTATCAAACTTAATAATATTATTAGTCGAATTAATATTACCTATGGCGTATAAAGGCACTGGAATTTTTAATCCGCCGGAAATTTTTTGAAATCCTTTTAATGTAGATTTTGAACCGGGCATTAATAGAATGCTTCCTCCGTTATAAAGGTAAGAATTCAGCCTGTCTATCCCGTTTGAAAGATTTTCCGAACCAATTATTATAATTACGGTGTACTTTGTCAATTCAAGAGCGGCAACCTGATTGAGACTTCTTTGAGTAATTGTTAATGCACTCTCATTACCCGCAGCCGTTAATGCTATATTTAAGAATCTTGAATCAGCTTGATCGTCAGTAAAAATCACCACCGGTATTTCCTTTGGAATAAATAAGTTAGAGTATCTCCTATTATCCTGCAGGATATCGTCATCTTCAATTTCGGCAAAGGCATTCACAAAACCGCATTGTTTAACCACAGCTTCTAAGGACAGAGATTTGCTATCACCTGCTTTTAATGAGATGCTCTGCTGAGAGCTTCTCTCACCATTTATGTAAAGTGATACAACCTGATTATCTGCAGGTTGGTTTGAATAATCTGTAACTGTAGCACTAAAGATTACAGGTTTATCTTTTTCAAAAATTTGAGTACTTAGTTTAAAATTATCTATCCCGATATTAAATGCCTGTTTGTGTTCGAAATTAAAAGCATATAACCGGACTTTATCATTTAATAATTGGCTTAAATCAGAAAGAGAGCCATTATCGGATAATCTACCTGACTGAAAATCAGACAGAATATAAATTTCTTTGTTAAAATTTTTAGAATTTGATACAACCTTTGCCGCTTTTACTATTACTGTATTTAACAAGCCGCTTGCATCGGAAATCTTGATAGCATCAATTTGCTTTTGAAAAGCAGAGAAATCACTGACTGTTTTAACTTCCTCGGTATTCTGATCGGAGACTAAAATTAAAGCTGCGTCGTCTCCCTCCTGAAGCTGTTTAAGTAACTGCTTAATAACATCTTTAGCTTGATTAAAATAGGAACCTTTTACATCAACAACGGACATGCTGGGTGTATTATCTAAAATAAATACTGCCGTAGTTTTTGCCGCTGAAGTTGTTCCTCCTATCGCGACGCCCTTTAAGGTAGGACGTGCAAATGCAGATACAAGAAAAAGGATAATTAATACACGCAGAGCAAGAAGGAGCCATTGCTTAAGCTTTATTTTCCGTATTTTATTTTTCCGTAGTTCCTTTAAAAAAGTTAATGTACTGAATTCTATACGTTTAAGTTTTCTTAAATTCAAAAGATGAATAAGTATTGGTATCGATGCCGCTAAAAGGCCAAATAATACTGCTGGGTTTAGAAAAATCATTTAACTTTTGAATAATAAAAAATAAAAAGCGATACCGATTAAAAATAGTTAGTATCGCTTTGATAAAAAAGTTCCTGTGCTTCAAAATAATAATAACTATGCAAATTTCAGTTTAGAATGACGGTTTTTATTTTTGTGATAGTGCAATTAAATTTAGCGCGCTTCCTGCTTTAAACCATTTTATCTGCGCATCATTCATCGTATGATTTAAATTTGCTTTGTCTTCTGTTCCGTCATTATGTTTAATAATAAGTACAAGCTGCTTATCGGGCTTAAGTTCTGTCAAACCTATTATACTTAATTTATCCTCTTCACGAATTATATTATAATCAGCCGGATTTACAAATGTTAAAGGAAGCATGCCCTGCTTTTTTAAATTAGTTTCATGAATTCTTGCAAAGCTTTTAACAATAATTGCTTTACCACCAAGGAAGCGCGGTTCCATTGCAGCGTGCTCCCGGCTAGATCCTTCGCCATAATTTTCATCACCTACAACAATCCACCCGGTTTCTTTTGCTTTATATTCGCGGGCTACTTCGGGAATTGATTTATACTCGCCGGTATATAAATTTTTAGTTTTGCCTGCATCACCCGTAAATATATTTATAGCGCCTATGAACATATTATTAGAGATATTATCAAGATGCCCTCTGTATCTCAACCAGGTTCCCGCCATTGATATATGATCAGTCGTACATTTTCCCTTAGCCTTTAATAATAACGGCAGATCAATAAAATCTTTTCCATTCCAAGGTTCAAAAGGTTTTAACAATTGAAGCCTTTCACTTTTAGGATTTACAATTACTTCAACTTTAGAGCCGTCTTCAGCAGGAGGAATAAAACCATCCTCGACTTGTTGAAATCCTTTCTGGGGCAATTCTTCACCGGAAGGAGGTTTTAATTTTACTTTTTCTCCTTTCCCATTTACAAGCTCGTCTGTGATAGGATTAAATGATAAACTTCCGGTAATAGCGAGTGCGGTAGTCAATTCGGGACTTGCAATAAAAGCAAGGGTTTCAGAATTGCCATCGTTTCTTTTTGCAAAGTTTCTGTTAAATGACGTAACAATTGTATTTTTATCTCCCGTTTTAATATCCAATCTCTTCCACATGCCAATACAAGGACCGCAGGCGTTTGCTAAAATAATTCCGCCGAATTCATTTAAAGTTTCGAGCTGCCCGTCACGTTCAATAGTCGCCCTTACCTGTTCGGAACCGGGCGTAATTGTAAATTGAGATTTTGACTTGAGTCCCAAGTCAATTGCCTGTCTTGCAATACTTGCAGCGCGGTTAATATCCTCATAGCTTGAATTTGTACAACTTCCTATTAAAGCAACTTTAATTGCATCAGGATAACCATTTTCCTTAACAGCCTTTTTCATTTTAGAAATAGGCCATGCTTTATCGGGAGTGAACGGACCGTTAATATAAGGTTCAAGCTGTTTTAAATTAATTTCGATTACCTGATCGAAATAATTTTCTGGGTTTTGGTAAACTTCTTTATCGGCAATAAGTTCATCTGCTAAATCTTCAGCTATAGCTGCAGCATCTGCGCGATTTGTTATTCTTAGGTAAGCAGACATTCTTTCATCAAATGGAAATACCGAAGTTGTAGCGCCGATTTCTGCTCCCATATTACATATAGTACCTTTCCCGGTACAGGAAATCGAAGTAGCTCCTTCACCAAAATATTCGACAATTGCGCCAGTTCCCCCTTTTACTGTTAAAATTCCTGCAAGTGATAAGATTACATCTTTAGCAGAAGCCCATCCATTTAGTTTGCCGGTTAATTTTACGCCTATAAGTTTAGGCCATTTTAACTCCCATGGCAAACCAGCCATAACATCGACGGCATCTGCGCCGCCAACGCCGATTGCAATCATTCCAAGTCCGCCTGCATTTGGAGTATGCGAGTCAGTTCCAATAATCATACCGGCGGGGAATGCATAATTTTCAAGTACTACCTGATGAATAATCCCAGCGCCGGGTTTCCAGAAACCGACACCAAACTTATTAGATACGCTCTCAAGAAAATCGTATACCTCTTTATTTTCCGATGCAGCTCTTAATAAATCGTCTTTTGCGCCAACCTGAGCCTGAATTAAATGATCGCAATGTACCGTTGACGGAACTGCAGTAGTTATTCTGCCTGCAGCTGTGAACTGAAGCATCGCCATCTGAGCGGTAGCATCCTGCATTGCAACACGGTCAGGTGCCAGTTCGGAATAATCTATACCTTTTTGCAGTTCAGCTTTGGGTTGATCCCATAAATGAGTATAAAGAATTTTTTCTGCATACGTTAATGGTCTGTCCAATATTTCCCTTGCCTTTGTAACTTTATCCTTATAACCGGAATAAACTTTCTTTATCATATCAAAGTTTGCTGTCATGGCTCAAATCCTTAAATAAAATTTCAATTTCTAATAATTATTTAAAGATAAGAAAAAGAAGTAAAATTTGCATTGCGTAAGGATAAAAGCAGATGAAAAAAGATTAAATGCAAGATATTATTGAAATAATGATTTAGTTTATCCGGAAGCAACATTGAATATTTACTAATCAATAGATTTTATGGTAATCATCGCAGGGAGAGTTAATATTTCAGTTATGCAGTTATTTAAAATTCATTAAATATGCGGTTATCTAAAAAGTTCTTAGTGAGCCATAGGGCCCTCGGTATCATAGTGGATTATGCTTTATATTAGCTAAAGAAAAAAACATTTTTACCAATAAAGGACACTTAGAAAAAATTACTTTTTAAACAACCTCGATAATGACAACCTAAATATCTTCTGCGAAACATAAATTTTAATAAATTACAAATCGAAAGAATCGTTTCTGATAAGCAGTAGAATAGCAGATTGAGGAACGATAAGATATTTTTCTTTTTCGAACTCAATTTCGTAGGCTTCTTTACGCAAGAATATAGCCAAATCACCTTCTTTCGCCTGAAGAGGAATATATTTGACGGGTTCTTTAGCTTCCTTCCACGGTTCTTCATCTGCCTGGTTAGCAGTTGGATAACCCGGACCGACTTTAATAATATAACCGCTTTGAACTTTTTCCTTCTCTGATACTCCCGGGGGAAGATATAACCCGCTAGCCGTTTTGGACGTGTCTTCTTCAGGGCGCACCAAAACTCTGTCCCCAACAATTATAAACTTTTGCAAATTTTTTAAATTAAATTTTGTCATAAGGGGTTTACAATTATATAATAGAACCAATCATTTCTGAGTTAATAAAAATACATTATTACAAATATAGAAAAGTTATTTATTTATAGGAAGTTAATTATTTTCTCATGCTATCCAGTCATTAAAATTTTATTAAATACCTCTAAGTTTTAGCAAAGCTATTCCTATTGAATAACCATGAAGATTTGACATGAGTCTCATAAGCATATGTCTGAAACTATAACCTAAATAATATTGCAATCAGCAGTCCTAAGGGTAAACCTACCTACCTGTTCTTAGGCAGGTTGGTGTCGGAGCAATTTTAGATATTTTTTGCATAAAGTGAGTTAATTTATTAAAATTTTCACTATCAACCGACTAAAATTCAGTATTGACTAAAAAGTTTAGAAAACTAAAAATATTCAAAAATATTTATCATTGTTAAAAATATACCCCCGCTAAATAAAGTCCGGAAATAAACTTGGCAGCAGGTCATCCGGCTTCTTCTTTGCATATGTCCTTGTTATATTTCTTAATAATCCATAAACATCTATTAAATTTATTAAATGTATTCGAACCATTATAGCTACTGTTGAAAATGCTTTCTTTACATTGCCACCTTCTGTATTATGGTTAGTAATAATTGTGCTATTAGAGTACACCTGTCCGAAAATTGGCTGACCGACAAAATTAATTTCCGTATTTTTACCCATGTCGTATTCTTTGAATTGTTGTGAATCCAAATTTACGACCTTGGGGGTTGTCTTTTCAGCCCCCTTGTTAAAATTTTTGCTTCTTTTTTATTATGAAAAAAATAATTTTTTTAAAACATCAATTGAACATTCTCCTGTAGAACAATTCTTTGATTCTCTGAATCTAAAACCGGCAAGAAAGGTCCTCTGAACTCTAAGATTGATTAGGGATTTAGAACAATTCCCGGAGTTATTATTTAAAAAATTAAAAAGCGCTAATGATATCTGGGAAATTAGAATTCGTTTTGGAAATAACATTATTAAAATTCTTGGTTTTTCGGAATTACCGGATAAAATTGTATTAACAAATGCGTTTTCAGATAAAAGTAGTAAGACGCCGGACAGGGAAATTGGATTAGCAGAACAAAGAAAACAAGAATATTTTGAAAGGGATAAATTTATGGACTATTTGGAAGAATATACAGTAGACCGCGAAATAGATAATATGGGATTTCTTTGCAGAATGCTCTTCTCCGGCGATAAATAGCAGAAAAAAGTGCCTTTTCTGGATGTGAGAAAGTCCGGTGTATGCTCGCGCGTATGACCTTAAGCGGCGCTACTTTTCTTATCCTCGATGAACCAGCCAGCCATCTCGATCTTGAAGCTATTACTTCTCTTAAAATAACGGGTTAATTAATTTTTCCGGGGCAGCTTTCTTGGTTTCTCACGATCATCAATTTATTCAGACTATTCCTCAAGGGATAATTGAAATTATTCCTTTTGGAATGGTCGATAAAAAGATAGCTTTCGACGAATATCTTGATGATCCCGAGGTGCAAAAATTTAAAGACAATGTAAGTGAAATTAAAATGATCTGAGTTACAACCCGCATTTTCAATCATTAAAATGTGTTTTTCTTCCTGTCCCAGGGCAGGTAAGCCCATGGCTCAAATTTTTATTTACCTCCTGTCGCTAAGTGGTAACTTTGTCAAAGGGCGTATCTATGCACATAAAAAATGATTTATGCAGCACACTCATAAGCGGGTCCGCCCGTCCTCCGCGGGGTTCACCTCCCCGCCGGTGGAGTTTATCCCGCTACCGGCGGGATAAACTTTATAACGATATTGCTATTCCCGCGTTTATTCCGAACCATGAATATGTCTGTGTCGGTCCGCTGGTATCTGAAAAATTAGATTCTTTAACATTTACGTCTATTGCAATAAGCCCCAGTGGAAGATTGTATCTGAACCCGATTTCCGGAGAATAAATAAAATCTTTGGTGGAAGTAGCGTTTGATGCAGTAGAGCTTGAAGAAACAACTCCTGCTTCAATTCCAATGTAAGGCTCAAAACCAATTCCGGGAATATTTATAAAAAGTTTTGGTCCGATTGTAACCGGTATTGAATACATATTGATGCCGCTTAATGGAGTTTTGTACGCCCAATTATCGTATCCTGCCGTTAGGCAAATCTCAAGTGGGATAATTGGAACCGAATAACCGATTGAAGCAGATAACCCGTAACCATTGTTAACAAGATTGCTGAAATTTCCGGTGGGCATTTCTATCCCCCCGTTTAAAGTGAGGCTTATCTGAGAATATGCAATATTAATATTAAATAATATCGCAGCAAGCAAAAAAACAGGGAATAATTTTTTCATAAACATTCTTCCTTAATAAAAATGTTAAAATGTACTGTTATAATATGAATTTGAAGTTATAATTACAATCTGTTTTTATTATTTTTGAGGTAATCTATTCAAGAATTTCACTAACCTGTATATTCTCTAAAAACATTTATCTAATACAAAAAGGATTTTTATATCTTCGAAACGGAAGTCCTAAAACAAATAATGACCGGGTTAAAAGGAATTAACAAAACGTTACAGGATTTATATTAGGCTCTGAAACGCAGCATGAATTACTAATGAACAAAATATCAATGCGCGAAAACTATGACGGTAAGTAAAATAATATTTTATCTGTGATTGAAAGCAATATTAAACCTTAATTTTAGAATTAACTTAACTATTAATTTTTGAAACATTAAGCAAGTGTTAATTATCGAATTGATAATTGCTTTTAATTTTGTAAAAATTTATATTAAATAATAAAGTTTTCTCTGTTTTTATGAGATAAATTTGTTATATAATATTTCTCAGTTAATTTATTTTTGTTTTAATATTTTAATAGTAATAAAATAAATTTTGAAAAATAATAAATGTTTCTTTGTGAGTGGAATAGAAAAAAACAGGGTATTTCTGACTTTTTATTATCAAAGTTTACTTTAGTACAAAAGAATTTTTTGTGCTTAAAAGAAGCTTAATTTTTAAATTATTAAAAAAATTATATAATAATCCTCTTTATTATAAAAGAGGATTTTTTTTCCTTATATTTTAATTGTGTGTAATTATCTGTCAATAAATAATTAATATCCGCATATTTTTACTTTAAGTTGGGAATAAATATGTTTATGTGACTTACGCTGCGAAGCTGTGTCCGGATGTTTAGTGTTTTTAAAAATGGTAATTTAAAAATAAATTGATGCTGTTAAATTAATTTCGTCCGGATTATTTATTGAAATAAAGTAATTACTGCCGCAGTCATATGCTTTCTATTAAAAAAAATTTATACTTATATAGTGGATATCACTTATTTCCTTAGAAAATAATTATTATATTCAAATGAAAATATTAAAAATTTAATTGTTTAACTGCTTAAATACTAAAAACTCGTACATTTCAATAAAATAATCAACTAATAACGGCTTAAAGTGGACTTTAAAGGAAAAGAATGAAATTATCTGCTAAATATATCTTAATAATTACCTGTATCATTTCATTATACGGTGCAAAATCATTTGCCCAGAACGAAGGGATTCAAATAGGTAGTAATATAAATCCTCTGCGAACTTATCAGGGCGGCTTTTATGAATATTCTGATCCGCAGGCTGTTAATATTAAAGTGGCTGTCTGGGGATGGGTAAAGTATCCTGGCAAGTATATTATTCCCGAATACAGTAATGTTGTTGATTTGTTATCGTACGCCGGCGGTCCCACCGATGCCGCTCATCTGGAAAACCTGAAACTTATCCGGACAAATAAAGATTCTACGCAGACTATAATTGATATTGGTTCTAAAGACATAATGGTGAAACCTGTTGCGGGAAATTTGGACAAATCTCCTCCACTTCAGCCGGGTGATGTTTTATTAGTTACAGGCGAGCCAAGATTATACTTTAGAGATGATTTATCCACAGTAGTAACTATTGTTTCGGCTGTAGTATCTATTGCAACACTGGCATATTTAATCATAATTAATCGTTAGAAATTAATAGGAAGTGCGCGATGGAATTCAATGAACATAATGTAAATGATATGTCCTCCCAAAAAGACTCAATGAAGGATTACATTAATTTAGTGCGTAATAATCTTGCTCTTATAATAATAATTGTATCGGCTGCAGTAACTTCTGCCGTAATTTACGATATCGCGGCAAGAAATATTTATGAATCTGTAACAACATTAACAATTTCAAAGCCTCAAGGCAGTATCCTTTCTTCCGCTCTTCCCGGTATTGAAAGTTTTACCGATGACCGCTTTATTTCTACTGAAATTGAAATTATGAAAAGTTTGAGTGTGCGGCTGAATACCGCTGAAGCTTTGGTAGATAGTTTTAAAGTCATAGGGGTTCCCGACAGTTTCTATATTATTTTTAATCATAATTTTACTTCTAAAGGTAATAAAGAAACTTTATTATCTATCCGGCAAATCGCTAATATATTAAAGGGAAATGTTGTAATTGAACAAAAAAGAGGAGTAGATATAGTCGATATTTCCGCTCAATCGCCATCGCCTTATGAAGCTTCCTTAATTGCAAATATATATGCCCGGCAATATAAACTATTCAACCTTGAGGCAAGCCGCGATCAGTTGACTTCTGTCAGACAATTTCTTTCTGATCAGGTAAAAGATAAACGGGCGGAATTAAATCAAGCGGAAATCGGGTTTGGTGAATTTCAAGCAAAAAATGGTATTATCGCGCTCGATGATCAATCTAAAGCCTTAATCAGCCAACTTGCAAGCATTGAAGCACAAAGAGATGGTGTTGTTATTGACTTAGCTGGGACGCAAAAAGCTTTAGAGGAGTTAAAAGACGAATTAAATCAGCAAAGTCCCAAAATAGCTTCTTATCTGAAAAGCCTTACCCAGCAGTCTTATATTCAGGCTCTGCAGGAGGGAATAGCTAAACTGCAGGTAAATAAAGATATCGCATTATCCGATAATACACTGAACGATAAATCAAAAGTTGTAAACGTTTATAATAACCAGATTAACTCATTAAAAGAAAAGCTCAATGATAAAATAGATGTTGTTAAAAATGGACTTTTTGCAAGTAACCCAGATGCTATAAAAGATTTAACTCAGAAAATTGTTGAAACCCAGATTAAAGATAAGTCTTTATCTATTCAGGCTGATGAATTGAATAAATTAGTATCAAAATATAACGCTCAATTCAATAAATTACCTGTTACTGCAATAGAGTATTCGCGGTTGGAAAGGAACAGGGAAGCGTCCGAAAAGCTATTCTCTTTATTGGAAGAAAAATACCAGGAAGCTTTAGTTAATGAACAATCCCAGCCCGGTAATGTTTTCATAGTTGATAGGGCGGTTAAATCATCTTCGCCTGTAAAGCCTAACAGGCAGTTTATTTTAATTTTAGGATTTGTGCTGGGTTTATGTTTAGCTTTTGGTTATCTCGTTGTTAGAAATTATTTTGATAATACAATTAAAACGCCCGAAGATATTCAGAAAAAAAATATTAATGTCCTTGCATGGGTTCCGCTGATAGAAAGCGGCGGTGGTAAGGATTTCCATGAATTTGAATTTATAGTAGCAAAAAAACCTAAGTCGACTCAAAGTGAGGCTTTTAGGGCGTTAAGAACCAGGATTCAATACTCAAAAATAGGGGCTGATGCACTAAAGACCATTTTAATTACCTCTGCTGCGCCGCAGGAAGGAAAGACTACTATCAGTATAAATCTTGCAGGCACATTTGCCCAGTCAAATAAAAAAACTTTAATAGTCGATTTGGATTTAAGAAAACCAAGGCTGCATTCTTTATTAAACTTACAAAGGTATCCCGGTTTAATAGATTATCTCTTCGGGCAGGTCCCACTTGAAGATATTATCCGTCCAACAGGCGTTGATAATTTAAGTTTTATAAGCGCCGGTACAATTCCTCCTAATCCATCCGAGATGATTGAATCTAAAGCAATGCAGGATTTTCTTTCCGGCATGAGGAAAATATACGATGTTGTTATTTTTGATTCCGCGCCGATTATTGCAGTTACTGATTCCGAAATTTTAGCCTCACTTGTAGACGCCACTATCCTAGTGGTCTCCGCTGAAAAAACAGAATATGATATGATGGGTAAAGCTGTGGAACTTATAAAAAGTGGAAGTTCTTCATTTATAGGCGCCGTTCTCAACAATTTTACTTATAAAAGCGGCTACGGCTCTTATTATAAGTATTATTATTATTATTCCCACCCGGCAAACGGCAAAGCGGCAAAATCCCGCAGGAAGACAGATAAAACAAAATCTGTTTAATCCCATAGTGAACAAACTATCTTAAGATTATGAAAATTCTTTAAGGAAAGTTTTGCACAATAGTGATAAATATTTAATGAATATAGCTGAGTAGTGTTCCGATAAAATGTACTAAACTTAAATAGGTATTATCATTGATGTTTTGATGGATATTCTGGGGACTATAATTTGAATAGGTTGTGTAATTTTACTTGATAGTTCACAATAACTCGGAATTACAAAACGGATAACTGTCAACATAATATTAAGTTACAGCATTTATAAATACGGTTTTGAAAACGAAGAGTATCTTCAAAAAAAATCCTATATATCAAAACTGCCTTAACTGCCGGGCAGGCGGTGCCCTGCGCAAATCTCACAGGAAAAATTGGAGAGAAACTTTGATTTATAATTTAACATTCTATAAAATTTAAAGGGGCAGGCAGTGCGGCTGATGTGGTTATTTATCAACTCTTGCTTTCTCTGTTTTGACTTTAAGGGTTATACTACTGTTATGGCGCCATTTTTATTCTTATTTATTATTTCGTGATAACGCTATTATCAAAGCTGGTCGATTGATTTGTTAAAAACAAAATATTGCTTCAAGTAAATAAAAGAATTAAACTAAAATAAAAGTAGTAATTTTAGCAGAGTGTCTTGTGACCAGGCTTAGTGAAGAAACAAATATTT
>CAZUCY010000095.1:0-1712 GCA_964618785.1 uncultured Ignavibacteriaceae bacterium | reverse complement strand
GAAGATTTAATCTCATTTTGGCTTTAATGATTTTATTATTTGCCTTGGCTATAAAGTTTATTTAATCAAATTCGGGATGTTACTTTCGCCAAAGATAGGTTTGAATTTTTGGCTGACATTAAAACAGAAAATTTCATTCTAGGGGTTTTCGGAGTAATTTCAAATACCAATATTTGTGAAATTCGTTTTAATTCATAAAATAAAATTCATGAAAATTCAAAATATTTCGTTTAATTCGAATAATAAAGAAATAAAAAAATTTATAAGAGAGCACAGCAGTCTTTTTTGGTACATAAAAGAGGATGCAAAAGAGAAAATAAGCATCGAATTTTTAGTAGAGACCATTTTAAGTTACGGCAATGGAAGTGATGTTAGGAAATTGTTCGAATTAATAACCGTTGAACGGGCAGCTCAAATCTTTTACAAGCAAATTTCGAGAAAAAGAATAAACTACAGGCTGCGTACTTTAAATTTTTTCAAACTATATTTTGACAGGCATGTTCAAGGAAATACTGACTAAGGAACAAATAGAGTTAATCCCCTTAATTAAACAATTTAAATGTGATTACTACCTGGTCGGCGGAACAGCAATTGCACTTCAAATCGGTCACAGGAGGTCTGTCGATTTTGATTTGTTTACAAAAGAAAACCTTAAAAGAAAACAAATAAAAAAAATTATTGAAGCATCGGGTTATACTACAACAGACGTACTATATGAAGCTGCGGAACAGGTTCATATTATTATAAACAGTGTAAAAATCACTTTCTTCCAATTCCCGCATGAATTAAAACCTGATATCGATTTTGATGATGTCATTAAAATGCCGTCATTATTGCACCTTGCTGCTATGAAGGCATATGCATTAGGCGGAAGGGCTAAATGGAAAGACTATGTTGATCTTTTTTTTATTATAAAATACCACAACATACCGCTGAATGAAATTGTATTTAAGGCAAAGGAGTTGTTTAATAATTTTTTCAATGATAAGCTTTTCAGGGAGCAATTAGCCTATTTTGAAGATATTGATTACAGTGAGGATGTTGAATATATTAGTAAAGAAATTTCAAAAGAAGAAGTAAAATCATTTCTTATTGATTCAGCAATTGAAAAATTTTGATTTTGCGTCAAACGTCAATCCCAAAAGTTTGTGTAATTAGTATAATGAAATTCGTTCTATATAATCCGTGCAAATCCGTGTCTTAATTTGTATAAATTCGTGGCATTCGTATAATATAATTCTTGACAATGTAAACAAAGAATATCTTCAAAAAAATCCCATATATCAAAACTGCCCCGACTGCGGGGAGGGAAGCACACTGCGCAAATCGCACCGTTAAATTGGAGAGAAACTTTGGTTTATAATTTAACATTCTATAAAATTTATAGATGCATGCAGTGCGGCTGGCGTGGTTATTTATCAACTCTTACTTTCGCTGTTTTGATTTTAAGGGTTATACTACTTTATGGTGCCATTTTTATTCTTATTTATTATCTCGAAAGAAAACTTTTATAGAATTATTGGACTAAAATACTCGGAAAGAATAATGGATTTTATATTATTCATAAGTTTCCTAAAAAAGTTTTATACACGATGAAATCTCCCAATATAATCTTACTAATAAATTAAGATTGAAAAAATATTTGTTTGGACTATGCTGTACCCCAAAAACTGGACAATAATTTAAGGTGGAAAATACTTAAATTATAATAA
>CAZUCY010000094.1:0-15061 GCA_964618785.1 uncultured Ignavibacteriaceae bacterium | reverse complement strand
CATCTTACATCCTGTGATGATGCAAAATCCTTTGATGTATATTTTATTTGCCCGGCTGGCTGAACTTCAAGGTCATTTTCGGAATAATTCATGGATTGTTCTTTCATTTTAATTCTCCTAAAACAGATTCAATCTTATTTATTATTTCTGAAGTTTTAAATGGGATACCCTGTATTTTTGTTAATGAATCAATCTCAACCAGGTAATCGCTTTTAAGAAATCTTGCCAGTTGACCCATATTTAATTCCGGACAAATTATTCTTTTATATTTTTTAAGAACTTCACCCGTATTTTTTGGAAACGGATTTAAATATTTAAAGTGTGCCTGCGCAATCTTTAATTCTTCGCTGCGAACTTTTGCAACAGATTCTGTAATAGCGCCGTAAGTTCCACCCCACCCCACTACAAGAATTTCAGCATCCCTGTCGCCGGTTACCTCAAGTTGCGGTATATCATTCTCAATATTCTTTACTTTCTGAGCTCTTAATCTAACCATGAATTCATGGTTTTCCGGCTCATAGTTTACATCCCCGGATATATTGGATTTTTCCAGACCGCCAATCCGGTGTTCAAGCCCTGGAGTCCCCGGGATTGCCCATGGACGGGCAAGATTTTCATCTCTAAGATATGGCTTAAAGCCTTCTATTTGCGTTCTGAATCTTACTTTAATTTCAGGAATCAAATCCGGTTCGGGAATGAGCCAAGGTTCCGAGCCGTTAGCTATATATCCATCTGAAAGCAACATTACCGGGACCATATACTTAGTTGCAATTCTTGCGGCTTCAATCGCCATTGCAAAACAATCGGCAGGAGTAGAAACAGCAAGCACAACAACCGGAGATTCACCATTTCTACCGATAATTGCCTGCTGTAAATCAGACTGCTCTGTCTTTGTGGGCAGCCCAGTGCTAGGTCCGCCTCTTTGCACATCAATAATAATTAACGGCAATTCAGTCATTACGGCAAGACCAATCGCTTCCGATTTTAGTGCAACGCCAGGCCCGCTGGTAGTTGTAATAGCAAGTGCTCCGGAAAAAGAAGCTCCTATTGCCGAACATACTGCGGCAATTTCATCTTCTGCCTGGAAAGTTCTTACGTCAAAGTTTTTATATTTACTCAATTCATGCAAAATATCGGAAGCAGGTGTAATGGGATAAGAACCAAGGAATAACGGCAAACCGCTTTTAACAGATGCTGTAATAAAACCAAGCGCCAGAGCCTCATTACCGGAAATATTCCTGTAAATTCCCTTTGGGAGTTTTGCCGGCTCAACCTGGTACCTTGTAGTGAACAATTCCGTATTTTCACCGTAGTAATATCCAGCCATTAATGCCTTCTCATTTGCTGCTGCAATCAGAGGCGTATTCTTGAATTTAGTTTTTATCCACTTGATAGTTGGTTCAATCGGACGGCTGTACAGCCAATACATTAACCCTAAAGAAAATAAATTTTTACAGCGTGATATTTCTTTCTGAGAAAGTCCGGAATTTTCCAGTGCCGTACTTGTCAATTGAGTTAAAGGAACCTGTACAACATTGTATCCTTCAAGTTCTTCATCTTCAAGAGGGTTATTTGCATACCCTGCAAGTTTAAGATTTTTACTGTCAAATGAATTAATATTTACGATTATTGTTGCACCGTGCTTCAAATCTTTTAAATTAGTTTTCAAGGCAGCGGGATTCATAGCAACTAAAACATCCGGAGAATCTCCCGGAGTTTGAATATCGATGTTGCTGAAATGTAATTGAAATCCGCTGACACCGTAAGTTGTCCCGGCAGGCGCACGAATTTCCGCAGGATAATCCGGTAAAGTACTTAAATCATTACCGACAAGCGCTGTAGTATCCGTAAACTGCGATCCAGTAAGCTGCATTCCATCACCGGAATCACCCGCAAATCTTACGGTTACTTCATTGAGTTCCAATACTTCCTTAGTCATAAAATATTTTTTTTACCTCAAACAGTTATTAATATTATATTCAAGTAAAATGACCTTCTTTTGAGTACAAAGTTGTCAAAAACTTTACGTAGTTCAAAATTCACAAGTAAATTATTATTCCTGAATCCGATCTAAAAAGCCTAAAATTCATTTATTGGACTTTGATTTTATACAGAATTAAAGACATCATGTTTATAAAAATACCTTATTAGAGCGAACTCATTCCTTATTAGCAATATCTCTTTATAGAATATCCGCAATCGGTATTTAAATGACCTTATAAAAATTAATTTAATTTTAGAAATAATTAGATAAGATAGATCACAAGTTTCTTAATGTAGAAATCAGCATAGTTTGGCGGGTGAATATTTTAAGAATGCTGAATGTTAAAAACGTGTCAGCTTGAGTAAAATTCATGCTTATAATATAGGTTTAAAAAAGCAAAAGTTTGGCAAAAAAACATGAAAACGGATAATGATATAATCTAACAAAAGATTAATTTACAGTCCAAGTATTCGCATCGAACAGCACTTTTTCTAAATCACCAACGCCCTTTTCCTTTGTAACACTCACAATCTGCTCCTGGACATCCTCATCATAAGTTGATTTGAATACCTGTCTGAAAACTCCAACGGGTGTAGGCATTAAAGGATCATCAGTCATATATGCAAGCATAGTGGCAATTATACGGCTGTCACTGAATTCATCATGAATAATGATATCTTCAACCTGATGTTTGCCAGAGCCTACTTCAACAACAACAGGCTTATTTCCATCCATTATGATGCCTTTATCTTTATTTACGCCAAACAACATAGGTTTGCCGTGTTCAACATAAAGTACGTTATCATCTCTGGTTTTTTTATTAGTTAATTTATCGAAAGCGCCGTCATTATAAATAACACAGTTTTGGAAAATTTCAAGGAAAGCAATACCCTTATGTTCTGCTGCTCTTTTAATCAAAGTCTGAAGATGTTTTGCATCGCCGTCTAACCCTCTTGCCACGAAAGTAGCATTAGCTCCTAGAGCAAGAGGAATAGGATTAAAAGGATAATCAACACTACCATAAGGGGAAGTTTTAGTTTTCTTCCCTTTTTCGGATGTAGGCGAATACTGTCCTTTTGTTAACCCGTAAATTCTATTATTAAAGAGGAGGATTTTAAGGTCGACATTTTTTCTGCAGGCATGAATAAAATGATTTCCGCCAATGCTTAGTAAATCGCCATCGCCCGCAGCAACCCATACGGAGAGATCAGGACGGCTAACTTTTACACCGGTTGCTATTGCAGGCGCTCTTCCATGAATAGTGTGAAAGCCGTAGGTATCCATATAATAAGGGAAACGTGAAGAACAGCCTATACCAGAAATCCATACAATATTTTCTTTTTTTATTCCAGTCATATCAGGGAATGATCTCTGTACCTGTGCAAGGATAGAATAATCGCCGCATCCCGGACACCATCTAACATCTTCTCTGCTTGCAAAATCTTTAGCCGTTAATTTTAATCCATTTACATCATTTTGTTTATCCGGCTGAATAAGCTTAATATCTATCATTGCCTTTTCCTCCAAGTAATATTTTTATCTTTCCTTCTATTTCAGATACTCTAAACGGTAAACCCCTAACGACATTAAATTGTTCCACCGGAACGATAAATTCACTTCTGATTATTTTTGCCAATTGACCAAGGTTTATTTCAGGTATTAAAATTTTCTTAAATCCGGAAAGAACTTTTCCTGTGTTAGCAGGGAAAGGATTAAGATATTTCAAATGTGCTTGTGAGATTTTATAACCTTCTTCTCTTGCTTTTATAACAGCTTCGGTTATTGCACCATAAGTTCCGCCCCAGCCAAGTATAAGCAGTTCACCGGTTGGTTCACCATCAAGATCAAGATTCGGAATATCATTTGCGATATTTTTTATTTTTTTATCTCTTATCTTTACCATTAAATCATGATTATCGCCATCATAACTAACCATACCGGAAATATTTGCTTTCTCCAGCCCGCCAATCCTGTGTTCCAAACCCGGTGTACCGGGACTGACCCAAGGCCGTGCTAAATATTCATCTCTTAAATATGGAGCAAACCCTTCTTTTTCAGTTCTGAATTTAACAAGAATATCGGGCAATTCACTTGCATGTGGTATTTTCCAGGGTTCCGAACCATTACCAAGATAACCGTCCGTTAAAAGTATTACCGGGGTCATATATTTAATAGCTATCCTTGCAGCTTCAAGAGCCATATAGAAACAATCGCTTGGTGTTGAAGCGGCAATAACCGGGACGGGTGATTCACCGTTTCTTCCATAGACAGCTTGAAGTAAATCTGCCTGCTCTGTTTTTGTTGGAAGCCCCGTACTTGGTCCACCTCTTTGAACATCAACAATAACAATTGGCAGCTCTGTCATAACAGCCAAACCTATTGCTTCAGTTTTTAAAGCAAGACCTGGACCACTGGTGGTTGTTAGTGCAAGATTACCCGCATAGGCAGCACCTATAGCTGATGTAATGCCCGCAATTTCATCTTCTGCCTGAAAAGTTTTTACACCAAAATCTTTATAGTAACTTAGGTACTGTAGAATTTCAGAAGCAGGAGTGATTGGATATGAACCGAGGAAAAGCGGCAGCCCGCTTTTTACAGATGCAGCTAAAAATCCGAGTGCAGTCGCTTCATTTCCAGAAATGCTTCTATAAGTACCTTTTGGAAGTTTAGCAGGTTTAACTTCGTAACGTATAGAGAATAATTCCGTATTTTCACCGTAGTTGAACCCCGCTAAAAGGGCTTGTTCATTTGCTTCTATAAAATGAGGTTTATTTTTAAATTTTTCTCTAATCCAATTTTGTGTCTGTTCCAACGGTCTGCCAAAAAGCCAATACATTAAGCCTAGAGCGTAAAAGTTTTTGCATCTTGAAATTTCTTTTTGCGATAAAGATGTTCCTTCAAGAGCTTTTACCGTAAGATGTGTTATAGGTACCGAGTAAACTTCGAATCCTTCAAGGCTATGATCTTCCAATGGATTGGAATCATATTTAGCTAATTGAAGATTTTTTTTATCAAAAGAATCAGTATTAGCAATTATTATTGCTCCGGGTTTTAATTCACCGATATTTTTTTTAATAGCGGCAGGATTCATTGCAACAAGAACGTCGGGTCTATCACCGGGAGTATGAATATCGCTACTGCTGAAATGAAGTTGAAAACCGCTAACACCATAAACAGTACCCTGGGGAGCTCTGATTTCAGCAGGATAGTCTGGAAGGGTTTTTAAATCATTTCCAAAAATCGCAGTGGTTTCGCTAAATTGACTACCTGTCAATTGCATTCCATCACCGGAATCGCCAGCAAACCTAACCGTTACTTCGGTTACATTCCGGATTTCTTTTTCGTTGACCATTATTTTATCTTATTTAATTAGAAATTAAAATGCTGAAATAAATTAACTATAAACCATGCCATTTTATGTACTAGTTTCTTCTTTTCTTATACTAAATATAATATCAAATAATGTCAATTCCCTATAAAAAGTGTAATTTTTGCTCTCATATCTGGGAAATAATTTGTTTTGAATTTGAAAAGAAGGGAGAGATGTAAAATTCACCTTTGGAGTACTTAATTATTTTTAATCCACCTTCTCAAGTATTTTCAAAAACTCGTGAGCATCAATGTAGCCGGTAATTCGATTCACCTCCTTACCCCTGGTATCGATTATAAGAAGAGTAGGAACTCCTGCAATGTTGTACTTATTTCTTAAAGCTTCAACTTCTGCGGAAAGTGATTTCGTCATATCAGCTTTAAATACGTTAAAACTTTTTGCCGCAGAAATTACTTGCGGATCCGAAAATGTAGAAGCATCCAATTCTTTACACGGAATGCACCAGTCGGCATAAAAATCTATAATCATTCCCCTATTTCCGTTTAAGCTTGCAGGTACGGCATTCCCACTGTAAGGTTTCCATTCTATTTCATTCTTATTTGAAGGAATCAAAGTATAAGCTGCAATAGTAAGAATTACAATCGCCAATGAAATCCTGAATATTTTAAATCCTATTACATTATCTGCAATTCTTTCAAATATTAGAAGATAGAAACTTGTAATTATCATAAAGGACGGAAGAATATAACCGGAAATATTTTTAGGCAGCAGAGGAAGAATAAAATACAATGCCATCCCGATAAGAATAAATCCGAATATATGCTTAACTGATTCCATCCAGACGCCTGCGCGCGGCAGTTTTTTTATCTTGCCTGAAAAGACGGCAAGAATTAAATAAGGCGTACCTAATCCGAGAGCAAGAATAAAAAACATTAAGAAACCGAAGAACGGATCAGCTTTTGCAGCAACATAAGTCAACAATCCGAGAACAAAAGGACCTATACAGGGCGCAGCGACAATTCCCATTGTTAATCCCATAAAGAAAGCGCCGTAATATCCGCTTTTGGCTCCACCGACTTTAGCGACCAAAGCATTAGGGAGCTGAAATTCATACATTCCAAACATACTTAGAGAAAGAGCAACAAAGACCAACCCAATAAATACTATCACAATTGGATTCTGAAGAAGCGAACCAAAAACTGCTCCGCTTAATGAGGTAACAACCCCGATAACCGAATAAGTGACAGCCATTCCTATGACAAAGAATGAGCCCATAAGAAAAAGCTTTTTCGTACTGCCTTCGCTTTGCCCACCGAAGTACCCTATTGTTATTGGAATAAGAGGATAGACACATGGAGTAAGATTTAATGCAAGCCCACCTATAAAAACAAAAATTAAACTTAAAAGAAGCCCTGAATGTTCAAGAATACTATGTAAAGACGAATTTCCTTCTGAAACGGAGCTTTTATTATTAACAGGATTGACCAGAGGCTTTGAATCGCCGGAATCGACATTTTGAATAATATCCCGATTGATGCCGGCATTAGCAGCCGGCTTGGGAGCTACTTCGACTTCAATCGTATCTTTTGCATCGTTAGGGGGTAGACAAGTTTTATTATTGCATGGTTGGTATCCAATCACAACAACTACCCTGTATTTTCCGGGGATTAAACTTTTAGAAGTTTCAAAAAGTCCACAAAAGTCCACATCTCCGGTAAAAACAGATAGAGGATTGTCTTGAAAATTCAATTTAATATCTTTTGCTTCGGGATAAATAATTTTCTTAAGATTAAAATTACTATTTTGTTCAAGGGTAAGTTTTGTAGGAATTAAGTAACGTTCATGGGGTTTATCCGAATTGATATGCCAGCCTTCGCCAATATTTACTTTAAATGTAATTTTGAATTCCTCGCCTGCGTAAATTTTATTATAAGAACTATAAGATTTAATTTTTACAATATCATTCCCTGCGTGCAGGGAAGAAATAGCACTAAGTAAGATAGTAAAAACCATTATAAACAAATATTTTAATTTTTTATTCATAGTAATTTTCAAATAGTTTTTATAAAAATCCTAAAGCGACCTCACCCCGCTGCCTTTCTTTTCAAAGAAGAGGGTGTACGATCAAATTATTTTCTCCAGCCCTGGACAATAGGGTATCTTCTACCATAACCAAATGCTTTTTTAGATACTCTTAATGCAGGTGCCGCCTGTTTTCTTTTAAATTCGTTTATATCTACAAGCCGTAAAACTTTTTTAACTACCTTTTCATCACCGATAATTGAAGTAATTTCATTCTTTTCTTTATTCTCCTCCAGATACATTCTTAGTATTTTATCAAGAAGATCATATTCCGGTAAAGAATCCTGATCCTTTTGATTTAATCTTAATTCTGCAGAAGGCGCTTTATCAACAATTTCACAAGGGATTATCTCATCGTTCTTATTTATATAGTTTACTATTTTATATACATCTGTTTTGTAAACATCGGCAATTACAGCCAGTCCTCCGCACATATCGCCATACAACGTGCAATACCCCACAGCCATTTCAGATTTATTGCCTGTAGTAAGAAGCAAATAACTGTGTTTGTTTGCCAGAGCCATAAGATACATACCGCGAACTCTTGCCTGTATATTTTCTTCAGTTACATCAGCTTTCTTACCGTTAAAAGCTTCCAAAAGCATTTCAATTGTTTTATCCACAACGGGTTGAATTGAAATCTGTTCCGATGAAATACCAAGTTTTTTAATTAGTTTCTGCGAATCAATAATACTTCCTTCACTTGAAAATTCGGAGGGCATCAAAACGACATTAACATTTTCTTTTCCCAAAGCCTGAACAGCAATATAAGTGACAAGCGCCGAATCAATACCGCCGCTTAGACCTACAAGAGCTTTTTTAAATCTCAATTTTTCACAATATTCTTTTAAGCCATAAATAAGCGCACTCAAAACTTCTTCTTCAAAGCTTCTTTCTGAATCCGTTATATTTTCATGCTTTGCACACGTATCATAAATAAAATAATCTTCTTGAAAAGTTTTACCGAGAAGGACAAGATTCCCAGTACTATCAAAGCACATGCTTGCACCATCAAAAATCAAATCTGTCTGCGCACCAGCAAGGCAGACATAGGCAAGGGGGATTTTATCATACTTTGTAAGGACAGAAAGCATTTCATGCCTTTCTCTTATTTTACCGTAATGATAAGGGCTTGCAGAAATATTTATCAGAAGATTTGCGCCTTTATTTATAAGTTTCTTTACCGGGTCAACACTGTATCTTCTTTTGTACCAGTAATCGGCATCATTCCAGATATCCTCACAGATAGAAATTCCAAGATTTACTCCTTTAAAATCAACTACATTCACATCCTTTGCCGAATCAAAATAACGCATTTCATCAAATACATCATAATTAGGAATTAAGGTTTTATTTTGCACAAATTGAATTTTACCATTAAAGCAGAGAACTGCGGAGTTATGTATATCGGTTCCGATTAGATCATCGTCTTCGGTAATAGTTCCAAAAATAAGTCCTATTTCGACAGTTACAGAGGCTATTTCCTTAGCAGCTATACCGGCAGCTTGTCTAAATTCCAACTTTTCAACTAAATCAAGCGGAGGGTAGCCCACCAGTGAAAGCTCCGGGAAAATGACTAAATCTGCACCGTCATTGACCCCGCGACAATAGCCAGTAATAATTTTATTTTTATTGTTTTATAGTATTTTAATATTTTGATTAATAATTATCTTTAGTATATTTTATTAAAAATTAAAACTGTATCAGTTTTTTCCTGTCTTTACATTTGCTTATTTGAATTTTATTTTTATTGTTTTCAATATCACCGATAATTGTGTCTATCTGGCAGAGAGCAATTTTCATAATTATTCAATATTTTTATTTACAAAAATATAAAAGGCAGCAGGATTAAACAATTTTATCATTTTGTGCAGATAAAAAACTCAGTAACTCCTATCGGAAATTTGTTATTTTCCGGTAAAGGAACTTTATAAAGTTATCCGTTTTGATCACTTTTTATGTTAATAACCTTATATTTTTATCAAAAAACCCCTGATTTTTTACACAAAATATTCTATAATTACTTATAATATAAAAAGTTAACATACACCCCCCCCCGCCCAAGACATAAACTCACCTATTAACTCTCCCTCTTAAAAAAAAGGGGATTTTCGTTTCCATATCACATGAAAAGTTATTTTTATATACACTTAAGCATCCAACAATTTATACTACTAAAGTACGTAATTTAATTTTTCTAATCATCTGTTTTTTTTACCAGAGTTTTTACATTATAAATTTCTGTTTGAGAAGGTCATTAAATAGAAGTCATTTTCTTAGCGATCGATGACAATGCTAATCAACCTATGACTTGGCATAGCCACGCCTTTGGGAAAAGTTACGGGCTGCTTTAAAAGATTTAAAAGTTAACCGTTAATCTTGTTTATTTCCCGCTTTTCAGAAACCTTTGCCGATGATAATATAATCAGTACATTAGCAGAATAGATTTGCTATAATTATACCGAAAAATAAAACATAAATTACGGAGGTATAAAATGAATGCGAAGAAACTATACCGGTCAAGAAAGGATAAAATGCTTGGGGGAGTAGCGGGCGGCGTAGCAGAATATTTTGATATTGATCCTACCCTTATGAGAATTATATTTATAGTCACTCTTTTCATCGGAGGGGGCGGGTTTTTAGCTTATATTATAATGTGGATAGTCGTTCCCGAAGAACCGTTTGTTATTATTACTCCGGATACCTCTGCCAATCAAAAGGCAACCGGGGAAGCAACCGAGCCTGATCCGCAAATCTTAAGCCAATATCACCATCGCCAAAAAAGAGGAAGTATCGGCGGAATAATTTTAATTATTATCGGAGTACTATTTCTTTTGGATAATTTTTTTCCAAGATTTGATTTCGGAGATTATTGGCCTTTGATTTTAATAGCTATCGGAGCGGGATTATTATTACGTTCAAGAAATAATTAAAATAAATCCGGAAGAATTATTTATGAAAACAACACATATTTTTTGGGGTTTGCTTTTCGTAGCACTCGGAATACTGATCCTGTTAAAGAACATTGGATTATTTTATATCGATTTGGCAAATATATGGAAATTCTGGCCTTTAGCTATTATTCTTTGGGGAATTTCCTATTTTACAAAAAGCCCGATTGTAAAGGGATTTATTGCCGGTATTGCAGCCTTAATCCTGGCAATAACTCTTTTTGCTTTTTTCAATTCATCATATCATTTTATTTGCAACGCGTTTTCTTTAAAAGACCAGGACCTCAATTTCACGATAAGCGAGGATACAGATACATCATCATATACCGAGTCTTATGAATCAAGAATTAAGAATTGTGAATTTTATTTAAATGCAGGAGCGGGCTCATTTATTATAAATGATTCCACAGAAGATTTAATGCATGCAGCCACACAGGGAATAAAGAATAATTACGAACTTACGCGTCAGTATGCCGGTGATAAGTCTACAATCACAATGACAATGAAGAAGCGGCGACTTATCTTTAGCGATGAACATAACAAGAATAAAACTTTGATTCAACTGAATACCTCGCCTGTTTGGGATTTAAACTTTGATGTCGGCGCAGCCGCAATTGATTTTGATTTCTCCCCTTTTAAGACAGATAATATAGATATTAAAATGGGCGCCGCAGCTCTGAAAGTAAAGTTGGGGAATAAACTAAACGTTACAAAATTTCACTTAAAAGCAGGAATATCTTCAGTAGATGTACTTGTTCCCGAATCATCAGGCTGTGAAATAAGGTGTAATACGGCACTTTCTTCTAAAGATTTTGATGATTTCAATAAAATCAATTCAAATCTATATCAGACAGATAATTTTGATAAAGCTAAAAAGAAAATTTATCTTGATATTGATACGGGCATTTCATCAATTCATGTTTCAAGGTACAGTCCTGAATAGTGTTAAACGGTTAAAAAAGGAAAAGCGGATTCATATTAATATGATCCGCTTTTTTTAAGGTAAGATTTAAATAATTATAGAAAAGAAAAACCTCTCCCACAGGCTTGTTTACCGGCTTATCCGCCGATAGGTAAGCAGGTATAGTTGTTCAAGGCATACAGGTGAAAACAGCGTCGTTAGGCGGACAAAAAAAATAATATGAATTTTGAAATATTGTTTTTAACAATCAGTGCTATGTGGGTTACTTCGGAAGTAATGCTGGGTATTCTTGTCCGCTCTACAAAGAACAGCCAGGATCAGGATAAAGGTACGTTGAAATTGTTAAATATCATTATCTACAGTTGTGTTACACTTGCTGTAATTTTTGGTTTTAGTGGAATTGGATATATTCATACGACCACTTCTATTATCCCCTGGATCGGGTTATGTGTTATAATAGCCGGTCTTATGATAAGGTGGACGGCTATTTTGACATTGCGTAAGTATTTTACGGTAAATGTTGTTATTCAATCAAATCATCGCATTATAAAAAATGGTATGTATCGATTCGTCCGGCATCCATCATATTCAGGCGCCATCATCTCATTCTGCGGATTAGGATTGGCGTTTTGCAATTGGATATCAATCATTGTCCTGACCGTTCCTATAACAATAGCTTTTTTAAAACGGATTCATATTGAAGAAAAAGCATTAATGTCCGCATTTGGAGAAGAATATATAAATTATCGCAAGATAAGCTGGGCACTGTTTCCGTGGCTTTACTAGCCTGACTAAGGTTAATTGAGATTCATCATAACGCTGCGATAAATCACAGTGTTAATGATACAAAATAATATTTACTTCTGATATTAATTAAGATATCGCAAAGTGCAATTATTATCAAATCAAAGTGTTTCCGGAGTGCAGGAAGGGTTTTGGGTGAATCGTTTTTCTATAAATATTTTACCCACGATGAAACGGGGATTTAGAACTTATGACTCAAAATATTTTGCCAGCCTTATAAAATTATAAAGTTTTAAGCCAAAAGCTTACTAGTATTATTTTATAAAAGTTAATGCTTTTATAACAGCTTTGCAACGATGCCAAATGAATTTATAAATTGAATTATAAAAATTGTAAATTTAAGAGGACACAATATTTAATTTTATTGCAGTTGACAGACAGTAACAGTAAATTGATCCGCCATATCCAGGTGTTCAAATGGCAAAAATTTTTAGTATATCCATCGTTGTGTAATAAGTTGAGGGATAAATAGTTATTGTTATTTTCGGCTTTAGCCAAAAAATAGACCTCCTAATGTACTAAAGTCCAATAATTGTTAGTGCTTTACTATACCCCGCCTTAAAAACCGGGGTTATTAATAAATATTTCCGGTAATAAATATACGTATGAAAGAAAAATTCATCCCGGCTCTTGATTTCAACTTTTTAACAAAGCTATTTGATTCCTTTATTTCACTTGCAATTCCAGAACGGAGAATTAAGGGAGATTTGATTGATTTCATTAATATTATGGAAGAAGACAAAATAATGGATTTTGGATGCGGAACCGGAACCTTACTTATATTGGGAAAGCAAAAACATCCTGAAGCATATTTTGAAGGGATCGATATTGATCCAAAGGTACTTGAAATCGCTAAAGCTAAAATCGCTAAGAAAAGACTTGATATTTCTTTGGTGGAATATGACGGGGGCATGTTACCCCAAAACAATAATTCTGTAAATAAGGCGATGACCAGTTTAATGATGCATCATTTGGATACGAACAAAAAGCTTAAAGCAATGCAGGAAATATTGAGGGTTTTAGTTCCGAACGGGAAACTTTATATAGCTGATTTTGGAAAGCAGGAAAATCCCATCTTTGTCCTGATAGGTAAGATTGCTATAAAGTTTGAACCTGAATTAGATGTCAACTTCAATGGTAAACTTCCAAAATTATTAGAAAGTGCGGGATTTAAGAATGTTAAAACGTTAAAAACTTACAATACAAAATTGGGCACGATTTGCATATATTCGGGAGAAAAAGCAGATTAAGAGGTTTTCTTCGACCTCCCCTTAATCGCCTCCTTATCCAGGATGGGAAAGGAAGTTTAATTGCTTTACTAAAATTTGTAAAAATGATGAACAGTCCCAAACCCTTTACCGATTTTATATTTAAGATCAGCTTCAATAGAATGCGAAATATAATGTTTGAAGTTTTCGACCGCTTTCTTAATCTCCTCCCCGCCCGGCAAATGGGCAAGCCTGATTGGCAGATATTTCATTCCATTGAATCGCATAGATGTTAAATTAACTACTATTATTTTTATTTCGAGTTTATCCAAACAATATAATTTTAGAATAAAACAAAGGTCCATTATTTTGAGCCATGAGTGGATTAAAGGTTTACAATTTTTCCTGTATGCGTTTATTTTTTACTTTTGGCAGTTACTTTCTTACTTCCGACTTTCTGCGGTTTCCATAAATATTTATCCATAATAACACAGCCATTTTTATAAAATTCTACTCCCTCTGATCTTAATAGGTCTTCCATAAGATTATGGTCTCCGAAATGCTGCTTCCCGGTTAAAGCGCCAAAACGGTTTACTACACGGTGACACGGAAGTCCTAAATCCTTAATACTATTGAGCGCCCATCCTACCGTTCTTGCGGCAGACCTTATGCCGCAAACTTCGGCTATATCGCCATAAGTTGTCACTTTTCCATAAGGAATGTTTGCAACAACTTTATGCACACAACCAAAAAAATCTTCCTGTTTGCGTTTTTTTGCAGTTTGCGGTTTAATTTTATTCATAAAGTAAACACCCCGGGCTCAAGCCCACCCCTCCAAATTAATGAGGGGATATTAAGAGATGCAAATTAATTTTGACTAAACTTAAGCAGATATGCTTTTATAAACTTGTTAAGATTACCATCCATAACGCCCTGAACATCGGAAGTTTCTTCATCAGTCCGATGGTCCTTAACCATATTATAAGGATGAAAGACATAAGACCTGATCTGACTTCCCCATTCTATTTTCATCTTACCTTTTTCTACTTCATCCAATTCAGCTTCCTGCTTTTCTTTTTCAATCTGGTAAAGCTTAGACTTCAATAACTTCATTGCATTAGTCCTGTTTTGAAGCTGTGATCTCTCGCTCTGGCAGGCAGCAACCGTCCCTGTGGGGATATGCGTAATTCTGACAGCAGTTTCAACTTTGTTGACATTTTGTCCGCCCTTTCCTCCTGAACGGTATGTATCCACCCTTAAATCGGCAGGATTTACATCTATTACAATTGTGTCATCTATTTCAGGAATCACAAATACGGAAGCAAAAGAAGTATGCCTCCTTTTGTTTGCATCAAAAGGCGATATTCTAACAAGACGATGAACTCCGTTTTCAGCTTTCAAATAACCGTAAGCAAATTCGCCTTCAACTTCAATAGTAACACTTTTTATACCGGCGCCTTCGCCTTCCAAAATATCTACAATAGACATTTTAAAATTATTTTGTTCTCCCCAGCGCACATACATACGCATTAACATTTCAGCCCAATCCTGCGCTTCCGTACCGCCGGCGCCGGAATGAATTGTAAGAATACAATTTCTTGCATCATCTTTACCGCTAAGCATATTTTTAAGCTCTGCATTTTCAATTGCAATACTTAAAGCATCAACCTCATTTTGGATTTCTTTCATAAAAGATTCATCATTCTCAATTTGCGCTAATTGAATTAATTCATCAAGGTTTTGCGCCTGGATATCCACATTCTTCCAGAGATCAATCCA
>CAZUCY010000093.1:0-15147 GCA_964618785.1 uncultured Ignavibacteriaceae bacterium | reverse complement strand
CATCTTTCCCTAAAGATTCGGTTGTTACATATTCCAATTTATTAAGAAAGCTGACGGGACCATAGACATAAGTAGATTCGGGGTCAATTTTAATTGGAGAAGAAATACCGTAGCCCGTACGGAATTTTATATCTAAAGCAGATATTATTGGAACTTTTTTACCTGAAATTCTTTCTATAAAAAAAGAAATAGTATCGGGAGTTAAGCTGATTACTTCTAAATCTGAAGAAAGCCATGGATTTTCGGTTAAATAGTTATAAAGATTTATTATCCTTCTTCCGGTTATTTGACCTAACGGTATCACATAACTCTGCAACGCAGAAATATTTAAAGCTATTAATTTCCACCCCTTCCCTTTAACTTTAATAGAAATCATTTCAGGTATGGAAGAACCGGATGAAAAGCCAAATGGGAAATCAATTATTTTCAACGGAACTTCGATAGTAGTATAATAATCATTAGAAAGGGAAATGAAAACCCACAAAACAATTGAGAAAAGGAAAGAAATTAAAACAATATGGAAGTTTTTCTTCATTATTCAAATAAAAAGTAAAAATAAAGATGATCTGAGTGCTGCAAAATTTTCAAGGTTTATTTTCATCTAAATAATTCTGTAAAATTACAGCAGCGGCGCTCCTGTCTATAAGCCCTTTTTCCTGTCGTTTGGATTTTTTTGTTACAGATTTTAAAATAATTTCCTGTGCAATTGAAGAAGTATATCTTTCATCTCTTAAAATTACCTCAATTTTGAATATATTCTCCAATTGATTCTTAAACTTTAATACTTCCTTCGAAATAGAACCAGGCTCTCCATTTTCTTTAAGAGGTAAGCCAAGAATAATTCTGATTACAGACTGTGCGCTAATTATCTCTTTTAAATCTTTCCATAAGTTTTGCCCGTTCAGAATTGTTTTGAACGGGTAAGCAAAAGTAAAAAGCGGATCGCACAAAGCAACACCTATTCTTTTCAGGCCATAGTCTAAAGCAAGAAACCTGTTTAATTCTTCCATGCTAATCTATGCGCTTTCAAATCTTTCAACCAAATAAACGCCTTTTAATTTTTTTAGCTTGTCAATAACTCTTGACAAATGCTCTAAATTTTGAACATATAAGGTAACACTGCCTTCAAAAGTTGAGTTTCCGGTATTAATATTGATTGATTTAATATTTGTATTATGATATGAGACAATGGTACGCGATATTTCGTTTAATATGCCGGGTGAATCTTCGCCCATTATACTAAGCCCCGCGACAAATAATGAGCCCTCGCCTTCAGGCCATTGAACAGGAACAAGTTTGCTTGCATCTTTCTCAGAAACCTTCAGCAGGTTGTTGCATGTTTTGCGGTGTATCTTTATTCCCTCGCCAATAGTGATAAAGCCAATAACCGGATCGCCGGGAATAGGGTTACAGCATTTTGCATAAGTGTACATAATACCGGATTTTTTGCCGTCTACTAATATACCGCCAATATCTCCGCGGGCAATATTGGCAAAATTATCAAATTCAAGTGCGACTGCTTTTTCCTTTTTATCTTTTCCCTTAGAAGCCGTTAATACTTCATCAAGGTTTACTTTATTCTGTGCAACAGCTTTAAAAAAAAGCTTTGAACTTTCATATTTCAAATTTGTTGAAAGTTTTATCACGTCGATTGAAGTAAATGAAAGTTTCAATTTTTTTATTTTCTTTTCCCAGATTTCCCTACCGCTATTAATAATTTCTTCTTCTTCATTGTTAAGCCACTTTTTTATAGCATTTTTTGATTTATGTGTGGTAACAAATTTCATCCAGTTTTTATTTGGATGTTGGTTCTTTGAAGTAATTATTTCAACCTGATCTCCGCTGTGCAATTTAGTATCAAGAGGAACAATTTTCCCGTTTACTTTTGCCCCGATACAATGGTAGCCAACTTTACTGTGAATTTCAAATGCAAAATCAACTGGTGTTGAACCGACCGGAAGCCTTCTCAAATCTCCTTTCGGAGTAAAGACGTAAATTTCATCCTGGTAAAGATTAAGCTTAAAACTTTCGAGAAGGTCTTTTTTGGGTTCATCTTTGGAAGCGCCTTCAAAAATATCCCTAATCCAATTAACCCAATTCTCTATTTCGTTTTCGCTTGCGCTTTTATTTTCTTTGTAACGCCAATGTGCGGCGACGCCTTTTTCTGCAACTTCGTGCATTTTTTTAGTCCGGATCTGAACTTCCACCAATCTACCATCCGGACCAATGACAGTAGTATGTATAGACTGATAATTATTTGTTTTAGGAATAGAAATATAATCCTTAAATCTATCGGGTACAGGTAAGTATATTTGATTAACAATTCCCAGTATAGTGTAGCAGTCGTTGGTATTTTCAGTATCTAAAATTATCCTAATAGCAAAAAGGTCATATATTTCTTCAAAAGGTTTATTCCGCATTACCATTTTCCTGTAAATACTATAAAGGTGTTTTGGTCTGCCATTCATATCAAATTTTAAGTTATATTCATTTAATTTTTCAATAATAGGTTCCGTAAACTTTTTTATGTAAGATTCTCTTTCCTTTCTTTTGCTTTTAATCTTATGAGCAATTTCTTCGTAAGCTTCTTTATTCAAATATTTAAATGATAAATCTTCAAGTTCCCATTTTATTCTTCCCAAACCGAATCTATTGGCAAATGGGGCATAAATTTCAAGAGTTTCCTGTGCAATTCTTCTTTGTTTATCAGCATTAACGAATTGCAAAGTTCTCATATTATGAAGACGGTCAGCAAACTTAACCAATATAACCCGCACATCTTTAACCATAGAAAGAAGGAGCTTCCTGTAATTTTCTGCCTGGGTTATTTCCTGCCCTTTAAATATTCCGCTAATTTTAGTAACTCCATCAACAATTCCGGCAACTTCTGATCCGAACTCCTTAGAAAGAATATCCAGGTTAAACTCCGTATCCTCGACCACATCATGCAGCAGAGTACTTACAATCGTAATGTCGTCAAGTGGAATTTCTTTTGCGACAATCATTGCCACTTCAAACGGGTGCGTAAAGTAAGGTTCACCCGAAGCACGGAGATCGTTTTTGTGCGCTTCAAGACAGAATTCAAATGCTTTTTTAAGCATTTCTTCATTAACACTTGCCAAATGCTGCCGGCACGCCACCAGAAGCTCATCGAACATCTTCTTATTTTTTGGATTAGTTATAGTCATAACCACTTAAAATCCATATACTCATATACTCAAATATTATTGTTATAATTTAAATCATTTTAAGGAATAGTAAAAGTCCCTAAGGAATTCTTATTAAAAGGGATGATTATTTAGAAAGTTCCTTAAGTAATTCTTTTTTTAGCTGCTTGACCCGGTCTAAACGCTCATCCATTTTATTCTTTTCGTATTCCGACAAATTATTTATTGTTAGAATTTCATTACATTCATTAAGGGCTTTCTCTTTTTCCCCGTTTCTGTTATACAATTGAGCAATAATATGCTTTAAAGTAATTTCATTGCAGCGGTTAATTCCCTTAATATTTTGATATGAATTCAATATCTCAAAATAAAGAATAATTGATTTAGTGAGGTTTATTCCTTCATAAGCCCTTGCTAATCCAAACAAAAACAGACGTACATCAGGATATTCACTAAGCGCTTTCTCTGCCAATTCTTTAGCGTCTTTGTATTGTTTCCGGTCTATGTAAATCCAGAGTAAAGAATTCACAGCTAAATATCTATGATACGAAGAATGTTCGATTGAAAGTTTTAAATCTTTTATTCCAGATTCTTCTTCATTTTTTATAAACGGAAGCCAATCTAAGAATTCCATTTTCCGGCTCCGCCAGTATTTATAAGTGCCTATTGCTGTATAAGCTTCATAAAATTCGGAGTTCAGATTCAAACAATTGTCAAAATCGGAAACCGAGCCCAAACCCTTATTCAATGCAGGAAACCAACTACCCTTTAAACCATTGAAATACGCCAGATAACCTTCTGCCAGTGCAAGAAAATATTGATACCAAATATTATTGGGATTTCTCTCAATAAGTGCTTTAGCCTGTTTTTGTGCTTCATCAAGTTGTTCAGCCATAGAATCAGAATCAATGCTTTCTGAATAATCAAATGCCCTGGCAATATCTGCAGCGACTTTGAAAATTTTACCGGCAGGAAGACCGGGAAACCGATGATTTAAATTTTCGAAAGTACATTTTGCACCAAAGTAATCCTGATTTATAATTTTGGTAATACCGCTATCAATCAATGAATCAATGACCGGAATAGGATACCTTTGCGGGAAGGCATTTCCAAATAAGAAGAATAGAAATAATAAAATCAGACTGAATTTATAGCGCAAAGAATGTTCGGTCACTAACATCTCCAAGATCGGGTAAATGTCATTTTTGCTTAAAACTTAATGTGAAAGGAACCCCGTTAAACCCAAAATGTTTTCTGATTAATTTTTCCAAAAATTTTTTATAGTTATCAGGAATATTCTTTGGGTAATTAGCCATAAATATAAATATAGGATAATGAGAACCCGCCTGAGTGATATATTTTATTTTTATTTCTCTGCCGGTTCCTGTGGCCGGGGGAGGCGATTTCCATATTTCTGGAAGAAGCGTCTCGTTCAATGTACTTGTTTGGATCTTCTTTTTACGTTCAGCGTTTACCTCAATACACATATCGACTAATTTAAATATTCTTTGTTTTGTAAGAGCCGAAATAAATATTAAAGGTACATAATCAATAGACCCCATCTTGTCAAATATAGCAACTTCATATTGCTTAGTTGTTTTATAATCTTTCTCAACCAGGTCCCATTTATTTATAGCAATTATAATCCCTTTCCGGCGCCTTACGGCTTCATCAATTATTTTTTGGTCCTGGCTTTCAATTCCCTGCTGTGCATCAAGCATAACCACTGCAACATCGCACTCGCCGATTGATTTTAAGGTTCTCACCATAGAAAAGAATTCAATGCTTTCTTCAACCCTTTTCTTTTTCCTTAGACCTGCAGTATCAATTAAAATAATATCCTGTCCATAATATTTTAATATTGAGTTTACACTATCTCTTGTAGTACCGGGGATATCGGTAACTATGCTCCTGTCATAGCCCAGCAAAGAATTTGCAAGTGAAGATTTCCCGACATTAGGTCTTCCTACAATTGCTATTTTCAGACGCGGATCATCATCTTCATCTGGGTTTACAGGCAAAAAGTCAGCAGTCAGTTCATCTAAAAGATCTCCTATTTTTCTGCCGAGCAATGCAGAGATAGAATAAATATTTTTAATGCCGAGCGAATAAAATTCCGCTACTGCAGGTTCAAAGTTATCCGAATCAACTTTGTTAACAAGCAGAAAATATTTTTTATTTGAACTGCGAAGTATCTGTGCCATTTCAATATCCAAAGGATTTACTCCCGTCCGAACATCTACAATAAATAAAATTGAATCGGCTTCATGAATAGCTATATCAACCTGCTCTCTTATTGCAGTTTCAAAAAGATCTGTAGAATTAGGCACATACCCACCAGTATCAATAAGCTGAAATTCCTTTCCGCTCCATTCTACTTCTCCATAATTTCTATCTCTTGTTACACCGCTTATATTATCTACAATCGCTCCTCTCTTACCTACAAGTCTGTTGAAAAGGGTTGATTTTCCTACATTTGGGCGTCCAACTATCACAACTATCGGGGTTTTCATTATAATTTTCTAATATTTGAAATGTAAAATACTTTTTATAAATGACATAAAAAAAGCGATTCTACTTTGCAAGTAACATCGCCTTTAGTTTCTAGTTACTTTATGTAAAAATTACATAAATGAAATGTAACTAATTCTCTAATTCAAAGTACAATTGAAGCGGCATCGAAAATGAATTCATTTTTTAAATATCAAAACCGAATAAAAGACCTGCATAGAATCTCCACTCTTGCCCGTAAGTTACAATTGTATTGTTTACATTCTCTGAAAACTTATCAAAACCGTAAGCGGCGTCAAAGAAAAGATCCGTAGGAAAAATATAGAATGAATTCATTTGTATTCTTATTTCCGACCCGGCGCCTTTCTTTAACTGAGTCACATCAAAATTACCATTCCACGCATTACCAACGTCTCCATAGAACGACATAAAAATCTTATCAAGATATATATTTCCAAGCCTTGCATCAATATTTTTAAATAACGGGAACCTGTAGGTTAAATCAAACCAGCCGATTTTATTGCCGCTTACAGCATAAAAAGGATAAGCTTTCATACCTACTAAACCACCTAAATAAAAATTAAAAAAATCCGGTACGGTTGGACCGAAAATATTTCCAAGTCTTAGCTTTGTAGATAGAGAACTACTTTCAAAGAGGGGAAAACGAATTTCAGTGTTTAATTCCAGCCTGTGGAAATCGTAATTATTATATACAGGCACCAAAATACCATTTACTACAGTATAATTTCCATCGGGGTTAAATTGATTTAATTCATAACTATAGGTAAGATCAACCAAAGCGCCTATGGGGTTAATTTCGTCGTCAACTGCCGGTTTTGTCATGTCCAAAGTATATTTTAATTGAAAAACATTTCCGATAAAATAGAAATCGTTAGTTGCCGGATAAAGTTCAGGAGGATCGCTGTTGGGAACAATAAAACTGCTTAAATCATCAGAATACCTGCTAAAAATATACCTGAATTCCAGATTTTGTCCGCGGGAAAAAATTTTTTGTTTGGCGGCAAAGTCAACTTCAAAAAGGTTATAACTTATATTAACAGGAATACTATAAAGATAACTCACACTTGAACCTACAGTATCCCCCCCGAATCCAAGTGAAGTATTCGCCTGCCTGCTTATATCATAAATTTCAATCGAAAGTTCGGGTTTTATTCCCAATTCAAAAAGTCCGGGAATTTTATTCCTATAATTGAGTATGAGGAAAAGGTCCCATTCCATCCGTGTATTTATATCGGCACCGGCAAACATCGCATACCTGTCAAGCATATCGCTTGAAGATACATAAACTCCCGGTTTTAATTTTTCAAAAAAATTATTTGTTGTATTGTAGTTATCATACCTAAGGTACGGATAAAATGTCATTTTGGAAAAGGCACCCTGATAAGGCTCTTCTTTATAATCCGGTAATTTATAATCATCATAATTTTGGTACGAGTCAAGGTTAAACTTTACTAAATCGCCCTTAGGCTTGTCTTGATTTAAAGGTGGATTATTTATCCAAACATAATCTTTGCCTACAGCAACTTTGCCCTGCTGTTCGGGAGTAATTTCAAAAATCTTAAATCCTTTTGCCGTGTACCCTGTATATAAGATATTTCCATTCCCATCAATCGAAGGCATAAAAGTACCTCCGATTACATTTGTAAGTTGTTTCTTCTCCCCTGTCTTCAAATTATAAGAATATATATTAAATATGCCAGTAGAATCGGAACAATAAATCAAATTCCCGATAGAATCAAAAGTAGAGTTCCTATTATCATTTTTAGTTTTAATTACAAACTGAAAGTTACTGCCACCAGTATCAATTTTAGCAATGCTTCTGTTATCGGCATAAGAATAATCAAAAATAATATAGCTGTTATCCGGAGAAAATTTTGGTTGATAAACCTGTTCACCGTTATTAAAGGCAGTGAGCTGTTTAAAATTCTTCCCGTTAAAATCGACTGTTCCCAGATTGGTCGAACCGTCTCGCTCAAAAATGAATACAATCTTACTACCGTCATTTGAAATAGAGGGCTGGTTAGCGCGAAGATCAAATGTCAATCTTGTTTCTTTATCTTTATTAAAATCGTAATTGTAAATATCATGTACATTATTCCAATTTGGGTTATCTTCATCCAGCCTTGCATATATTATTTCGTTTTTATCAGGGACCCAGCTTAATGTTGAGTTAATCAATGATGCAAATATTTTTTCTTTTTTAGTTTTAAGATCATAGACATACCCGTTAGCAACTGAGAAATAATCTGCAGATTTATTTGAAATATATGCAAATTTAGAGCCGTCTTTTGAAAAAACAGGATAAAAGTTCCCAAATCCCCTCTCAGAGACTGTATCTCCGGTAACTAAATTAGATAGAACATCACTACTTCTTTTTGTGTAGTCGCTAATCAGGAAGTCCCGCCACTCATTATATATTTCGTTACCGTCTTTTCCTAAGACATCTTTAAAAGCACGATCCATTGTAAACACACTGAATCTACCGAGGTCATGACTTATTTTTTCAATCTTATCTTCGCCGTATTTTTCAGAGATATATCTTGTTAATGCAAAACCGGAATTATAAACAGATTCATTTCCCAAACTTGTCTTATCAAAAACACCCATTTGATTCCATGTGAGCATACTATTACTTAGCGCATAGCATCTTAATATCATATCTCTGTGAGTATCCCAATTGTCATAGCTGAATTCTTTACGCTGGTACTGCGCTGTGCCTTCGGCAAACCATGAGGGAACATTGACTGTTGCTAATGGATAAGATACCATGACATTTGGGAAGCCATATAAAATATCAGGTCTTCTTTCATCTTCATAATTCAACACCTGTAAAAAAAAAGCAGGTAGAGTTCTGGTAAGCTTCATAGCAGATTGAATCTGAACCATATGTGTAGTTTCATGCGTAATGACATTTCGAAGCCAGTTATGAGTGCCGCGTAAATCAAAATCAAGGGCGCTTGTCCAGATTTCAATTCTATTATCAAAAAAATAAGTAGCGCCGTTTGAATAATCGTCTATATCTTTTATTATATAATGAATAACACCGGGGTCATAATCATAAAGCGAAGATAATGGTCCAATTACTTCATCCGCAATTTTTGCAACAACTTTTGCCGTTCTTTCAGCGCCGCTATGAAAATGTACCTGACAATGTTCACCTTTAATAGTATACCATTTTAGTTCCGGATGAAAATCCGTAAACTGTGAATAAGAATTCGATTGAATTAATAATAATGCAAAAATGAACGTAAAAATTTTAGGTATAAATTGTTTAGTTATTTTCATTAGTTTTTAGTTTAGTAAAAAAAAATAGCTTAATTTTTTCATTGGGTACCATAGACAAAATACCGGGTTTGACAGCGAAAGAACACCGGGGAATCTGAAGTTAATAATTAAATTTTTTTTATTTAATGACAGCGATTTTAATAATATTTGTTTCAACTCTCCCGCTTACACCGGTTGCTTTGATGCTTGCAAAATATACACCGCTTTGAATGTTGCCTATATTCCATAGAGTTTCTTTTGCAAGCCCGCCTTGAGCATTATCCGTCAGATGGGCTACATAATCACCAGCAACATCAAAAATTTTTATATCTATTTTTGAATCTTCAGATACATAATAATGTATGCGAGTTTCACCGCTGTAAACCGGGTTAGGATAGTTATATGCCTTTATAGCCGGGAAAAAAGTATTTGTAAAATTCTGGCTTGAAGCCGCACCTATGTACCCGCTGTTGTGGTCATTACCGTTTTCTTCAGACCAAAAGACTGTCCCTTCACCGGCACCAATTGCCCAAGCAGAAATATTTCCCTGTTGATTATATACAGCTATAGATAAATTTCCATTGCATTGAAACAATGCCGGAGTACTTGAAAGTTCCGCACCGGAAGATATAGGAAACCCGGTTACAACTAATCCGGCATTACCGTCAATTGCAAATAGTCTACCGTCTGTGGTAGCTGCTATAATTTCCGATTTACCATCATTCGTTATATCCGCTGTCACAGGATTACCTGTAAAACCGATCCTTAGCGGATCAATAAACGGAAAGTTATCTGCTTCTGCGCCTTGCATATTGACAGCTTCAATATTATTACCGTTAGTAAAAGCAATATAAATATTCCCGTCCTTTTTTAAATCCGCAAGAGCGAATGAATTAATTGAATTGGAAGAGTTTATTTTAAATTCTTTAATTAATTTGCCCTGGCTAATAATATCAAAAGTATTTCCAGATAACAGGGCGACAATTATATTGTTACCGTTCTTATCATTAGTCAACGCAGTTTGCATAAGACTTCCTGCACTACTGGTATAATTATTTCCAAGATTATCATATAAAGAATATTGCGGCAAGATTCTGGAACCAAACTGACCTGAACCGCCGTAAATATAGTAATTGCTATTTGCCGATATTTGAGAAATCAATAATGCTTGTGCAGAGTCGTCAGTAGTCATAACATTTGTATTAAGTCCAAAAGAAAAAGATTTTACATACCCATGAATTGTTCCGATTAAAATTTTTGGGATATTATTTAGTAAGGTGACAACAGGAGCGGTATTTGATAAATCTCCTATAATTAAGTGTGAAGTTGAGCCATTACTTGTATTAAATATATTCAAAGTTGAATCAAAAGCGCCAACTAAATATTGAACATTATTATATAGAATTGCAGCTGTTTTAAAATTTGAAAAATTGAATAATATACCGGAACTATCGCCTTTTGAATCCAAAAGAATTAGATTAGAACCGGAAAGTAGATTAAAATTTACGACATTACTGTTGTTTTGACCAGTAGTTAATTTATAATTGGTCGATACTTGATGAAGGTAAGTGGAAAACAACGGTTTTACTAATGAATCTCCATAGGTAATCTTAAAACTCATTTTATTGCTTGAAACCGGGAAATTAGAGATAGTGATCAGGCTATTAGCGCCTGAGTTAGAATTGCTGCTTGGACGGGTATCATCTGCAAACCTGTTTTGATATAATATTGCTGGATTTGAAGAATACCAGTAATCTTCATAAGAACCTTCACCAATTACAGTATTACCCAAAACATCCGTAAATGTCTGCCCTATCTCCGGAATGCCGCTGGCTTCCATCAAATTAACACCACGATGACTTGGATCGGCATTTATCCGGTCAGAAGCAATATTAGCATTAATAATATTATTATCAATATGCCAGATAAGAACACCGCCATGGTAATTAGCTGTATCATCTATAAGCCCTGGTAAGGCCCAATCAAATTCATCCACATTAGTAATAACGCCTTTAAGAGAATCTACATCATCACTGTTAAACCCAGCCGCATCCCCGTTAAAAGTTTTAGTATAAGTAATACCGTTAAGCACAAAAGTAATTTTTGCTCCGTCTGCATTCACATCCCTCTGGCGGTTTTCAATCAGAAAATATTCCGATGAATTTATCGGAACATTGAGAATAGTAGTATCGGAGGCAGAAGCTGCTAAATGCGCTGCCAAACTTAAATTAAAATTACCCGGCGATAGTGTTATCGGGGTTACCCAGCCGAGAAAGATTTTTTCCCAAGCAGACGGTTCGGGAGGGAAAACACCTGCATATGCAAAAATTGATTGAGGATCCATTAAACCAAATCTTCCTATAGCGCTTACACCCGTTGCGGTATTATATAAATCCGGAAGCCCAAGAAAGTTTCCAACGCTTGAAGCCAATAAACCATTTATAGTAATTTGTGCCAAAGAAATCGAGCCATCAATTGCGGTTTGTTCCCGGCTTTCTGTTTCCGGCATAATCATACTGTTAGTAATATAGAAAGAATTATTTTGGACAGGGAACCCTTCAAATGTGGAACCGAAAATACCTTTTAATGCAGTATAACTTAAAAAAACGGAGGAAATATCCCGGGAATCATTTATACCGCCAGCTAATGAAACTTCTTGCCCAACGCCGGCATGAAACATTGTAAATAAATTATAATCATTGAAATTAAAACCGGGGTTTAAAGAATCAGCTTTAGACCATACCTCCTTACAAAAATTTGAAAGCGGAGCAAAATTATTGTTAGAAGTGTAATAGGATTCCATCTGCTGCGAAACAGTAATCACAACAGGAAGAACGTTATATATTATAATTAATTTTCCATTTGAGACTTTTGCAAAATAATTCTTTACAAATTCCAGATGGTTTTGAAAATAGTTCTGATTATGCGGAAGAGGGTCTAAAATATTAGCGCCATAATTCTGAGAATAAATTGTTCCGAATTTACCATTACCTTCAGTAGCGGCATCCTGATCGGTTTGAAATTCAACCATAACAGCAAGAATCTTCACGGTATCAATAGTGCCGGATAATTTCCGGGAATAATTATTGGGATGCGTAGTAATTTTCCCAATAAAAGTTTGGGCAGATAAGCTACCCAAACAAATAACAACCATGATAAAAACTAAATTGTTTTTTATCATAAGGAATTAAATTCCCCGCGGTAAGTTACGTTCATTTCCGGGATTCCCTCCCCAGCCAATATTAAGTGTAAATCTTAATGTATTATCGAGGGGGTTATCGTAACCAGGGAATAACGAGGTAGTAAGATAGCTAAAATCGAAGCCGAAAATATCATACCTGATACCTGCGCCAAAACTTAGGAATTTCCTGTCGCCATATGAAGGGTCTTCATAGAAATAACCGGCACGTAAAGCAAAGAGGAAATCACCAGGTGTACCATACCAATATTCAATTCCCATTGAAGTTTGAAATGATTGAAGTTCTGCACTTAAAGATGAAGCCGACCAAGATGTAAATAAAGCCTGGTAAAACTCTCTTGGCGTGGCAGTGCTATCCGGGTTAACCGTGTAACTAACCATAAGCTTGTTGAAGTCACAAGTAAAAATACAAGAATTGTAATCATCACTGAATATCTGGTAAGCAAAACCCAGCCTAAGGTTAGTCGGAAGCGGGTCAGCCTGAGCCTGGTCGATATAATATATTTTTGGACCCAGGTTGCTTAAATTAATACCAAAGCTAATGCTTTTACCAAGATCATAATCAATAAAAGGTATTACCAAATTCTCAGGTCTCCACATTGCTGATATATCGAAGCTTATTGTATTGGCAATACCGCTGCCCTGTTCTTCTCCCGCGCCTTGATCCGAAAGATCACTGCGAATAAACCTAAAATTAAAACCAACGCCCCAATCGGAAGAAAGCTGTGTTGCATAACCAAATGTTATAGCCGCATCATAAGAGGTAAACGTACCTATAGGGGTAGGTCCACTTTCATTGGTTCTTACAAATTGACCGTAGTTCATATATGTGATACTTGAAAAAACACTGCCGCTTATTTCAGGTATATATAACCTATATGTAAAATAATCGTAAAATAAATCTAATTGAAATTGAGGCAGCCAGTTACTATGAGTTATACTGACTTCCTGCCCGTCCAGAAATGCAATGCCTGCGGGGTTCCAAAAAATTGCAGCAGAGTTAGTTGCCAAACCAACGCCTGATTCTCCCATAGAACCGGCTCTAGAATCCGGTGCAATCATTAGATCCGGAACAGCAGTCGATATTGCCTGAGCATATGTAGTCTTTTGAAAAATCATCAACACCATACCGACTATCAACAACCTAATGAATAATTTCATATTATCTTCCTCCGATAAGTTATATTTCTTTTCTTATTAATATTGAAAGCCCTAGTATAAAAATATATACAAGGAATCTATTTTCAAACTATTTATTATTCTACCGAACCTTAGCAAGTTTGCCTAAAGCGCTCTGGCTATATTGCCCGTCAACAGAATGTACTATTACTTTGTAAAGATAAGTACCGTTAGCAATTAGATCACCATTCTGATCCCTTCCATCCCAATCTACTTTAATAAATTTACCGGTTATACCGTTGCTTTCTATTACTCTAATCAACCTTCCTGCAACTGTATATATTTTTATCTTTACATTTATCGCCGCCGCTAAATTCTGCTGAAAAGTAAACGTTGTGTTAGAAGCAAACGGATCAGGATAATTATAAACATCATCTATAACCAGTCCGCTGCTGCTTATTACATCAAAATTTGTTGTTGCACTTGATGAATTATTAAAGACATCCCATGCTGCAACTTTAAGAGAGTAATTACCCGGATTAAGACCGTTGAATTGATAATTTATTGTACCCGATTTACCTCCTGAATTTATATCACTTGTAAAATAATTTGTAAAATCTATCGGATTATTGTTATCACCGTTTAATATTCCTTCAAGTTTATGACCAATTCCTGTTCCGGTTGTGTTTAGTCCGTTCGCATCATAAAGCTTTACTATAAGCATTGAGCTCGGGTTTATAAGCTGCGGATTTGTAGTAGTTGTATCATCAAAAAATATTCTTATAACAGGACCTTTATTATTATTAACCACAGTTGTATCTGTTCCGCCGACAATGATGTTTGTTGTGTATCCAAATCCATCTATATTACTATTATAAAAATAAAGCGATACTTTACCATTTTGATCTGCATATGAAATATCTTTTGGTACCGTAAAGCTAGTAGAGAACTTTCCGTTTGTTACTGAAATATCCCCCCTGAAAATTATACCTCCAGGCAGAACCATCGGAAAGTTATCCAAATTAACAAGATCGAATATTCGTTGAGAATCATACATAGTGAGAATTCCGGTGCCGTTGAAGCCGCTCCATAATGAATTATCAGGTTTTCTTATTTCACCGGATACTTTTGTCGTGCTTAGAGCTTTTACCTGGACGGCTGATGATGATAAAGTTTGTCCATCTATCGTATCTATGGTCGCATTATATTGGGGAATCTGAAGCCTGAGAGTGGGATCACCCATTAGTTCATATTTCTGTGAATTCACATCATTAAAAAGCTGTTTGGTAAAATATATTGCCTGTCCAAGCGTTACCGGCAAATAGCTAGAATCACGTGCAGTTTGCAGTAAGTCTGTAAATAGCTGGAAATCAATTGCGTGGTTTTCATCGGACTCGGCAAGCCTGCACGAGGTGAAAGTGCCAATACAGCCTGCATTATTCATAAGTACCAATTGTTCGGCAGAACTTTGAAAAGTTGGTATATCCCAGTATCCAAAATCGCATGTAGCGGCAACACAGAAGAAATAGTTGCTGTTATGCAATTGGGGAATAGTAGTACTTTGTACGAACACCGCTTCATCAGCCCAAATACTTGGAGAACCATGACCGATATAATTCATAATTAAAGTACCGCTGTTTATTGAGTTTACAATTGCAGTTCCTGCATCCGGTATCCGACGCCCATCACTTGTAAAAACGACATTATAAGCAGCTAAATAAATTTTGTTTAAATCATAGGATGAAGGTATTATGGTATTTGCTAGAGTCTCTGAAGGGGCTGTATGTATGTCGCCTTCCCATCCATCTATACCATGCCAGCCATCATCTGCAACAAGTGAAATTAAATTCTGCCATGGTCCTTTAT
>CAZUCY010000092.1:0-15229 GCA_964618785.1 uncultured Ignavibacteriaceae bacterium | reverse complement strand
CTTCCAAACAGTTTCAAATAATAAAAGAATTCAAACCAGCAATGATGTCATATACTTTGATACTTCATATAAATCAAACGGTTTATAAAATACAGAGCTTATATATTTTCTTATATTCAAATCAAAAGTTTTATAATTATCTTGATAAACATAAGTAAGTATTACGGGTATCTCAGGATGCAGCTCTTTTATTTCTTTACAAAACGCTTCGACTGAATTTGACGGCGGGGCATCCATAATTAGCAAATCGAATTTAATGTGTTTAGTCATTGTTTTTAATATTGTCACATCGGTAGTAGTAGTTACATTATAATCGCTCTGTAAATACATAAAAAGGCTTAAGCAAACATTCGAATCGGGACTATATACAACAATCTTTTTCATTAAGGGAGCTTAAAAATTTATTACGTTAATAAGAAATGAGCAAAACGCTACCGGTTCTAAAAGGCGATTTGCGTGCCAATTGATGGTGTCGCATATCATAATAATAATGTTTGAATTCTAACTAAATTATTGATATGCAACTAAATAAAGCCTTGTTTTAAATATTATTCTACCCTTAAGTTCCCGCTATTGAAAAATATTGAAGAACCGTTATAATAAATGAGAAAAATTTTAATTGAATAGCAAAATATTTACAATCCTATTTTTACAAAATATTTCAGCAGCTCTTTAAGCTTTTATATCAAGCTCTTTTAGTTTTCTATATAAGGTTGATAGGCCAACTTTTAACAGATCGGCAGTTTTTTCTTTGTCGAAATTATTATTCTCAAGCGCTTTATAAATATAATCTTTTTCAAATTTTCTGACAGAATCTTCCAACGAACCCATTTTGGAAAAATCGGTAGTTCCCGTTTTTGAATTAAATACTTGGGGTAAATCTTTTAGTGTAATAAATTCATCTTTGCAAAAAATAACTGCGCGCTCAAGGGTATTTTCCAGTTCACGTATTTCTCCTTTCCACTCGTAAGTAATTATTGCACGCATTGCTTCGGGATCAATTCCCTTAATATTCTTATTCATTTCCCGCCTGTATTTATTCAGGAAATGATCGGCAAGAAGAGTAATATCTTCCTCTCTTTCTTTTAAAGAAGGGAGATTTATTTCAACAATATTCAGCCTGTAATAAAGATCTTCTCTGAATCTTCCGGCATCAACTTCTTCCTTAAGATCCCTGTTAGTAGAGGCAATAAATCTGACATTAACTTGGATTGTTGCTGTAGAACCGACTGGAGTATATTCCTTTTCCTGAAGAACACGCAGCAGCTTTACCTGAAGTTGTAAAGGAAGTTCACTAATTTCGTCAAGAAATAATGTACCGCCGTCTGCTGCTTTAATTAAACCTTCTTTATCAGAAATTGCACCTGTAAATGAACCTTTTTTGTGTCCAAATAGTTCGCTTTCAATTAAATTTTCCGTAATGGTACCGCAATTAACGGCAATCAGGGGTTTGTTTCTTCTTTTGCTGCTATAATGAAGAGCTCTGGCAACAAGCTCTTTGCCGGTTCCGCTTTTACCGGTTATTAAAACAGTAGTATCTGTTTCGGCAACGGTTTGAATCATTTCATAAACTTTTCTAATTGCTACGCTTTTACCTATTATGTTTTCAAAATCATAATCTCTTTGTACTTCTTTCCTTAGCAGCCGGTTTTCCATTAGGAGATTTTTTACATCGAAAAGTCTTTTGATTTTGATTATTAATTCATCAAATTCGACAGGTTTAAGCAAATAATCGCTGGCGCCGTTTCTGAGAGCTGAAATAGCGGTATCTAATGAACCGAAAGCAGTAATTATAACAACAGAAGTTTGAATATTAAGCTTTTTAATTTCTTCAAGAAGTTCTATCCCTTTCATTTCAGGCATTTCAAGATCCGTAATGACCAAATCAAAACTTTCCTCAATAAGTCTATTATAAGCTACCAATCCGTTTTCAGCTTCCTGAACTGTATAGCCTTCTTTTTTTAAAACAAATGCTAAAGATTCTCTAATTATATCTTCATCATCAACTACTAATATTCTTTCCGGCATAATTTTTCCCTTTAATTAAGGTTGTATAGGCAAAATGATTGTGAAAGTTGTGCCTTTTTTTAGCTCGCTTTCAACTTTGATATCTCCCTGAAAACTCTTGACGATACCATAGCTGACCCACAAGCCGAGTCCGGTACCTTTTCCCTCTTTTTTTGTGGTAAAAAAAGGTTCAAAAACCTTATTCAGACTCTCCTCCGGAATACCTCCGCCGGAATCTATAAATTTAATGATGACATTTTCTTCGTTTATATTAGACTTTACCGAAATTGTATGTTGTATTTTAGAATCGTTATATTCTGCTATTGCATCTACGGCATTTAATAAAATATTTACAAATATCTGCTGTATCTGATCAGATATTAAAGGCAACAAGGGTATCTTTTTGTTTAATTCAACATTAAATATTATATCTTTAGCCCTTGCCCCAACTTTTATAATTTCTATTGCTTCAACAATGCTCTGATTAATATCAGTCAATTGTAATTCATAATTTGAAGGGCGAGAAAAGTCCACTAAATCCCGGATAATTTTTGAAATTCTTGTTACCTGTTTCTTAATTAATTCAAGCTTTTCTTTGGCAAATTCATCAGAAGTTGATCTTTGAACTACCTGAACTAAAGCCGAAATTGAAGCAAGCGGGTTTCCTACTTCATGAGCAACACCCGCCGCAAGTGTGCCGATACTTTCCATTTTTTGTGTGTGTATCAGTTGTTTTTCAAGCATTTTTTTTTCGGCTAAGTCTCTATGAATGCCAAAAAATCCATTTATTTTCCCTTCTTGATCAAGAATAGGTGATATTAGTAACTGAGTATAAGAGGGATCGCCGTTCTTTTTCTTGTTTTCAACTTCCCCTACCCAGACTTTACCGCTATTAATAGTATTCCACATTTTCATCCAGAATTTTTTGGAGTGTTTACCGCTGCTAAAAACGTTTGGATTTTTCCCGATTAATTCCTCTTTGCTGAACCCGCTTGAATTTACAAATGCCTGGTTAACGTATACCATCCTTCCCTTTGGATCGGCTATTTGCAGCGGGTTTACCGTATTTTCAGCAACAGAATAAAACCTCATCAAATCAGTTTCTCTTGACTTTTCATTTGTTATATCCCTGGCAAGAATAAAATATAATTTTGTTTCAGCAAAAAGGTACGGAATAAAAGACAAAGTAATATCAAAAATTTTCCCCTTCAAATTTAATTTCGAGAGGTTTTCTTCAATTTTATCTTTTTTTAGTGTATTGGAAAATGCAGTTTTCGTTTTGCTTATATAAGAAGGTTCTATTAGCTCAAAGAAATTGTACCCAAATATACTCCCGGCAGGAACATTTAATGCTTCGCAAGCGACTTTGTTCAAAGCTAATATATTGCCATCACCGGATACTAAAAAACACATATCCCGAAATGAGTTAAAAAAGTTAAAATCGAATTTATATTTTTTATTCATTAAGTTTTTGCAACAAAATTGGCAAGATGAAAGTTACACATACACTTTATTATAAAGATAAATAAACTAAAGATTTAATGTAAATTTGAACGTATAAAATGACTATTCATTTTAATTTTTATCAATACTATGGAATATAAATACAATTATTGTTTAAAATAATAATTTAAATTTATAATAATACTAATTTAGTGCAATTTTGCCATTAATATTCTCTCGTTATTGGGAAACTAATATGTCTGCCTCCGGCAGGATAGAAATCCAAACGTACTTATAAATAAATTCCGCAATTATTTATATGTAAAATTAGAGATAATTATTGATTTATTAACTAATTCTGGTTGGAATGAAAGTTTCTGTTTTACAGAATGTCAAGGTGCATAATATTTAAACGTACCTTGGGCGTAGTGAAGGTAGATCCGCAAGTAAACTGCCATATCCCAATTCTTTTGATTTATAAATATCTGCTACATTCAACTGCTTGCTATTACTTTATTCACAACGGGCACTTATGTTCTTTTTGTAGCAATTCGATATGTTTAATTAAGGAGTATTATTTCTTAAATAATTAATTTGGAATGGAGATGTCCAATAATGAAGTTTTATAATCTTGATTTTTTTTAATATTGCAATTAAATTTCAATTATCTTCAATGTAAATTCATTCGTTCAAGAATTTGTAAATAATTTTATTTAATTGATCAAATTCTATTAAGAATGCATCATGTCCGTACTGTGAATTTATTTCCGAATATCTTGAATCAGATATTAATGATGCAAGTTCAATCTGTTCACTTGCCGGGTAAAGAACGTCTGTCGATATGCCGATATTCAAAGATCTTGCCTTTATACTTTTCAGAACATCTTCAAATGGCCCTCGGTTGTAGCTCACATCATGAAGATCCATCGCATTTGTTATATATAGATAAGTATTTGCATCGAACCTGTTTACAAGTTTTTCTCCCTGGTATTCTAAATAACTCTCAACTTGGAAACGGTTCCTCTTTTTAAAGATATTTTTTATCCCTTCGATTCTATTCCGCCCGAATTTATTTTCAAATGAAACATTGCTGCGGTAACTTATCATTGCAATTTTTCTTGCAAGACTTAGGCCTTTGAGGGGTTGATTGAGGTATTGACCATTTTGCCATTCCGAATCATTTATAATAGCATCGCGGGCGATTTCGTTAAGGGCAATGCTCCATGGGGAATGTTTTGCCGAAGTTGCAATAGGAATAATAGATTTCGTCATTTCAGGATACATTATTGCCCACTCAAGGACCTGCATTCCGCCAAGTGATCCACCTGCTATAGTTATTAACTTTTTAACTTCCAGAACTTGAAGCAAGCGGTATTGGACTTTAACCATATCCCTTACCGTAACAACAGGGAAGTCGAGCCGATATTCTTTACCGGTAAGAGGATTAATACTTGAAGGGCCTGTTGTACCATAACAGCTTGTCAAAAAGTTTGAACATATTACGAAATATTTCTCAGTATCAAAAACTTTACCGGAGCCAATTAAAGAATCCCACCAGCCCAGTTTGCCAAGATTCATCTTATTGTAATTGAAAAGTAATTTCTCGTTTGTTGTATTTTCAATTTCTTCTTCAGTTATAATTCCTGCCGCATGAGCATTGCCTGTTAAAGCATGGCAGACTAAAATTGCGTTGGTTCCTTCATTGTTTAAACTGCCGTAGGTTTGGTATGCGGCAGTAACCGTATTTAGACTTTCACCAGATTCTAAGACAAGAGGATTATCTCCGTTGTATAATTTTATAAAATTAGTCTTTGCTGCTATACCGATAAATTCTTTCAGGGCAGTTTCCATTTTATTTTTCAATTAAATATCGTTAAAAAAAACATTAAATTTATTAAAATATCGGCAGAGTAGAAAAAAAACCTTACTCTGCCATTAAAATACTTACTTTTTTATCTTAAGCTTTTACCGCACTTTGAACAGCGGCTTTAATTGCTTCGTCAAAGTCCTGAATAATATCATCAATATGCTCGATCCCGACAGATACTCTTACTTGTTCAGGTAATACACCTGATTCTTTTTGTTCTTCATCTGAAAGCTGTTGGTGCGTTGTAGATGCCGGATGAATTACCAGAGTTTTTGCATCTCCGACATTTGCCAATAAGCTGGACAGTTTAACATTATTGACGAAAGCTTTACCGGCTTCTATACCGCCTTTTATTCCAAAAGCAAGTACAGAACCAAATAAGCCGTTTCTTAAGTATTTTTTTGCAGCTTTGTGATATGGGGAACTTTCAAGACCCGGATACCATACCCATTCAACATCGGGATTTTTCTCCAGCCACCGTGCTAAAGCTAAACCGTTTTGCGCATGTCTTTCAATTCTTAAAGACAATGTCTCAACACCTTGAAGTAATAAGAAAGCGTTAAACGGACTTAATGCAGGGCCAAGGTCTCTTAGTTGTTCAACACGTGCGCGGATTATAAAGGCTATATTGCCGAACTGAGAACCCTTTCCGAAAACTTCGTTAAATTTTAAGCCATGATATCCCGGTGATGGTTCAGTGAAGACAGGAAAGTTACCGTTACCCCAGTCAAATTTCCCGGAATCTACAATTATTCCCCCAATGGATGTCCCATGTCCGCATATCCACTTTGTTGCCGAAGCTACAATAATATCTGCACCATGATCAAACGGACGTACAAGATAACCTGCTGCTCCGAATGTATTATCAACGATTAATGGTATTCCATGACGATGAGCAATTTTAGCAAGTTCTTCAAAATCCGGTACATTAAGTTTTGGATTACCGATTGATTCAATGTAAAGTGCTTTTGTCTTTTTATCAATTAATTTTTCGAAATCTTCAGGAGAGTCGCCATCAACGAATTTTGCGTTTATGCCCAGTCTTGGAAATGTGACCTTGAATTGATTATAGGTTCCGCCGTAAAGTAAAGAAGTAGAAACGATATTTTCACCTGCCTGGGCAATTGTTGTAATAGCAATTAATTGTGCAGCCTGGCCTGATGCAGTTGCCAACGCAGCAACTCCGCCTTCCAGGGCAGCGATACGTTTTTCAAAAACATCAGTTGTCGGGTTCATAATTCTTGTATAAATATTACCGAATTTTTGCAATCCGAATAAATCTGCAGCATGCTGTGCATCGTTGAAATTGTACGATGTAGTCTGGTAAATCGGAACTGCACGTGCTCCCGTTACAGGGTCAGGAACTTGTCCGGCGTGCAATTGCAGGGTTTCGTATTTGTAGTTTCTTTCTTTCCCATTAGTACTCATGGTTTTATCCTCTCTCTTTTTATTGATTGTTTTAATAAATGTAAAAAACTTTCCCATGCTCTTATCCATTATTAGCTAAAAAAAACCTCTTCGGAAAGATTATTCGAAGAGGTTTTAAAAACTTCTTCTCTCATCTTTCCCATATTTGCCGGTTAACCCGGCAGGGGGCAGGAAGTAGCACCATGTCCCCCGATAAAATCGGGGCGGTTGCTAAGGTTTCACAGGGCCTGATCCCTCAACCTTTCTCGATAAGAGCTTTTCAAATTATTTTTGTATTTGTCAAATCATAAATTCATCCTAATAAAAAAGCCCTTCGCGATAAGGTATCGGGAAGGGCTCAGTCTCAAATTCAATTTTTAATTATTAGGCTGCGTCCTTCCGTGATGACATACACATCATCATACAGCAAAGGCACATATCCATCGGGCTTTTAATTAAAGTGATATTTTTGATTTCTTTTTTCATATTTAATTTCAACAAATATAAGTTTTGTATTGCTTCTTGTCAATACCAGTTTAAAAATATATTTTTAAATTATAATAAATGTGAGCAGAGATAATATTTCCATACATTTTCACTATATGCAATAGCCAAAAGAAATTGTAGGAATTTGGTAAACCTGTCCCGATTTTTATCAGGATCAAATTCCTGCAATTCAATTGTTTGTATAAAGTTTAGCTGCAATTTCAGCAGAAGTAGTAATACCTTTTATCATGGCGGAACTGAACCCATTATGTTCCATTTGATTAAGTCCTGAAATTGTACAGCCCCTCGGTGTGGTTACTTTATCAACTTCACTTTCAGGATGGCTTTTCATATCGACTAATAATGAGGCTGCTCCTTTAGCAGTTTGAGCTGCCATAAGTAAAGCGTCTTCAGAATGAAAGCCGATTTCTATTCCGCCCTGTGATGCCGCACGGATCGCACGCAGGAAGAAAGCAATTCCACATGCACACAGCGCTGTTGCAGGCACCATAAGTTCTTCCTCTATAATAAGAGTTTTGCCTACTGAATCAAATATTTTTTTTGCAATATTTAATGCAACGTTTGTTTTTGTATCGGAAGCAAGGCATGTCATTGATTGTTGAATTGCAATTGCAGTATTCGGCATTGCACGTACAACGGGTACATCTTTGCCGATTGATTTTCTAATAGCTTTTACGCCGGCGCCTGAAACAACGGAAATTACAATGTGCTTATCAACATTAATAACTTCACTGATTTCTTTTAAAAGTTCATCCAGCTGCTTTGGCTGTACGGCAACTATAATGATCTCCGAGTTTTTAACTGCCTGTTTATTATTCCCGGTAATTTTGAATCCTCTTTTTTCGTAATCTTTTAATGATTCAATTCTTCTTTTAGTTATGTATATGCTTTCAGGAGAATACAAATTTGCATTTTCAAGTCCGTTTGCAATAGCAAGACCAATATTCCCGCCGCCGATTATAGCTACATGTTTTTTTGTTTCCATTTTTATCCCGGATTAATTTTAAATAATCAATTAGTTTCAAGTAAAAAGTTTTTTAAGTCGTCATAATTTATAGAAATCTTTACCGAATGTTTCTCCTTGCTCAAACAAAGTTTTAAGCGTTCAGGTATTTCAATTTTCTTATTTATAACATTCTCAACAATATCAGCAAATTTTGAGGGATGTGCAGTCTCTAAAATTATACCTGCATAATTACTAAAACGGCATTCTTTTATATAACTTTGCAACGCTAAATAACCAACTGCGCCGTGAGGGTCAATCACATAATTATATCTTGAATAGACTTCCTTCATTGCAGCTTTTGTTTGTTCATCAGAGAAACTTGCGGCGTAAATTAATTGTTTAATAATATTGTGGCTGTGACCGTACAAATCAAGAATGCGTGCAAAGTTACCCGGATTGCCAACGTCCATTGCATTAGATAATGTTTTTACCGAAGGCTTTGACGTATATACGGAAGTTTTGATGTAATTCGAAAATACATCATTTGCATTTACAGCCGCGATAAATTTATGTACCGGCAGACCCATTTCTTTTGCAAATAATCCTGCCGTAAGATTGCCGAAGTTGCCGCTCGGTACTGAAATAAAAACAGGCTGTTTTTTCTCACTGACTTGCGCAAAAGCATTAAAGTAATAAAATGACTGTGGAATAAGACGTGCAATGTTTATTGAATTTGCCGAAGAAAGCGTCATATTCCCGGTAAGCTGCTTATCCATGAATGCCTGCTTCACCAGGCTTTGGCAATCATCAAATGTTCCGTCGACTTCAAGCGCAGTAATATTTTCACCAAGTGTAGTAAGCTGCTGCTCCTGTATCCGGCTTACTTTACCGCCGGGGTAGAGTAAAACTACTTTAATACCGTTAATTTTATAGAATCCGTTTGCGACGGCACTCCCTGTATCGCCCGATGTGGCTACGAGGATTACAATCTCTTTATCGGAATCTTTATTCAGGTAAGACATAGTCTCAGCCATGAATCTTGCGCCAAAATCTTTAAATGCTAAAGTCGGTCCGTGGAATAATTCAAGTACATTGGTATTATCATCAAGCGGGACAACCGGGGCATCAAAATTTATTGCCGAATCTACAATCTTAAGCAAAACATTATCCGGCAAATCATCTTTCAATAAATTTTTTGCGACTGTAAAAGAAATCTCTTTGAAAGGAATTTTTGAGATATCCTGAATAAAATTATTCTCTAATTTAGGAATTTCCGATGGCATAAATAATCCGCCGTCATCAGCGATACCTTTTAAAACTGCTTCCTTAAATGAAACGATGTCATTCTTATTATTTATACTGTAAAACTTCATTTTTCCCGTAAATAAAAGCTGTTATTTTTTAAAAATATATTTAGCTGTTACCCGATTACTTTGGGCCCCTGCTTATTTATTTTTGATATGTACAAATCCCCATCAACCTTAATTGAAGAAAGGGCTTTCATCATCGCTTTACCAGCTTTCTCAGCTATTGCTTCGGATTTGCTTAATGCAAATATTGAGGGACCCGATCCTGAAATACTGCATCCTAAAGCGCCTGCTTCAATTGCGGAATCTTTTATCTTATTGAATCCCGGTATAAGTATAGACCTTACAGGTTCAACTATTACGTCCTGCAGCGACCTGCTTATCAAACCATAGTCTCCGGTTGTTAACCCGGATATAAGACCGGCAACATTACCCCATTGTTCTACTGCATCGGCTAAAAGGATTTGCTTGCGTAAAATCTTCCTTGTATCGGCAGTACTTATTTCAAGTTTTGGATGAACAATTGTACAATAAAGTTTCCCGGGCGTTTTGATGTCTACAACATCAATAGGGTTTATGCTTCTTACAACTATAAATCCGCCCATCAAACAGGCTGAAATATTATCCGCATGAGGAATGCCGCCGGAAGTCAGTTTTTCTCCTTCAAGGGCAAAGGGCAGCAACTCCTTCCTTGATAAAGGCTTCCCGAGAAGTTCATTCAAAGCAAATACACTTGCAACAGCGCTGGCAGCGCTTGAACCAAGCCCGCTTCCAAGAGCCATCTTCTTATGAATTTCCATCTCAATGCCTTTTTTAAACTTTAAATGACTGGCAAGGGCAATAAGGGAAACCCCCGCAGTATTTTTTAGCGGATCTAATGGAAGCTTTCCTTTATCGCCGGTTATTTTGGTAATGGAAATTCCGGGTTGGTCTTTAATTTTCAGGACTACCTCGTCCCCGGGCCAATCGATAGCAAAGCCCATAATATCGAAGCCGCAGCTTACATTGGTTACTGAGGCGGGTGCAAATACTTTTATATTTTTTTTCATACTTTTTTATTAAAAATAAAAAAAAGAGATTCAATTTATAATTGAATCACTTTTATAAATAATTAAATAATTCCTTTAGCTTTCATAAGTTCCGCACAAAGCAAAGCGCCGCCTGCTGCACCGCGGTTGGTATTATGCGAAAGGACAACAAATTTGTAATCGAATAAGGAGTCTTCACGAAGTCTTCCTACTAAAGCAGCCATACCTTTATCAAGGTTCCTGTGAATCCTTGGCTGTGGATATTTTTCTTCCTCAAAATAATAAACCGGATTCAAAGGCGCTGTAGGCAGATTTAATTTCTGCGGTTCTGCAGAAAAATTTTTCCAAGCTTCTATTATTTCTTCTTTTGATGTTTTCTTTTTCAATTTTACCTGTACACATTCCATGTGCCCGTCAACTACCGCAATCCGGTTGCATTGTGCACTGATTTTTATATTTTCATCGATAATACCGTCTTTCCCGAGTTTTCCGAAAATCTTTAAAGGTTCGGTTTCCATTTTAGGTTCTTCACCGGAAATAAAAGGAATAACATTGTCAATTATATCAAGGCCCGAAACACCGGGATAACCGGCGCCTGAAAGCGCCTGCATAGTGACTACATTTACCGCTTCCAATCCGAAATTATCATATAACGGCTTAAGCGCCAGAACTAAGCCTATAGTTGAACAGTTAGGATTAGTTACAATGCATCCTCCGTTATACTGTTGTATTTTAATCAATTCAAGATGATCTGCGTTTATTTCGGGAACAAGCAGGGGTACGTCTTTATCCATCCTGTGATTCTTTGAATTGGAAATTACAGCGTATCCTTTTTTTGCAAAAGTTGCTTCGATACCTCCTGCAATACCTGAATCCAATCCTGAAAAAACTATTTTACTGTTTAAAACCGGTTCACATTCTTTTACAATCATTTCAGCAACATCTTTAGGAAGGGGAGTGGATATTATCCAGTTAGCGGCATCCTTATATTTTTTCCCTGCCGATCTTTCCGATGCAGCAACTTCAGCTACCCGGAACCAAGGATGATTTGATAATAATTCAATAAACTTCTGACCGACGCTTCCCGTAGCGCCAAGTACCCCTACGGGGATTTTTTCATTATTAGCCATTTATTCTCTCTTTGTTATTTAACTTAAATTTTATTTTCAAATTCGGAATTAAAATTTAATCAATATTGAATAAAATAATATTTTCAACTTAAATAATTTGATATCCTGATAATATCTGCGAATACTCCCGCGGCAGTTACATCAGCTCCTGCGCCGGGACCTTTAATTACAATAGGGTGTTCCCGGTAATGTGTTGTGTATATTGCAAAAATGTTATCGCTGCCCGATAGCGAATAAAACGGATGAGCGCTGTTTACTTCCTGCAAGGATATTTCCCCTTTACCGTTTTCAAGATTTGCTACATAACGCAATACATTGCCTTTATCTGCTGCGCGCTTTCTCTTCTCCTCAAATTTTTTATCATATTCCGCAAGTTTTTTAAAAAACTCTTCGATCGAATTTGATTTTCTTGCAGGCCCGGGTACAAGGTTTTCAACTTTAATATCTTTTAGTTCCAGCGATAACCCTGTCTCACGGGCAAGAATTAATAACTTTCTAGCCACGTCCATACCGTTAAGATCCTCGCGCGGATCGGGTTCGGTAAAACCTTTTTCCTTAGCTTCTTTAACAATCTGACTAAAAGATTTCCCATCTTTATAAGAACTAAATATATAGCTTAAAGTCCCGGACATTACGCCTTGAATTTTTAATACTTTATCGCCGCTTGAAACAAGATCGGTTAATGTATTTATTATAGGCAGACCGGCGCCGACATTAGTTTCATATAAAAATTTTACATTATGCTTTAATGCAGATTGTTTAAGCGCCTGGTAATATTCAAAACTCCCCGCATTTGCACGTTTGTTCGGCGTTACCACTGAAATATTTGCGTCTAAAATTTCTTTATATTTACCGGATACCTTATCGCTTGCAGTACAATCAACAAAAATGCTATTGGGCAGGTTTAATTTCTTCATCCAGTCAATCATTACATCAAGGTTGGTTTTGGTTCCTTCAAGGTTAAGCCTGTCATTCCAGTTTTCGGGGTCAATGCTGTTGGGATCAATCAGCATCTTCCGGCTGTTTGCCAAACCGATGATCTTAACATTCAGAAGATATTCTCTTCCCAAAAAATCCGTCTGAATATTCATCTGCCGCAGCAGGGTCCCGCCAACCAATCCCGTACCGACCACGAACAAGTTCACAGTCTTTACAATTGATAAGAAGAAGGCATCATGAAGAGCGTTTAGAGCTTTGGCTTCATAGTTCCGTGAAATTACAGTGGAAATATTTAATTCAGATGAACCCTGGGCTATGGCTACTATGTTTACTCCATTCTTTCCGAGCGCCTGGAATATTTTTCCCGATATTCCCGGGGTTCTCCGCATATTTTCTCCAACCACGGCAATAATAGAAAGATTAGTTTCAACAACCGGTTCAAGGATTAATTTTTCCTTGATCTCATAATATAATTCCTGCTGGATAGCTTTTTTTGCGGCAGTTGAATATTTCGGTAATACGGCAAAGCAAAGTGAGTGCTCGGATGAAGCCTGTGTAATAAGGATAATGTTAATCTTTTTACCTGCGAGAGCTGAAAATATTCGCTGGGCAATACCGGCAACACCTACCATTCCGCCGCCCTGGACTCTTAATAATGCAATATCATCGATTGATGAAATTCCTTTAATTGAGAAGTTGTTTGAGCTCGACTTATCATTAATTAGGGTACCCTCAAAATCAGGATTGAAGGTATTCTTTATCCTGATCGGAATTTTCTTTTCCATTGCAGGGTGCATAGTCGGTGGGTGAATTACTTTAGCCCCGAAATGCGAAAGTTCCATAGCTTCTTCATAGGTAAGGTTTTTTAAGGGGAAAGCTTTCTTCACTTTTTTCGGATCGGCAGTAAGCACACCGTCAACATCCGTCCAAATTTCTATTTCCTTTGCATTTAAAGCAGCGCCGAAGATTGCTGCAGAATAATCAGAACCTCCCCTGCCTAAAGTAGTAGTCTCATTGATACCGGTTGAGCCGATAAAGCCTGTGATAACCTGGAATTTTTTATGAGAATTAAAATAGCTCCTGATGTTCTTGTAAGTGGAATCAAAATCAACCTTTGCAGCGCCGAATCCCTCGTCGGTTTTAACAAGAGTTCTGGCGTCAAGGTATTCGCAGTCAACATTGCTGTCCATCAGGGCATTGGCCATAAAGTACGCAGAAAGCCTTTCACCGAAACTTAATATAAAATCGAGAGTCCTGGGAGAAAGTTCAGCAATAAGGTAAACGCCGTGAAGAACATCTTCCAATTCATTCAAAGTGTATTTAAGATTAGCAATGGCAGTGCTTTGTGTCTGCACGGCAAGAAGTTCCTGCGCCATTGAAATATGCCTGTCTTCAAGCTTCTTAACCAGCTCAATATAATCAGTATTATAGCTTGCGGCAAGCTGGCCCATCTTTAATAAATTATCTGTAACTTTATCAAAAGCAGAGAAAACAACGGCAATTCTTTTATTTTCACCGATAGATTTTTTAACTATTTCAATTACATTTTTTATTTTTCCGGTATCGCCTATCGATGAACCGCCGAATTTAAGAATTTTCATCTTTATGGTCCTTAGCTGTTATTTTTTCAGATTGATAATAAAAAAACCGGCTCCATCTTCTGAAGCCGGTTTTTAATTTCTTTAATTACAAAATTTATATACTCTTGCTTCAGCCTCCATACATAGATGTAGGCATTGTACCTTTTGTAGTACCCATGTCGGTTTTAGGGCTATATGTGGTTTTGTAAAAATTCATTATAAAATCATTGTAAAACTAATATTAAATATGTCTTTTGTCAAATATTACAAAATTATAATATCCTGAATATATTATCGAACGCTAACATTGGATAGTTTAACCAGCGAAACAGAAAGGAATGTCTTTGGCAAGTATGAGCTTTTTGATCCACTAATAATTTTCTCTCAACCGGAAGACACCTATTAAGGCAGTGTAAGAATGGCCTGTATTTAAAACCCGGCCGCAGGAAGGGCTAAATTTTCCTGAAGGAAAATTTTGGTTTAACAGCAAAAACTTTTCCGGGAATAAGCTAATTCCCGGAATTTATTTTTCTGCGCTAACGGTTATGCTAAAAATACCAGCGCCTTTTTCTTTGAACTCTTTAACCTGGCTGGGGTTTAAATATTCTTTGAGAATTTCTTCGGGAATTTCGGTTCTTTTAGTCGTCTTTATTCCAATATTACTGAAGCCTGTTTTCTTAATTATTGCAATATATTCTTCCTGCTGAATAGCGCCCGCAACGCATCCTGCATACAGTTCCGCGGACTTTTTTAATTCTGCAGGAAGTCCACCTTTAAGGACTATATCCGACACACAAAAATGTCCGCCTGTATTTAATATTCTATAAATTTCAGAGAATGCTTTTACTTTATCCGGAACCAGGTTAAGCACGCAATTGCTTATAACAACATCGACGGTGGAATTTTCAAGGGGAATATTTTCTATTTCTCCCAATTTAAATTCGACGTTCTTGTAACCGAGCTTTTCATTGTTTTTATTAGCTTTTTGAATCATTGCAGGTGTAAAGTCAATACCGATAACTTTTCCCGTCTCACCTGTAATTGATCTTGCAATAAACACATCATTAC
>CAZUCY010000091.1:0-15416 GCA_964618785.1 uncultured Ignavibacteriaceae bacterium | reverse complement strand
TTAATAAAGAAAGGCAGTTGGGCGTAAATTGGCAGACTTTATTCGCCAATGGAATTTCGAGCGTAACCGGTACTCTTAATGGTTTTACACCCGCTAACAGCACTACCGGATCATCAAGTTCCGGTACACCTATAGTAACGCCCGGTTTTAATATTAACGCCAATACAAGTTACAGTATCGGAGGCTTCTCCGGACAGGTGTCTGCTGTATTACAAGCCTTTGATAATGATGTCGTTGGAGATATTATTTCAAGCCCAAATGTTACCGTATTAGATGGCACCGATGCCAGACTTCAAGACGGACAGGATATTGACATTAAACAAAAAGATTTTTCAGGAAATATAATTGATAATTTTTATTCTACTGGTTCAATTGTTCTTGTTACGCCGCATATTATTACCGAAGATAATATGAATTATATCTTATTAAAAATTCATGTTGAAAGAAGCTCATTTGTTCCCAATGCTACAACAACAATTATTGATAAGACATCGGCTGATACAAAAGTTGTAATGGTCGATGGCGAAGAAACCGTAATTGGAGGAATGTATATAGATCAAATCACTAAAACCAGAGAAGGCATTCCGTTTTTGAAGGATCTACCATGGTGGTTTTTCGGTTTAAGATACATTTTTGGCTATGACGATGATTTAATTGAAAAGAAAGAACTAGTAATACTGCTTAAAACGACCTTTGTTCCTTCAATAAAAGAGAAATTATCAAGTCCCCAGTCTGCAACTCCGCTTAAAGACGATCTTCAACAGGAAAGAGAAAAAATTAAATACTATCACCTTCAACAACAAAATAACGATCAGTAGAAAAGATATGGAATCAATTTTAATTGTCGATGACGACATTAGCCTTTGTAAAGCTCTGAAAGAGGAACTTACAGAAGTAGGCTATAATGCCGAATATGTAAATAGCGGAGATTCTGCATTAGATTTTCACACTAAGTCTCCTGCGGATCTAATTCTGTTAGATCTAAAGATGCCGGGTAAGAACGGTTTTGATGTACTTCGTGAATTAAAAGAAAAGAAAATTCAAGTTAAGGTTATTGTACTTACTGCATACGCTGATGTTAAAAGCGCTATTGATTCTGCTAAATTAGGGGCTACTGATTTTATAAGTAAACCATATGATTTTGACGAACTGTTGATCACGATAAGAAAAGTCTTACAAAGAGATACGTAATAGATGAAAATAAGTTACCGGATATTATTTATTAATTTTGCAATCGTTGTTCTTATACTTGGAAGTTCTGCCATAGCATTTTATTCAATTATGTATAACGTCCTTTCCTCGCAACAATCTAAATACTTACTAAATGCTTCTAATAATTTTAATTTTAATACCCGGGATATGCTGCAGGAATCCGACGATGAATTCCAGTACTTTATCAATAATAATGTAGAACATGTGTTTAATAATCCTTACTTAAACACAAAAAACGTTGATTTTATCCTGGAAACTCAGAACAGTACTTCTGATGTTATAATAAAAAGAATATATAAACAAAACGTTTATTTCCGCTCATCAGTAAACAGCTTGAAAGAATTTAGAGCTGACAATCCGTTTACAATTATGCAAACCGCCCAACTGTCAAACGGATATTTCTATTATTATGGAACAATTATCTCCAGCCCTTTTTTAGCCAACCTTTCCAGTAAAATAAATGCCGATATTGCTGTAGTTGATAACGGCTCTATAGCTGAAATTTCCAATGAATCTCAAAATCGTAATAATTTATATGCGCTCAATGAAATTTATAAAACTCTTGCGTCCAAAAACAACTTTGACCAGGTTACAAAGAGCACCGAATCATTTGACATAATGGCAACGATTTATAAGCCGTCCAATGAATATTTTCAGGCAAACAACCTTCAATTTATCATATTTACTACCGCACAAGAAACTTCCGACCTTAGGACAAGCTTAAAATATATATCCGTTATTATAGGTTGCGCGGGAATTATTCTTTCACTCATATTAACTCTTGTTTTTACAGATAAAATACGCAAACAAATTACACAGTTGAATGACGCTACAAGAATTACCAAAGAAGGTAATTTTCAAAATAAAATTGACGTGCAAAGCAAAGATGAGCTAGGGCAGCTGGCATCCTCTTTTAACACTATGCTCGATGAATTAAGAAAGCATGAGAGAGCAAAGAATGAATATTCGGATTTTATTACTCTGTTAAACCAAAACCCATCTCTCAGTGAAATATCTGATGCTGCATTGCGCAAGATTATCTCAACTTGCGGATTTACCATAGGAGTCCTTTATACTTTTGAAAATGAAGAAATAAAACTTACTAGTTCCTTCGGAATAGGAAAAGAAATTTCATTTATAAATCAGAGAGACCTTTTCGATTCTGTAATAAAGAACCGGGAAATAATTGAAATTTCCTCAGAATCGCATGATGTACTGCCTATTGTCTCTGCCGGAGTGCTTTCATTAGAGCTAAGACACTTATTAATTCTTCCTATTGTTTATAATAATAAGGTTGTAGCAATAGTTGAACTTGGTTCTGTTAACAAACCATCACCTGAAACAAATGAATATTTATCTAAAATAAAAGATCAGCTTGCTATAGGATTGACAAATGCAATGGCTTATGTTCAACTGGCAAACTTTGTTACCGAGCTAAAAAAATTAAATGAGGATTACCAAAAACAGAATTTGCAAATCAGGAAACAAAATGAGACCTTAATTGAACTCCATAATAAGCTAAAAGAAAAAGCAGCAGAATTTGAAGTTCAAAAGCAAAAAGCGGAAGCAGCGACAAAATTGAAGTCTAACTTTCTGGCAGGTATGTCACATGAGCTTCGCACACCAATGAATTCAATTCTTGGGCTCACCGAAATAATTCTTGAAGATAAATCCCTATCACCTAAAAATAAAGAAAGAACTGAAGTAGTTCTAAAGAGTGGGAAAAGATTAATGAATTTAATTAATGATATTCTGGATCTTTCCAAAATTGAAGCCGGCAAGATGGAAATTCACAATGAAGATGTTTTGCTGGAAGATTTAATTAAAGATGTAGAAAGCTCAATTATTCCTCTCGTAAGTAAAAAAGATCTTGACTTTAAAATTGTTAAGAATTTTAATACAAATATTATAATTAGTACAGATAAGGGTAAGGTAGTTCAGGTTTTGATTAACTTGCTTGGCAATGCTGTTAAATTCACTGAAACCGGCTTTATAAAACTTCATGTTTCAAAATGTGAAGACAGGACTATAAAATTTGATGTGATTGATTCAGGAATTGGTATTTCTGAAAAAGATCAAAAAATCATTTTTGAAGAATTCCGGCAAATAGATGAAACAACCACTCGTAAATATTCCGGCTCAGGACTTGGGCTAGCTATTTGTAAAAAAATTGCCGATCTGATGAACGGCAGTATAAATATTAAAAGTGAACTCGGGAAAGGTTCAATTTTTACCTTTATAATACCTCTTATTGCTCTTAAAATGAGAGAGCCTTTAAATCCATCCAGGTTTAACATTAGCGCTTTAATAAAACCCAAAGGACTTGCCAAAAAAATGATAGAAAAGATAATTATTGTTGATAACGATGAGATGGAATTTGAAAGATTCAAACAGGAATTTAAAAAAGATGGGATTAGAATTGAATATATAAAAGATGGCGAATTGGCTTTTAGTAAAATACTTGAGGTACAGCCGGATTTAATTATACTCGATCTCATTATGCCTAACATAGACGGAGTTACATTATCACAGAAGCTGAAATCAAATAAAGATACCAAGAATATTCCTATTATTATAAATACGGCTAAAGAATTGTCAACAGAAGAACAAAATTCTCTTATTAACATTACTGAAGAAATTTGTACTAAATCTAATGATAATTCGAGGGATGTTTTTCAAGCCATAAGAAGAAGAATCCGGTTGCAGGAGAATCCGTTATCCTCCGGAACAAAAATAATAGCTGATGCTTTCACAGTGCCTGACAAAACTATAGAAAACCTACCGGGAAATAATGTGCAAAAAGAAGCTTATCAAGGCTTGGTGCTTATTGTTGATGATGACGCTGATTCTCTTTTTACAATTAGCGAAATTGTTGAGGTATGTGGTTGCAAAACTATTCTTGCAAAGAATGGAATTGACTGTATAAAAACCTTAGAGCATACTATTCCTGATTTAATTTTACTGGATATAATGATGCCTGAATTAGACGGTTTCCAAACTATCAGCAGAATCAGGCAAAATGAAAAGTGGGCACATATTCCTGTTTTTGCCATTACGGCAAAAGCTATGCTTGAAGATAAAGAGGTAATACTAAGACACGGTTTTGACGACTATATTGCAAAACCTGTTAATTCCGGTGTCCTTGCATTTAAAATTGAACGCTTATTTACAAAACAAAATATAGACTAAGATGAAAAAAATATTAGTTGTAGATGATTTGCATGAAAATGTACTTATGTTGCAAGATCGACTGCAAAAAGAAGGTTATGAAGTTATTTCTGCTTTTGATGGGAAAACTGCAATTGATAAAGCCTTAAATGAATTGCCCGATTTAATATTGCTTGATGTTATGATGCCTGAAATTTCGGGAATTGATGTTTGCCAGACTTTATCAACAAATCCTGTTTCTTCCAACATTCCAATTATTCTTGTAACTGCAAAATCAAGTGCGGAAGATATTAAAACAGGGCTCGAAGCCGGAGCATTTGATTATATAAAAAAACCTTTTAACAGGGTTGAATTAATAGCAAGAGTAAACTCTGCCCTTAAATTATCGGAAGCTCATAAACTTTTATTGGAATCCGAACAAAATAATACTTTTTCCGCAACTGTGGTTACAACAAATCATAAAATTAAACAACCTCTGACCTTAATAAGTCTTTCATCAGCTGCAATCAAAAGAGAACTAAAAAAAGAGGATGTATCAAGGGATGCTATATTAAAAAGATTGGTCTATATTGAATCGGCTATCAAAGAAATTACGGATGTGCTCAACCATTTGAACTCTATTAAAAAACCTATATTTGGAGATTATATTAAAAATATTAAAATGGTTGAATTTGATGAAAAGAATGGAAAAGAATCAGATTAATTTCTGAATTGTTGAAAGCATTGTTTCAAATTCATAAGGTTTTGATAGTACTGAAGTAATTCCTGCTTTTTTATAATCAAAATTATTTTCAAAGTAGAAACTTCCGGAGGAAAGGATTATAGGCATTTTAAATTTTAGCGCCCTTATCTTCTCTATACATTTTAAGCCATCCATTTCAGGCATATTATAATCTATTATTGCTAAATCAACTTTTATTTCTTCAGTTAAAACTTTTAATACTTCATTCCCGGATGAAACTTTAATTACATTATATCCATAAGATTCCAACAATTCCGCAAGAAGATCGCGCAGCATAGTTTCATCGTCAGCAAGCAAAACAATTTTATCCGCAGATACTTTTTTATCTTCAGTCATTGGCTCAAAAGCAGGAATAAAAACGTCAAACGTCGTTCCCTGATTTACTATGCTTGAGACTTCAATTTGCCCCTTATGAGCCTTAATTATTCCATAAGTCACATAGAGCCCAAGGCCTGAGCCCGACCCGCTTTGTTTGTCTTTTGTAGAGAAATAAGGATCAAAAATTTTAATTAAATCTTCTTCTTTTATTCCTGAACCTGTATCTTTTACAGAAAACCATACATAATTTCCTTTCTCTAGTAACGGATGATTTTCGATGTCCGAATCATTAACGGAAATATTTTCAGCAGATAAAGTAATTTTCCCTTCATCTGCAATTGCTTCTTTTGCATTAACGCAAAGATTTAAAAGAACTTGATATATTTCCGTTCCGTTTCCAAGTATATCATAAAGATTCTCTTCTATATCGCTTTCAAATATTATTTTTACCGGGAAAGTTTGAGTAATAACTTTTGAAATCTCTGAAAACAATGAGTTGGGCTTTATTAATTCTCTTCTTTTAGGAGTCGGTTTTCCGAAGGAAAGAAGTCCCCTTGTTAGGTCTCGAGCTCTAATTGAACAATTTTCTATATTATCAAGCAACCTGTACGCATCTTCTTTATCTGAAATCCTTTTTTTAAGTAAATTAATACTTCCAAAAATACTTGAAAGGAGATTACTGAAATCATGCGCCATCCCGCTGCTTAATTTCCCGATTGTTTCCAGTTTCTGGGATTGTAAAAGCCTGTTCTCTAATGTTGTATTTAATTCTCTAGTCCTATTATTGCTTATAGTAAAAGAAAGTAATGCGGCAAATTGTTCGGCATTATCAGCATCGACTTCGGAAAAGTAATTCTCTTTCCTACCTATAATTATTGACGCAAGAAGTTTTTCATCAAAGAAGCAAGGGGAAATAAGTAATGAACTGCATTGCAGAGCCTGCATTATTTGAAACCCAATGCTGCCGGCTGTATTTGTAAGCATTAATGAATGTTTATTTACTAAAAGCCACTTTGTAATATAAGATGAACTTGCAAGAACTTCTTTCTCAACTTCTTCGCGGTTATTAATTCCTTCCGCCGGTTCGTAAAATTGGAATTCTGCTTTTTTTTGATTTTCATTATAAAATATTATAATCCCCAGATTTCCCTTAATAGCAGAAACATTCTTTTCAAGAATTTTTTCAGCAAGAACCGATAAAGATTTTTCTTTTATTAGAAGAGTCAGAATCTGTTGAAGGGTTTTAGGGAAAAGAAGATTTTTACTTTCAGAATACTTATTAATTGCTTCATTTGTTTTAGTGATGAATTCTAAATCCAGCAGATAACCCTCTATCTTATTCCTTATTTTTATGGTCGTAATAATCAGTTGATGGTTAAATAAATCTACTTTAACTATAGTCTTTTTCTTGATCTTTATATCTTTAAGGGCAGGATCGGAATAAAATAGATTTGATATACCAATACCTTTTATGCTTTTTAATCCGGAATCATTTTTAAACCTTTTATTAAACCAAACAATTTTTTGATTTTTATCTGCAACAGCAAGTGCTCGAGTATCAAATTTAAGAAGATCAAAAAAAGTGTTTAAATAAATTGATGATCCGCGCATGAGCTAATCTTCTCTAAGTTCATATTTTTTTATTTTAGAATAAAGTGTTTTCGGACTTATGCCAAGCTGAAAAGCAGTTTGAGCTCTATCCCACTGGTTAATTCGTAAAGCATATTCTATTTGTCTTTTTTCTATTTCTGCCAGGCTTAGCACTTCTTCTTCCTGTTGAGAATGTGATTTTTTTGCTAAACCTTTTATAGTATCGGAAGGTAAATTTAAATCTTCCGGCTCTATATGATCATTTTCTGCAAAAATAAGAGCTCTCTCTATTACATGTTCAAGCTCTCTTATATTACCGGGGAAATCGTACTTCAATAAAGCTTTCTCAGTTTCAGACGAAAGCTTTTTAGGAGAACGAATAGGGGACTTTGTTTCAAGGAAATGATTAGCTAGCAAAAGAATATCTTCTTTTCTTTCCCTCAAAGGCGGGATAGTTAAAGTTATAACATTTAGCCTGAATAAAAGATCTCTCCTAAAATTCTTATTGCTTGTTTCTTCAAGTAGGTTCCTGTTTGATGCTCCGATAACTCTCACATTTGAAGTAAGATTAATAATACCACCTATTCTTCTGTACTCCCCATTCTCAAGGAACCTTAAAAGTTTTGGTTGTAAAGCAAGACTTAATTCTCCTATCTCATCTAAAAACAGGGTACCTCCGTGAGCTATTTCTACCAACCCCTGTTTTGTAGATTTAGCATCAGTAAAGGCTCCTTTTTCATGCCCAAACAATTCACTCTCGATTAATTGATCCGGTAGAGACGCACAATTAATTACCACAAACGGCATCTCACTTCTTCCGGAACGTTTGTGAATGTATTCGGCCATCAATTCCTTGCCTGTGCCCGTTTCACCTTCAATTAAGATATTGGAATCAGATATTGCAGATTTATTAGCCAATGTAATAACCCTCTGCAGTTCCTTGCTGTTACCGATCATTCTTGTGGAAAGTTTTTTATTTACCTGTTCTGCAAAAAGAGCCGTTTTAACAAGCAGATCTTTATGTTCCAAGGCTCTATCAATCGTAATAAGAAGTTCATCAAAATTGTACGGCTTTGAAATAAAATCATAAGCCCCCATTTTTATAAATTCAATTGCACTTTTTATTTCAGTTTGCGCTGTTAAAATAATAACCTGAATAGATGAGTTGTAGTCAACTACAAATTTCATAACTTCATCGCCCTGCACTTCCCGCATATTTAAATCAAGAAGCAAAAGGTCATAATTCTTCCTTTTGAGAGCTTCGATAGCAAACCTGCCGTCATAAACAGTATCTACAGAAAAACCTTCTTCAAGAAGCTGCTCTTTGAGAAGATAACATAGGGTTTCATCATCATCACAAACTAATATTTTTGAGTTTTTTTGCATTATCACTATAAAATCTTGTTGTTTTAATTATAATATATATTTGGAATAATATTATCTAATTTTTATATTTGTTATCTTAAAAAAAGGGCGCGTAGCTCAGGGGTAGAGCATCTGCCTTTTAAGCAGAGGGTCGGTGGTTCGAAACCACCCGCGCTCACTCAAGTCATGTTTTTTACTAAATAAGCCTAAAGAATTAAAACATCTTTGGGCTTTATTATTTTAAAGTAAAAGTTAACCACTATAAAGTTAGTATTTAACTTAATTATTGTATACAAAAATAAATTAAATATTGAAAATTATAAAAGAACAATTTTTCTAATAAATGCGTATTTAATATTATGAAACCAGTTTTAATTCAATAAAATTAAAATAAAAATATACTACAAAAATTTGACATTTATTTTATTTAATTATAATATATTATCCAAATAACAAATAACTGCTTCCCTTTCATTTTTTGACAAATTTGTAAATTATGCGGCGGCTTTAATATTCGCTACAATAGATTATGTTAATCAAAATTAGAAGTATTGGCATAAGAATAAGTACTACATTCTGAATAGTAATCAATATCTAGCGAAACACTTAGAGCCAAAATTCGCTATCTTATAAAATTTACTCTCTTTATTTTTTAATTATCAATATTTATCTTAAATAAATAGCTTATATTTTAAATTAATTCACTTACCCTTTAGGAGAATTCGATGGGAGAAATAATATTTTGGACAATTATTAGAATTGCTGTTATTATTCCTCTCCTTTGGGTTTTAGAAGCATATATTTCACAGCAATTATGGTGGTTTATTAGCGTTGCAACTATATATAGCGCAATATTACATCCGGCTGTGACTCATTATAAACTCTTTAAATCGAAAAACAAAGAAATTCTTGAATCTACTCTCTGTTCAACATGCGCACATTTTGATGAAACTGCTGTTTTGTGCATGCTTTACGATAAACATCCTTCCACGATTTTTCTTCCTTGTGAAGGGGTGGATTGGACACCGAAATCATCTAGTTCAGATAACGAAGGTATTGACAGATGTTAATATTCCCATTGTTTTATAATCTGAAGAAGTAGGAGGAGTATATAATTAGATAGTTGGAATCCTTAAGAAACTTTATCAAAATTGTTTCATATTGAACAAAGCTTTCAGACTACAATGTATCGAGCTATTTTCTTATTTTTATATGATTAAAATAAGAATTTATTCATGTCTGTAAAAAAAGAAATAGCGGTTATTGCAGTAAGCGGTGGAATGGATAGTTGTGTAACTGCCGCAATTGCATATGAACATTATGAATTAGCATTTGCTCACATAAATTACGGGCAAAGAACGGAACAAAGAGAGTTAAAAGCATTTAATGATATAGCTGAATTTTATCAGGTTGATAAAAGACTTGTAATAGATTTTACTCACTTGACAAAAATAGGAGGCTCTTCTTTAACCGACAAAAATATTGAGGTTAGTATAGCTGATTTATCTAGTAAAGAAATACCTTTCTCGTATGTACCGTTTAGAAATGCTAATATTCTTTCTGCTTGTACAAGCTGGGCTGAGTTCTTAAATGCAAGCGCACTTTTCATCGGCGCTGTATACGAAGATTCTTCAGGATATCCCGACTGCCGCCCTGAATTTTTCAGAGCTTTTGAAAAAGTTATTGAAACAGGAACAAAGCCATTAACAAAAATTAAAATTGAAACCCCCGTAATTCATTTTTCAAAAGCCCAAATTGTTAAAATAGGTATTGAACTAAAAGCTCCTTTAGGGCTTACATGGTCATGTTACCAAAATGAAGACGATGCCTGTGGTATTTGTGATAGTTGTGCACTTAGATTAAAGGGTTTCCAAGCTGCCGGTATTGAAGACCCGATTGCTTATAAGATAAGACCAAAATATGTTTGAATTGAATCCAGAGTTAATTACCATAAAAGAAGCAAGTGAATGGATAAGCCTTACACTGAAAAGGAAAGTTACTTCTTCAAATATTTCTTACTTGATAAATTATGGACGCATAAATAAATATGGAAACAATGGGAACACTTTTGTTAGTAAAACAGAATTATTTGAGTATTACAAATCTTTTTATGGCGAACGCCAGTTGAATTGGAAAGAAAAACTTGGAGAAGATATTGATTGGCATCTGTCTTTTGAACAGTATAAAGAATCTGATACTACAAAACATGTGCACCGCCTTCATCCCTACAAAGGAAAGTTTATTCCGCAACTTGTCGAATATTTTTTAGATAGTCATACCGACGAATTCAAAAAGAAAGTTTATTTTAAAAAAGGCGATATAATTCTCGATCCTTTTTGCGGCAGCGGTACAACATTAGTCCAAGCAAATGAACTTGGCATGCACGCTATTGGTATTGACATTTCTCAGTTTAATTCTTTGATAAGCAATGTCAAAATCAGTAAATACGATTTAAATGTTCTAAATAACGAGATTAGAAGAATTACTAATGCTTTAAGACAATTTATTGCCGATTCAAAAACTGTTAAGTTTGAACAGAAATTACTGGAAGAACTTGCCTCTTTTAACAATAAATACTTTCCTTCATTGGAATTTAAACTTAAACTAAGAAACGGTGAAATTGACGAAAAAACTTATGGTTATGATAAGGAGAAAGAGTTTTTACCAATTTACAAAAAACTTATTAAACAATATGAAATAGAGTTAAAGCAAGAAAAATCGAAAACCTTTTTAGATAAGTGGTATTTAAAGCAGATAAGAACAGAGATAGACTTTGCTTTTGAATTAATAAAAAGAATTAAGAACCCGAATGCGAAAAAGATGATAACTATCATCCTTAGCCGTGCAATTCGCTCTTGTCGTGCAACAACACATTCCGACCTGGCAACTTTAGTCGAACCAATATTAGCAACATATTATTGTTCCAAACACGGAAAAATTTGCAAACCTCTTTTCTCAATACTAAGTTGGTGGGAAAGATATTCCAAGGATACTTTAAATCGTTTAGCGAAATTTAATTCATTAAGAACTGATACATATCAATATTGTATTACCGGCGACAGCAGAATGATTGACATAGTTAATACTTCTGAGAAATTTAAGCCTGATTTTGCAAAATTTATCAAAAATCAAAAGATAAACGGAATTTTTACAAGTCCACCGTACGTTGGTTTAATTGATTATCATGAACAGCACGCTTATGCCTATGATCTATTCGGTTTTGAAAGAAATGATGAAATGGAAATAGGCCCACTTTCTAAAGGGGGCGGCAGGGAAGCAAGAGAAATGTATTTAAAAGGAATTTCAGAGGTTTTATTGAATTGTAAAAAATATTTAATTGTTGACTATAATATATTTATTGTGGCAAATGATAAGTTTAATCTTTATCCTAAGATTGCTGAAAATGCCGGAATGAAAATAGTTCAGCAATTTAAAAGACCTGTTCTGAATAGGACAGAAAAAGATAAGGGAGCTTATTCCGAAGCTATATTTTATCTTAAGGAAATATAGAATGGATATTTTAAAAAAAGAAAAAATTGCCCTTGAAGTAATAAAGACTCTAAAATCTAAATTTGAAGATTTTCCGGAAGATGCCTCGCATAATCGTAATGCACCTTTTCATGAAGCATTTTTAGAGGCTTTTAAAGTGAAAATTTGTAAACACGTGACAGATATCCCTATTTTTGTGAGTCTTGCGAGCTGGATGCATGGACTCAATACAACATTGGGACAAACATTTTTCGAGAATGTTGCCCACATTTTGTGTGATGGCGAAAAAAGAGAATTTAAATATCTTTTAATTAACTCTATTCAACAAAATATTATTAATGAAATAATTAATTCCCTCAAAAACAATAATACTAACCCCGATATTTCAAAAGAAAATAATTTACTATTTGAAAATCAAGAAAACTCAAATCAAAATATTTCAAATTTCACAGCTGATGTTTATTATGAAGATTATGATAGCATATTTGCAATCGAACTAAAAACTGTAAAGCCTAATAGTGGAATATTTAAAAGCGAAAAAGAAAAAATTTTATATGCAAAAGCCGGCCTAAAAAATAAATTTCCTAAAAAACAAGTGTACTATTATTTGGGTTTTCCTTTTGACCCACTAAATGAGCAAAAATGTGGCTCCGATAAAATAAGATTTCTTAATTACGGAATTGATTGCAAAAAATTTTTTGACCCTTCTGAAATATTATTGGCTGATGAGCTATGGGATTTTTTATCAGAAGGCAAAAATACTATGCAATTGATTCTTGAAATAATTAATTCTATTTCTAAACCTGATTTCATGGAGAAATATGATTTAATAAATAATCCTTCGAATTTTCTAAGCTATCCTGTAAATTATAAAAACACTCTTAATGAATGGTTTCTAAATAGGGAATTAATTATAATCCAAAACTTGGAATTATTATTAAATAAATCTAAAAATGAAAAAAACATCAACAGGTTATTAAAACAAAACTTATTTAATGCTAAAGGTGAATACAAGGAGAATAGAATAAGTACTCTATTAGAAGTTATCCGTAATTAAATGAAATTATTAATTGTTTTATAAATTTTATGGGAAGCATTAATAATTTGGTAATACTAAAATATCGAGATGGGTTAATAAATAAATAAGTGAATAAGAAGATGGTTAATTTATGAACGCTAAAACCAAAATATTAGAAGTATTTGAGAATGCTTATCCGAATAGAAATTATTCTATTATTCATACTGCACCGGAGTTTACATCCGTCTGCCCTAAAACCGGTCAGCCTGATTTTGCTACAATAATAATAGAATACATCCCTGATAAATTTTGCATTGAATTAAAATCACTCAAAGTGTATTTAAACTCTTACAGAAATGACGGAATATACTTTGAAAGTGTTACCAACAAAATTCTTGATGATCTTGCTGATGTATGCAAGCCCCGTTATATGCTTATTACAGCACAATTTAATGTAAGAGGAGGAATTTCTTCTTTAATTAAGGCGGAATACGGCAATAAACGCTAAGAAAATTTTTTAATTTACGAGACTGTGTGATAGAATTATGACTACTTTATCAAACATAAAGAAAGATTTCCTAAGAAAACGTGATAAACTTTTTCAGGAAAATTTTCGACAGAAAGACTCGTTTGCATTCAGTGTTTCATACAGCCTTCTTGTAGAAGAATACATTAGGGAACTTTCAGGCGAAAATAAATATAATTTTATTCTGGCATCTGCCGGAAGTTTTAGCAGGCGAGAACTTTCTCCTTTTTCAGATATTGACCTGATGTTTATTACAAATTCGGTTGAAGAAAATAAAGAAGTAATTGCACATCTCGTTACTAAATTCTGGGACAACAGCCTTGAAGTATCTCATACTTTAAGAGAATTTTCAGACATTGAAAAATTTCTGCATACTGACTTACATACATTCACACAGTTTTTTGAAACTCGCTTCCTTTTTGGAAGTGAGGCTCTGTACAAAAAATGGAATGAAACCCTTTTCTCTTATATAACAGAGGACATAAAAATTAAGCTTCTTCAGGAACTTGCTGATGACATAAATGCAAGGTATGAAAAGTACGGTGAGTCACCTAAGGTCCTGGAGCCAAATGTGAAATCATCCGCCGGCGGACTTAGAGACTTTCAGTCTATAGAATGGATGTATGTTTTAATGTATAAGACACTTTTGAATAAGCAGAGCGAAATAACCCAGGCAGAAGTTTTCATCGATCTTTTAAGGGAAAACAAATACACCTCGGAAAACGAATGTAGGCGTTTGCTTAAAAGCTATCGGCTGATTATTGCTGTACGGAATATGCTTCATCTTACCTCACAACAGAAGAATGACCGTTTTGAATTTAATGCCCAGAAAAAAATCTCTTCAATGCTTATCCACAGAAAAGACGCTTTACCTAGTTTTATGCACGAGTATTTTAATGCGGCAAATATTATAAACCGGTTTTCAAAATCGATGATAAAAAAATTTCAGGAAGAAATTTTCAACCCTCTTCCCGATTCTCTTGCAATAGATCTTGACGACGACTTTATTCTTAAAGGAAAAACCATCTCACTTAACGGCAAACCAAAACTTTCTCTTTCGGATATTATTAGAGCATTTTATTACAGGGGTTTGCATAATGCACAGTTTGACGAAAACCTTAGATCAACAGTGATAGAGATTGTGGAAGATTACGAAGGCGACAGTAAAAATGAAGTCGAATCATCCGTATTTTTCCGTGAAATTCTTAGGCTGCCTAAAAATGTCGGGCTTACTTTATCCGTACTTAACGAGCTTGGCGTACTAAAAGCTTTTATGCCGGAGTTTAAAGATCTTATTGGGTTTGTGCAACATGGCGTTTATCATTGCTATACCGCCGACGAACACACAATACAAACTATTCAGAATCTTGAAAAACTTGAGAAAGATGTCTCACCTCTTGGCAAAATTTACAATAACCTAAAAGATAAAGAGACACTGCATCTTGGGCTGCTTTTTCACGATATAGCAAAACCGATAAATATTTCAGGGCATGAGATTATTGGAGCCGAGATGGCTTCTTCAATTATGCACAGACTTGGCTATGGTGATGAAGAAATAGAACCGGTTGCCTTTCTTGTGAGGAATCATTTGGTTATGGAACAGGTCGCTTTTAGAAGAAATCTAAATGATCCTGAAACGCTTAACAGCTTTTCTTCCCGTTTTAATTCCGTAAAAGAGTTGGATCTTCTTTACCTTGTCACATATGCGGATCTGTCAGCCGTGAACCCGGCTATCTGGACATCATGGAAAAGCGATCTTCTTGCCGAATTATATACAAAATCTAAATCAATGCTGGAAGAGCAAATCTCAGGTGAAGAACTGTTATTTTCAAGTATTTATGTCGAGTCAAGAAAAATAAGTAGACATTCCGAAATGATTTCGGAATCACACGTGCAGGAGCATATAGAATCAATAAACGACATTGGATATGCCCATCAATTTACAGATAAAGAAATAGCAAAACACATAGAAGAAATTCAAAAGGGAA